>CAVDSU010000048.1:0-14857 GCA_963611685.1 bacterium
TGGTTCAGCTACGCCGGGGCGTTTTGCCGCGGCAAAACGGTGGCTAGTGGCAAGGGGCCGCGCACCGGCATGCCCTGGCGGTTAGCCGGGTTCCTTCTCCTTCTCCGTTTCCCGGAAAAATTTCTCTTCCGTCTGCTATATTTTGCCTTCATCCGTGCTGTCGACCATGGGGTGGAGTGTGCCTGCGCGGCACGCTCTCCGTTGCCGGCGAGGGGATTGCGCGTTCCCCTCGGTCTTGGCCCAGGTCTGGCGGATCCGGTCAGCAACTTGATTGACACTCAAAGGGGACTCGAGCCCTTCGACAATACCCAATTATGAAGAAAACATCTCAACTTCTGGCATTCGCTCTCCTGGTGGTCGCCACCTGCGCCTGGGCCGCGGAATCCTTCACCGTGAATGTGATGGTGGGCAACGAGACGGAGTCGCCCTCCCTGGTCTTCGGCGAGGCCACCGAGGCGTCCACCGTGCCCTTCCCGCCCTTCTCCGCCATGTTCGGCGTGAAGGACGTCTATCTCGCCAATCCCGAAAATTTGGAAGGCGAAACAGCCACCGTCACCGGCGACATGGCGCGACTGGGAACCGATCTTCGCGCCGCCTCCGACGACGACAACGCGTGGGTGCTGGTGGCCTCCACCGACGCCGCCCTCAAGCTGAATTCCACGGACGCCTCCACCCTCTATCTGCAGTCCGACGCCGAGGGCGCCGAGGTCGTGGAGATCAGCGAGTATCCCTACAGCCTCTCCGCAAAGGCGGGCGTGAACTACACCATCCGGAAGACCCGCGGCTCCGACGACATGGCCCCCATCGCCATCACTCCCGCGCAGGATCCCGCCAACCAGGCGATCTTCCTGGCAAAGGACGAGGAGTCCAAGACCTACGTCTCCACGAAGGACGGCACGGTCTCCTTCACCGGCACCACACTGAGCCTCCAGGTGGTCACCGGCGACAAGGAGGTCACCCTCACCGACGGCACCAACTACTACGGGAATGACGGCACCACCGCCGAAACCGCCCCCGCCGCCGGATGGATCCTGAAGGTCGCCGGAGCCACCATCTCCTCCTACAAGGACGCTGCAGCGACGCTCACCTGGACCACCGAGGAAGAACACACGGTTACCCTCTCCATGACCGCGCTCGCCGGCGGATACAAGCCCGTCTCCACCACCCTTCTCAATGACACCACCAAGCTCGCCGCCTTCGACTGGGTCATCCTCCGCGCCGGAACGCTGGATTTCGATGGTGACGAGGATATCGACATGAACGACGCCATGTACCTCTACAACTACATCGGCGCAGAATGCCCCACGGCGGAGGATGACTGGTTTACGATCGAGGAGATGAAGCCCTTCGTGGAAAACGCCACGGATGACGACCTCCAGGCTGCGTTGGAGACCCTCCAGGCGGCGGGCGATACCCTGGACTTCGATAACGATGGCGACATCGACATGAACGACGCCATGTACCTCTATAACTACATCGGCGCAGAATGCCCCACGGCGGAGGATGACTGGTTTACGATTGAGGAGATGAAGCCCTTCGTGGAAAACGCCACGGATGACGACCTCCAGACTGCCCTGGAGACCCTCCAGGGAATCGCGCAGTAGGGCCTCTTCCCACTCCTGCCGCGGATCCACAGCGCGTGGCAAGCGCCGCGCGTGTCGGATTCGCGGGCGGGAATTTTCTTTTTCTGATTGATTCAATTGTAGTCCCCTAACATTGAGGAGAAACCCCATGATTTCCAATTTCACTGGAATCCTCCGCAAGAAGAGCGCACTGGCGCTCTTCTGCTGTGTTTCGCTTCTGTTCGCCCAGAGCCTGCTGGCTGACTGGACGCTCGAGATAGTCTCCGGCTCCGTGCTTCCCAACGGAAAGTTCCTGGAAGGAAAGTACGTCAAGGGCGTCTCCACCAAGGCCGGCGTGCAGCTCTATTTGACTACCGATGAGAATGCGGCCCAGAGGGTTTCGGCACTGGTGACGTTGCCTGATAGCACTCTCGCTGGTTGGGTTCAAGAAAACAACCCGGATTGGGCGAATGAGAACGGCAAGACGGCCACCCTCACGTCGTCAAAGCTCTTGTTGAATGTGGATGCCGGCCTTGGAAAAACGGCAGTCGAAGCCAATGCCGACCGCCAGTATCTCGGTGCGGCCTACTACACAATCGAAGACGGCATCAAGAGTGTCCAGACTACTGCAGAGTTGAAATTGAAAGGCTGTAAGGGCGTTGAAAAAACTCCTACAACCATTATCCTCACCGGTCCCTCTGAAATCTCTCTGGTGAGCGCCTTCAGCTTCACGAACAATGGCGGCTACGAGATGGAGGAGGATCAGGAGGGCGGCCTGACCATCGCTGCCACCGACGATCAGTTCACGTGCACCGCCTGGAATGGCGAGGATCTGGTGAACTCCACCGAGGTGAAATTCATTGCCGCGACTTTCGTAGACGACTCCGCTAAGCCCGGTGAGGTCAAGGTGAAAGACGGCGCGGTCGTCTTCACTCCCGCCGAGAACTACAATGGCAAAGTGAAGATCAACGTCACCGCCCAGTCCACGAACAAGGACCTCTCCGACGCCGCCCCCGTGGCCGCCACGGTGGAGGTCACCGTGAAGCCCGTGGATGACCCCGCCGATCTCCATCTCTATGGCACGCCCTCTTTGAACTTCGTGGAAGGCAAGAAGGTGAAAGAGACCGATGGGCTGAGCCTCTGGTTCTACGAGAAGGAAGTGGATGCCGGCGAGGATAACCTGCAGGAGGACGCCACCCTGCGACTCGTGAATCCCAACAAGTCCGCCGCCTACACCCTCGAGGTGAAGCTGGTCGCCGAGACCCCCGAGGGCGTCACTGCCAAGGACGGCGAGGTCTACTACAAGGTGGACTTCTCCGAGTGCACCACCGAGATCTCCTATCTCACGGTCACGCATCCCGCTACCGAAAAGACCCTCGCTGCCGTGCTGGACGTCAAGGATGGCGGTGACGCACAGCAAGAGGCCGCCCTGGCGGCGGGCAATGCCAAGGTGAAGGACACCGACCGTGCGCCCGTCATCGAGTCCGTGAATGTGGCTTCCAAGTCCGGCAAGCTGGTCGACAACGGCGACGGCAAATACACCATCGCTGCGGACTCCGTGTTTGACATCACCGCCACTGTGACGGACGCCGACGAGGAAGACCAGGCCAGCTACTCCGTCGCCTACAAGTATGACGGCGAAACTGCGGAGGCCAAGGCTCCCTGGGCGAAGGGCAAGACCCTGAAGCCCGTGGTCACCGCCACCAGCTTTGGCAAGGAAGTGACCTACGATGGCACCCTGGAGTTTACGGTCGAGAACTCCGCTCCCACCGCCGACGTCGCCTCCGGACGCATCTTCATCCTGCGCGGCGTCTCTGTGTACACCGGCACCGCCACGCTGACTCTCACCGACGTCGACGGCGCGGATGACATCGTTTCCGAGAAGCGGTCCATTGGCCTTTCTGAAGGCAACACCCTGAAGGGGACGGTCGAGGCCACCTTTGCAAAGGTGGAGGGTCAGCCCAACCAGCAGAAGGTCACCTTCAGCTACACGGTGCCCGAGGAACAGCGCATTAGCGAGACGGACCTGACTGCCACGCTCACCGTCGAATTTGCGGACAAGAGCGGCGAGACGGTCTCCTATGATCTGACCATCGACTACATGGAGAACCCGGTTCCCGTGGTGGTCCTGAAGGAGTCCTCTATGGAGATCGACGAGGTCGACGAGAATGGCGAGGCCACGGTCTTCACCGTGGAGGCCACCGCCACCGACCAGGATGTCTATCCCGCCGGCGTCAGCGAATGGAAGATCAAGGTTCCCGAGGGCTGGAACTACGAACTCGTGGAGAGCACCTGCGTGACCGACAGCACGGGCCCCGGAGTCGTCACCAGCACCGCGAAGTGGAAGGTCACCACCGCCGGCTATGACACCATCGCCAATGGCGAAGACGGCAACCGCACCCAGACCCTCCGCCCGACCGTGAAGGTCATCGCCGTGGATTGCGAGACCCGCGGCGAGGGCACCGCACAGCTCGCCCTCACCGTGACCGACAAGGATCGCGCTCCCAGCGCCCCCGCCAACGTCGCTACCGCTCCCGAGGAGCCCGTCCACGGCTCTACGCTGACCGCCACCGCAGAGGGCGCCACGGATGAGGACAACGACGAAATCGCCTACGAGTATGCCTGGAGCTACAGCGCCGACGGCGCCACCTACACCACCATCGAGGGCGAGGGCGACTTGGGCAACGAGCTCACCGCCGCGGCCGCCATCAAGAAGGGCTACATCGTGAAGGTCGCCGCCAAGACCAAGACCACCCCCTACAGCGACGCCGATCTCACCGTCCTCTCCGAGAACGCCACCGAGGCCACCTGGACCATCGGCAATACCGCTCCCTACTTCTACTACGCCGGCGAGACCGCGGCCCCCGAGGCCACCGAGGCCCCCGAGGTCCCCGCGGAGCCCATCGGCGTGACCTGGACTGTCGCGGAGGATTGCGAGCCCGCCACTTACTACGTCGCCGCCTACGACGTGGACAAGGCTGACGGCGTCGACTCCCTGACCTACTCCCTGGCAGAAGAGCTGGACGAGGCCATCGGAACCGCCTCCATCGACGCCACCACCGGCGCCATCACCTTCCAGCCCGCCGAGGACTACTTCAATGACGGCGAAAACATGCCCCAGCTGACCATCCAGGTCGCCGACGAGTCCGAGGCCGGCGCCACCAACGCCCTGACCATCTCGCTGAAGGTCACCTCCGTGAACGACGCCCCCGTGGTGAAGGCGGAGGACCAGTATGTTCTGCCTGACGAGCGCGGCACCGAGATGACCGCCACCCTGAAGGTGAACCTGGGCGTCGGCGAAGACGGCCAGGAGCTCACTGCTGCGGAGATCACCGCGGTCACCGACGCCGACAGCATCTTCGACGCCGAGCCCACCATCGCGGTGGAAGGCGACGAGGTCACCCTGACCTACACCGTGAAGGCCGATGCCGAGCTCGGCAAGAGCGCCTCCATCACCTTCACCGTCACCGATGACGGCACCACCGACGGCACCGCGGATCCCAAGACCAGCGAGGCGACCACCATCACCATCTTCGTGGGCGCCTCTCCCTGGTACCCCATCGTCTCCTTCACTTGCGTGGATCCCGAAAACCACGCCGACGGTCATACCTTCGTGCTGAGCGCCGACGGCGAGGAGACCCTGAGCATCACCGTCACCGAGGCGGGACGCACCCAGCTGCTGCCCAAGGACTACTACGAGCAGGGCTTCGAGGGCTACAAGGGCGAGACCGACATCGCCGTGAGCATCTACGTGTGGAGCCGCAGCAGCGGCACCACCGACGAGCTCTGCGAACAGCGCGAGATCTCCGTGAGCGAATACGGCCTGCCCGGAACGGCCTCCTGCGATGAAGACAGCGTCACCGCCGACGAGAACGGCTATGTGACCCTGCCCGACATCAGCGTGCCCATGGCCAGCTCCTACGAGCTGGAGGTCCTGAACGAAGACGGCGAGGTCGTCCAGTCGATCGGTCCTGTGGACTTCGAGCCCAGCGAGAACGGCATGATCCTTCCCAATATCACGGGACGCGAGCTGCAGCTCTCCGAGGCCGGCGAGTACACGCTGTCGGTCACGGGAGAGAATCCCGAGGGCTCTGGCGAGGAGGCCACCGTCCTGACCATCACTGTTCCCGAGTCCAGCGAGGCGGTCCTGGAGTGGGGCGAGTCCCCCGCCTTTGCGCCCGCCACCGGAAAGGTGCTGACCAGCGGTTCCGTGAAGTTCGCCTGGCCCGTGGCCACCAACGCCACCAGCTACCAGCTGCGCATCTACGGCGCCGACGGCAGCCTGATCGAGGAGCTCTCTCCCGTCTACGCCAACAGCGCGACGGTGGATCTGGAGATCTCCGAGGAGCCCGTCTCCTATAGCTGGTACGTCACCGCCACCGACGGCAACAAGTCCATTACCAGCGAGAGCCTCCAGTTCACGCTGGCACAGACCACCGAGACCCCCATCGTCACCGGCGTCTACGCCGAGACCGCGGAGGGCGCTTCCACCGGAAAGCTGGTGCTGACCACCGAGGGCGCGGTTGCGGAAGACGCCACCATCACCTTCGATGCACAGTACTTCTCCATCCCCGAGATGAAGTGGTTCTACGCCTACCAGGGCACCGCCACCATCGACGCTGATGGCCGCATCGTCCTGGATATGCAGGGCGCTCCCACCGCCGCCGACGACTACGTGGCCCTGAAGCTCTACGCCAATGGCAAGGAGACCGGCGACTACGTGGTCTACCTGGTCCAGGACGACGGAACCCTGAAGGGCAACTAAAACGCGAATCCCGCTCCACCCCCCCACCCCTCCTTCTTCCGGACGCCCCGGAGGGAGGACGGGAGGAAGGAAAGGAGCGGCAAGAAGACGCCTTTGATTTGTCGAATACCGGATTACTTAACAGAGGATAAACCAACACCATGAAGAAAACCCTCGCTTTTCTTTTCGCGGGACTGCTCGGTCTCTCCCTGACTGCACAGACCGAGGCCCCCGCCGTGACCGCCGAGGCCCCCGCCGTGACCGCCGCCGAGGAGGCCCCCGCCTTCGAGTCCGACAACGACTACTCCGGCGACTGGAGCATCTCCGTCGGCCTCTCCTATAGAAACTTCCATCGTCCCACTCTGAAGGGCGGCACCACCCCCGCTGCCGAGGGATACGTGATGGACGAGGCGGATGGCTCCCTGAAGGAGGCCACCCAGGAGAATCTGGACAGCGCCTGGAATGCCCGCTATCCCGGAGTGGAACGCGGCGTGCAGCGCCTGACCTTCGGCGACATCAACAGCTTCGCTGCCTCCGGCCGCGGCTCCTACGCCGACCGTGAGCGCATCGCGCCCGTCGTCGGATTCTCCACCAGCCTGTGGGCCAAGGACGCCCTGGATCTGGCGCTGGTCGGAAACTTCCAGTACTACACCATGGACACCAAGCTCCAGGGAAAGGGCAGCGACAGCGCCGGCTCCCAGCTCTACGACCGCTTCGTCTCCAAGATCGACGGCACTCTGACCCCCACCTCCGGCGAGCAGTCCAAGCTGGACAGCAGCTCCTCCTACGACGGCACCGTCAATCTCGCCAGCAAGGTGAATTTCGACATGGACCTGTATGTCGTCGACCTGGGTCTCTCCCTGGGCTACAACCTGGACAATGGCCTGCGCGCCTTCGTGGCCGCTGGTCCTACCCTGTCCCTGGCTGACATGGAGAGCTCCGCCTACAACTCCGTGGGCGTGGGTTCCGGAAAGGACAGCAGCTTCGGCCGCGACAACGAGAACGAGTTCAACTGGGGACTCTACGCCTCCGCCGGCGCCGGATACTGGTTCAACGAGACCATCGGCATCTCCGCCGAGCTGCGCTACGACAAGGCATTCGGTGACGTGGGCACCCGCTACGCCAGCCAGTCCCTCAATACCTTCGGCGGCATGCTGAAGATGCAGCTCCGCTTCTAGTCGGAGCTCTCCTGCGGAAAAGGCGGTGCCGTCGCCATGCGGCGCCGCCTTTTTTGTGTAAAGCATTAACCACTGAAGACCCAGAGTTTCTCAACCACTGAAGACACAGAAACGGCTTGCGCCGACACAGAAGGATTTAATTAAAATTTTTTGTGTAATTCCGTGTCCGCGAAGCGGCTTCCGTGCATTTCCGTGGGAAAAAAATTCCGTGTCTTCCGTGGTTAGAAAAAAATATTTTCCGTGTCTTCCGTGGTTAGAAAAAATATTTTCCGTGTCTTCCGTGGTTAGAGAAAAATATTTTCCGTGTCTTCCGTGGTAAAAAAATGAAACGGCTTTCCTTGATTCTGATTCTTGGTTTTCTCCTCCTGGGGGGTGTTCTGCGTGGGCAGGAGTCCCCCGTGTCATTGGCGACGGCGGAGGATTTCGGCGTGCTCTCGCTGGAGGGCGTCTTGGACGACGGTCGGGTGATGGTGCGGGGGGTGCCCGTTGGGAAGGCCGGGAAATTCGTGGGTGGATACCTGTTGGATGGCGCGGCGGAGTCCCGCGCGACCCCGCTTTTCGCCTGCGAGCCTGCCTTCAATCCCTTCGATTTTGCCTGGACGGTCCGTTGGATGGGCGTCTCCCCCGAGGAATCGGGGGAATTCCTGGCATTGCGCCAGGAGCAGACCGACGCGACGGGGACGCGCTATGCGCGCAATCTGGTCCTCGGCTCCGATGGCAGCAGGAAGGCGTCGCCCTGCGATGGCTTTGTGCTGGGCGCCAACGGCGCCGCCTTCGGATACTCTTTCTCGGACAATGGGCTCGTTCTCGGAAGTCTGGAAGCGAATGCCTTCCAGCAGCAGAGGACCCTGGCTCCGAAGAACTACGATGGACTCCCCCCCGTGGCGACGGCGGATTTCTCGGAGTACTTCTACCTTTCCCGGGAGGGCGACAAGGAGTCCGGCATTCGGCGGGGAGCGCCTTTTGCTCCGGAGACGGAGCCCGAATTGCTTTTCCGTTTAGGAAATCAGCCGGTGCTGGATAGCCAGGAGCGCTACTCGTGCCGGGAGGCGGTCTGGATGGCGTGCAGTCCCCAGGGAGACGCCCTGGCATTCCCCTATCGCGAGGGCGATGTCGGAAAGACGCGTCAATTCTGCCTGGCGGAGAAGAATGCCCTGGGGGAATGGAGCCGGGTGGTCCTCTCGGAAGACGAGGCATACGATCCCTGCTTCTCCGAAAATGGCCGCTTCCTCCTCTATCGACGCCAGGACGGTACCCTGGTTCGCCATGACCGCAACAACCCCGGCGAGAGCCTCTCGCTGGGGACGGGGGAGTGGGTGGCGAAATCCGGGATCTCGGAACAGGGCGCACTCTGCGCGCTCTCCCCCAATGGTCGCTACGTCTCCTGGATTGACGCCGAGGGGCGGGTCCTGCGGGCGGACCTGGGCGCATCCCTCCGGGTGTCGGAGGCGGTACTCGTCGTGTCGCCTCTGGTGGCCGGTCGAGTGGTCTCGCTGGGAGTGGAGGTCAGCGGCACGCAGTCGGAGGACAGCATTTCCTGGAGCCTGGTGGAACCGGAAGCGGGATTCCCGGGGACGATCCTGTCGTCGGATGGCGAAGAGAAGATCCTTCCCGGCGAGAAGTATTCCGTGGCGACGCTCCCCTGGGTGGTGAGCGGTCTATCGGAGGAGGGGCGCTACGTCCTCGTCTACACTCTTAATGACGGCGCCTGCTGCCAACAGGAGATCCGCGCGAGCAATTTCCGGAGCCTGGCGCCGGAGCTGGTTGCCGGCACCAGCGAAGCAGAGGTCTATGCCTACGGTGCCCTCCATTTCGCGGATGCCAATGCCCTCCTGGCGCTGAGCTCCGCCCCACTGGATAACCATCGGCACGCCGCCGACGCCTTCTTCCAGCGGACGGTCGCTTCCGCGGACGACTGGCAGGCATGCACGGCAGACAAGGACACGCCGGTATCCGGACAACAGGGCGCCTCCGGCGAGCTCTATTGGGTGGAGGAGTCCACCGGCGCGCTGCATCGCGGCACGACGGTCGTCCTCGACTCCGGCGTCTCCGCGGCGGACGGCGATCTTCGCGTCTCCTGGACGGGCGCGGTGGTGGCGTGCCTCCGACGGAACGGCGAGGGCGCTTCCCCCGCGCTGCTCTTCTCGGAGGACGGCGGCGATACCTGGAGCCAGGTGGCCTCTCCTGCCTACAGCCCCGTGCTCTCCGCCTCCGGCGAGTCGCTGGCGTGGCTGGATGGCGAGGGAAAGCTCCAATGCCGCTTTGGACGGAAGGCAAAGGCGGTCTCTCTGCTTTCTGACCGGAGCTTCTCTGCCCTGTGGGGAATGACTCTCGATGGCGCCGGACTCCTCTGCCAGGAGAAGACCTCCGGGGCCTTCCTCTGGGTGAAAAACGCCCGCAGCGGCTACAATTCCCCCACGGTGCGCACTCTGCCGTTGCCCACGAGCGCCACGGCGGTCTCTCTCTCCGGAAATGGCCGCCGCCTCTGCTACCAGGCGACGCCCGAGGGAGAAAAGTCCTCGCGGGTCTATTTGTTGGATCTGTCGGACGCCTCTGCCGAGCCGCGGTGCCTGACCCCGAAGGCCACCCGCGCCGTCGAGAGTCCCGCGCTCTCTCCCTCCGGACGCTATGTGGCCATGGTCAGCTGCGCGGATCTCACCCTCCAGGGCACCCAGGACACCGCCACCGGCGCCGTGGTGCCCTTCCTGTGGGAAGACCCCGCTTGGTCAAATTCCGCGCCGGACTTCAATGTCACGAAGCTCAATGACCTCCAGGAGGACTGCAAGGAGACCAATCTCCGGCTGGGAAGCATCGATGCGGATGGCGACGCCGTGGGAGTCTGGATTGCCCAGGCGGCGTCTCATGGCGCGCTGCGCCTGGCGCCCCCCGACGGCACCATGTCCACTACACGCATCTACTACAAGCCGGAGGCGGATTTCTGCGGCGAGGACGCCTTTGTCCTGGGAATCACCGACGGCACGGTCTCCCGGGAGGTCACTTGGAAGGTGACGGTCACTCCCGTGAACGATCCGCCTGTCTGGTCATCGGAGAAGATGCCCGCCTCCGTGGCACTGGTTGCCACCGAGGCCATCACGCTGCCGCTCTACGTGGACGATCCGGACCTGAAGGACCCCGTCCCCGATACCCTGTCCTTCGCCGTGGAGCCCGCCGTCGGGTGGACCTGCGTGAGTGCCACGCCCGCAGGGGAGTCCCAGGGCGTGCTGACGCTCTCGCCGGAGTTCGTCCACCAGGGAACGGGCGCGCTGCTCCTCCGAGTCACCGACGCCGCCGGCGCCAGTGCGGAATACTCCCTCGCGTATGCCGTGAGCCTGCCGCCAGCCGTCACTCCCACGCTGGCGCTCCTCCGGGATGGCTCCCCGGCGCCTGTGGATCCCACGACGTCCCAGGAGAGGCTCCTGTCGACGCTGGCGGGATGCTGGAAGGAGATCCCCGAAGGAAGGTGGTCGCCGCTTTCGCTGCCGGGCGAGTCCTCGGTCGCGGAGCTCTGCCAGGCCCTGGGCACGGAGTTCCTCCTGGTGCTCAACGACAGCCGCACGGGATACCTCCAGCTGCGGGAGGGCACTCTCCCCGCCGGCACCGGCTTCTGGGCGTGCCCGCACTGGAATCCCGAGGCATCGCTGACGGTGACCCCCGCGGTCCCCGACGGCGACCGCAGCCTCTTCCGGGGACCGTCCTGGGGCGAGGCGTTCGATTTGCCGGAGGAATCCAGCGGCTGGTTCTGGGGCGTCTCGGGGAATGCCTGGGGCCGTGGTCGCAGTGGGGACATCGGAAGGGGATACATTTTGCCTGCGCCGAAAGACGGCGCACACTAGCTGCCCACCCTCTCTGATGAACGAGTCCGTTTTCATTGTCATTCCCTGCTATCGGGAGGACCCCGCCGTGGTCGCCCGCACCCTCGAGCCGCTGCTCCAGGAGGGATACCGCGTGGTGCTGGTGGACGATGGCTCCCCGGAGCCCCTCCACTTGCCCGGAAAGCCCGTCACCATCCTCCGCCATCCGCTGAATCGGGGACAGGGCGCCGCCCTCCAGACCGGCGACGAATACGCCTTGTCGCAGGGCGCGGAGGCGGTGGTGCATTTCGATGGCGACGGACAGCATGACGCCTCCGCCATTCCGCCGGCGCTGGCGCTGCTGCGCTCCGGCGAAGCGGATGCGGTACTGGGATCGCGCTTCCTCCGCGCGGAGGACACCGCCGCCGTGCCGCCCAGGCGCCGACGGCTGCTCCGCTGGGCGCGGGTGGTCAATGGGATTCTGACGGGGGTATGGCTCACGGACGCCCACAATGGCTTCCGGGTGCTTTCCGCGAAGGCGCTTCGCGCGCTGGATCTCCGGGAGGACCGCATGGCGCACGCCACGGAGCTTCCCGCGCAGCTGAAGAAGGCGTGCCTGTGCTGGAAGGAGCTGCCCATCCGGGTGGCCTACACCGACTATTCCCAGAAGAAGGGCCAGCGCTTCTGGTCCGCCCTGGAGATCCTCTCCGACCTGCTGCTGGAACGATGGCTATAGCATCCGCGTCATTCCCCACTGCGGAGGCGCTCCTCCCGCAGACCCTCTCCCGCCTCGAGGCGGTCGCCATCGATTTCGAGACCACGGGCTATGCGCCGGAGGCCATGAATGCGCCCTGGCAGATCGGCCTGGTGGTGATTTCGCAGGGAAGGGTGGACATGGCGCGCTCCTTCCAGTCGCTGCTGCGGGTGGGCGAGGGACACGCCTTCAATCCCTATACGCCCGGACGCTGGGCACAGCTCCGGCACGAGCTGGCACAGGCCCCCACGCTCCAGGAACTCTGGCCCGAATTGCGGCCGTTGTTACAGGGTAGGGTGCTGGTGGCACACCACGCCCCCACAGAACGCGGCATCCTGGCGCAGGAATTCCCCCTCCAGAGCTTCGGTCCCTGGGTGGATACCCTCGCCGTGGCAAAAGCCGCCTATCCCAAATGCCATAGCTACAAGCTGGAGAATCTGGCGCCGAATCTGGGACTGCTCCCCACCCTCCAGCAGAAGTGCCCCGGACTGGCGCCACACGACGCCTTCTATGACGCCGTGGCCTGCGCGACGCTCCTGGAGGCCGTCCTGGGCGCCCCCGGCTGGAAAGACCTGAGCCTGGAGGCCTTCACGCGCCTGACGCCCTGATTCCGTCCCTCTCAAAAAAACGCACGATAGGCTTTTTTCATGGAAGACATCGTTTTCTCTTCGCATTTTCCCCCGCCGCCGGCGCGGCTCTTTCTTGTGGGCATCGGCGGCATTGGCATGAGCGGCCTGGCGCAGTTCCTGAAGGCCTCCGGCTATGAGGTGGCGGGCAGCGACCGCGGACTGTCGGAGCCGGCGCGGCAATTCCTCTTCCGCGCGCTGGAGGCACAGGGGATCCCGCTCTTCCCCCAGGACGGCAGCGGTCCCGCTTCCTTCCATCCCGAGGGATTCGTCTTCACCACCGCCATCGAGCCCGGCAATCCCGATGCGCTGGCGGCGCCGGAGCTGCCGGTCTTCCACCGGGCGATGGTGCTTTCGCGCCTCTGTGAGCGCAATGGGGGGACGCTCCTGGGGGTGGCGGGCACCTGCGGAAAGACCTCCGTTGCCGGATGGCTGGGCGCGGCGCTGAAGAGCCTGGGGCGCTCGGTGACGCTGGTGAATGGCGGATACCTCCCCGAGCTGGAGACCCCCACCGCCCCCGGAAACTTCTACCGCACTCCCGGTTGCGCAAAGACCGACTTCGTGGTGGCGGAGATCGACGAGAGCGACCGCTCCATCGCACAGTTCGCTCCCGAATTCGGCGTGGTGCTCAATGTGGGAGACGACCACTACAGCACCGAGGAACTCCAGATGGTCTTCCGGAATTTCCTCTCCCGCTGCAAGCGCGGCGCCCTCCGCCCCGAAAATCTCCCCGTCCTGGCGCCCGAGAAGAAGGACGGCCGGCAGGACCGCGTCTTTTCCGGGGAGCCCCGGGGATACCAGGCGACGCCGGAGGGCATCCGCTTCCTGACGCCCGAGGGGCGGGAGGCAAGAAGCCGCCTCTCCGGACGCCATAACGCCCTCAATGGCCTGGCGGTCTACGAGATGCTCCGGATGGCATTGCCCGACGAGGACCCCCAGAAGATCCTGGAGGCCATGGCGTCCTTCCAGGGGGTGCGGCAGCGCTTCGAGGTCTTCGATGTTCCGGTGGAACGCCGTCGGGAGGGCGTGCCCCTGGCGGTGGTCAACGACTACGCGCACAACCCCGAGAAGATCGCCGCCGCCATCACCGCCGCGCGGGAGCGCTTCGGAGCCCCCCTGGGAATCCTCTTCCAGCCACACGGCTTCGGCGCGCTGCGCTTCATGGAGGACGCCCTCCGGGAACAGCTGTCACAGTGCCTGCATCCCGGCGACCGGTTCCTGATGCTGCCCGTCTACTATGCCGGCGGCACCGTCAGCTTCTCCCCTACCTCTGCGGAGGTCGCCGAGCGCTTCCGGCAGTCGGGCGTCGCCGTGGAGGCGGTCTCGCAGCGCGCGGAGGCCGAGGCGGTCCTGCGCGCGGGGGGCTTCCGCGCCTGGATGGTCCTGGGCGCGCGGGACGCCTCTCTCCGGGAATGGAGCAAGGCACTCTCCGAGACGCCCTTCGGTAAAAATTGAACGCAATCCCCACACCCCTTTTTCCCCCACTAGGAGCAATCCCCCATGAATCTCTTGAAACGCACAAATGGCGGTTCCGGCGGCGTCCCCTGGCGTGCCTGGCTCGCGCTGGTGTTCATGGTGATTGTCGTGTGCGCGGCGCTGGTGCTCTATTCGGTCTTCACCGACGACGGCGGGAAGCAGCGGGTGGAGATGACCTGGAATATCCTGAAGACCGAGAAGCTCAGTTTTCTGACGACGCAGCGTCAGGAGTGGCAGGCGAATCTGGATGCCAGCCGCGCCTCCTGGTACGGCATTGAGGAGACGCGCGGCTCCATTATGGCGGAGGTCTTCTATGGCTTCGATCTCGCGGAACTCACCGACGAGGATGTGCGCCTGGAACCCGACGGCACCGTGGTCATCGCCTTCCCAAAGCCGAAGATCCTCACGGTGTCGTTGCGCCCGGAGACCTACGACGCCGTCACCAAGCGCACGGGGCTCATGGTCCTGAAGAACATGGTGGAGGACCGCGACGAGGAGGTGAAACAGCGCCTCGCCAGCCTGAAGCAGGATGTGCTGCTGGATATGATGCGACGACAGGGACTCCCTCTCTCCGAACTGGAAGAGGGCATCCACGATTTCCTGGACCCCATCTTCCGAAAACAGGGAATACCCTATCGACTGGAATTCCCCGATGCCCGCGCAAACGGCGTGATTCTCGAATACCTGAAGCAAGAACCCGCTATCAGCTGATTTGGTACCTAGTAC
>CAVDSU010000049.1:0-14623 GCA_963611685.1 bacterium
GCCGGTAGATTCCGGCGCGGGGTTTCTGGCGCAGCCGAAACCCTGGCCAAACTTCTCGCAGACCCGCCGTAGCCTTGGCGAAGGCGGGCTCCTTCCTCCTTCCTCCCTATTTACTGCGCGCCAATTTGGGCGCGCCTGGCGGAATCGCCGGGGAATCCCGGCGATGGGTTTCGGCACGAAACCCTGGCCAAACTTCTCGCAGACCCGCCGTAGCCTTGGCGAAGGCGGGCTCCTTCCTCCTTCCTCCTTCCTCCTTTTTTGTATTGAATTATAGTAACGGGATTCCCCTTTTCCCCATCCCCGCGCAACGGGGAGAAACCGAACACTTCTCCCGGGCCCCTCATGAGAATTGGAGTACTCAGCGACATCCACGGAAATCTAGAAGCCCTAGATGCGGTGTTGAACGATGCCGACAGCCAGGACGTCACTCACTTCGTGTGCCTCGGCGACTTTGTGGGATACAATGCCGATCCGCAAGGGTGCGTCGACCGGATGCGTTCTCTTCCGTGCCTGGGGTCGGTGCAGGGCAACCACGACTACGTGGCAGCCAGCCAGATTTCTCCGGAGCGCTTCAATCCGATTGCGCGAAAGAGTGCGCTTTGGACGCAGAAGCACCTGAATGAATCCGCGCGTTCCTACCTGGCGGGTCTTCCCATGACGCAGCGGATCCAGATTCCGGAGAAGGATGGCGCGGACGCCTTCCTCATCGCGCACGCCTCCATGGCCGCCGCCGACTCCTGGCCATACCTGGTCAATATCCCCACCGTCTTAGCGTGCTTCCGCGAGATGCTCCAGGAGCACCTCTGCTTCGTGGGGCACACCCACATTCCCTTCCTCTTCATCCTGCAGGACGAAACGCTCCACGGCGGACAGCTCTCCGAAGAACTCCCCCTCGCCGACGACGCCCAATACGTGATCAACGTGGGCAGCGTGGGACAGCCCCGGGACGGCAATCCCCTGGCCTCCTACGGCATCTATGACACCCGGAGCAAGACCTTCTTCCACCGGAGAGTGCAATACCCGCTCTCCGACACGCAACGGAAGATCCTGGATGCCGGGCTCCCCGAGCGTTGCGCCTCTCGCCTGGCGCTGGGCGAATAGCCGAGCGCAAACCGCCACCGACGCGTCCGCCGGCGGAATCCCCTCCTTTTGCTTTCCGTGAAACTCCTGATCGTCAAGCCCAGCAGCCTGGGAGACATCATCCACGCACTCTTCGCCGTGCAGCAGCTGCGCGGGCAGCTCCCGCAAGCGGAGATCTGGTGGGTGGCAAACGACTCCCTCTGCGATCTGGTGGGGCTCTGTCCCGACCTCCATGTCATACCCTTCCCCCGAAAAGCCCTGGGACGCTGCTCCTGGAAGGCCTTCCGGGGCTTCTGGAAGGCGCTGCGCGCCAACGAATTCGACGCCGTCCTGGACTTCCAGGGGCTTTTGCGCAGCGCGCTGATCTCCTACGCCGCGAAATCCTCTCTGCGATACGGCTTTTCCGATGCGCGGGAGGGTGCGCGGCTCTTCTACAACCGGGTCGTGCAAGTACCCGCGGCGCCCACCCACGCCGTGGAGAAGAACCTCCTGCTGGTGAGGCGCTTCCTGGAAGACCAGGGGCTCGTCCTCCCCGACGGCGCCTACGCGGATCTCCCCCTCGCCCTCCCCGAGGAATGGAAGGCCGCCGCCGACGAATTGCGGGAAAAGAATGGCCTTTCTGGCCGACCGCTGGTGGCCGTGGGATGCGCGTCCCGCTGGAACAGCAAGTCCTGGCCCGAGGACTTCTTCGCCGACGTCCTGAAGGAGGTCCACCGCCTGCGCCCCGATGCGGGCATCTGGCTCTTGGGCTCTCCTGACGAAGCGCCCCGTGCCGAGCAAGTGAAGGCGCTCTGCGGAGAGACTCCGGTGGTCTCCCTGGCGGGAAAGACCTCCATGGGCGCACTCTGCGCACTGCTGAAGGCCTCGCGGGTCCTCTTCACCAACGACAGCGGCCCCATGCACATCGCCGCCCTGGAGGCCGTGCCCTGCGTCGCGAATTTCGGATCCACGAACCCCGTGCTCACCGGCCCCTACGGCCCCGCCGGGCGGCATTTCGTGGTGCAGTCGTCCTGTTCCCAGGCGCCCTGCTTCCATCGGGAATGCCCGCGGGGAGACAACCATCTCTGTTGCCAGGGCATCTCTCCTGCCGCCGTCGCCGCGGAGATCCTCCGCCGCCTGGAAAGCCCCGCCTCCGCTCTCCGTCCATGAAGAAAGTCCACGCCATCCCCGTCGGCCCCCTCCAGGAAAACTGCTACGTAGTCTGGGAGGAATCCACGCGCCAGGCGCTCCTTTTCGATCCAGGCGACCAGCCGGAGGAGATCCTTGCTTTCCTGAAACAGGAGTCCCTGGTTCCCCGGGGCATTCTTCTGACCCACGCGCACTTCGACCACATTGGCGCCATCCCGGCGCTGGCGCGCGAGCTCTCGCTGCCGGTGTGGTGTCCCCAGGCGGACCTGCCCCTCTACCACTCCCCCGAAAACTGCATGGCGCCCTGGTATCCCGCCGTGGCGGGTCTTCCCGAGCCCGCCAAGGCCCCCGCGCCCGAATTCGGCTACCAGGCGCTCAGCACCCCGGGGCACACCCCCGGCGGCACCTCATACTACTTCCCGGAGGAGGGCTTCGTCTTGACGGGCGATACCCTCTTCGCCGGCTCCGTAGGACGCACCGATTTCCCCGGCGGCTCCGAGCGCGCCCTGCAGCACTCCGTGACGCAGGTGCTCTTCGCACTTCCCGGCAAGACCCTCGTCCTCCCCGGACACGGCCCCAAGACCACCATCGCCACCGAAAAGATGGATCCCTACTTCGCCTGACACGCACGCAGACAATTTTTCCCCTCACACCCTCCTTCCACAAGACACACACATCATGCTTGACCCCACTAAACTCGCCGACTGGCAGATCGCGGAAGCCGCGGAAGCCACCATGCGCACTCCCCAGCAACTGGCCCAGGCCCTGGGGCTCCTCCCCGAAGAGCTCATCCCCTACGGCCGGCAGATCGCGCGCGTGGACCAGCTGGCCATCCGCAAGCGCCTCCAGGATGCCCCGAAGGGCAAGTACATCGATGTGACCGCCATCACTCCCACGCCTCTGGGCGAAGGAAAGACCACCACCACCATCGGACTCATCGAGGGACTCGCGCGCCGCGGACGCAGAGTCTCCGGCGCCATCCGGCAGCCCTCCGGCGGCCCCACCTTCAACATCAAGGGCTCCGCCGCCGGCGGCGGACTGGCGCAGTGCATCCCCCTGACCACCTTCTCCATGGGGCTCACCGGCGACATCGACAAGATCACCAATGCCCATAACCTGGGAATGGTGGCCCTCACCAGCCGCATGCAGCACGAGCGAAACTACGACGACGAGCAGCTGGCCAAGCGGAACCTGAAGCGGCTGGACATCGATCCCGAGCGCGTCCAGATGCAGTGGGTCATCGACTTCTGCGCGCAGGCGCTGCGGAACATCGTCATTGGACAAGGCGGAAAGATGGACGGCTACCCCATGAAATCCGGCTTCGCCATCTCCGTTTCCAGCGAGCTCATGGCCATCCTCGCCATGGCCAACGACCTGAAGGACCTCCGGGAGCGCGTGGGCAAGATCGTGGTGGCCTACAGCCGCAGCGGCAGCCCCATCACCACCCATGACCTGGAAGTGGACGGCGCCATGACCGCCTTCCTGGCGGAGGCCCTCAATCCCACCCTCATCTCCACCATCGAAGGACAGCCCATCCTGGTCCACGCAGGACCCTTCGCCAATATCGCCATCGGACAAAGCTCCGTCATCGCCGACCAAATCGGCGTGCGCTGCTCCGAATACCACGTCACCGAGAGCGGATTCGGCAGCGACATCGGCTACGAGAAGTTCGTGGACCTGAAGTGCCGCGCCAGCGGCCTGCGTCCCGACGCCGTGGTGATTGTCGCCACCATCCGCGCGCTGAAGATGCACGGTGGCGGTCCGCTGGTGAAGCCCGGCGCCAAGCTGGATCCCGTCTACACCCAGGAGAACCTCCCCCTGGTGGAGGCCGGCTGCCAGAACCTCCTGGCGCACCTGGACATCGTCCGGAAGTCCGGCGTAAAGCCCGTGGTGTGCATCAACCACTTCTACACCGACACCGACGAAGAGGTCAAGCTGGTGCGCCGCATCTGCGAGGAGGCGGGCGCCCTGACGGCGCTCTCCAAGCACTGGCAGTTTGGCGGCGAGGGCGCCCTGGAGCTCGCCGAGGCGGTGGAGGAGGCCTGCCGCCAGCCCAACGACTTCCGTTACTTCTACGACGACAGGGATCCCCTGGAGAAGCGCATCCGCGACATTGCCCAGAAGGTCTACGGTGCCGCGGACATTGAGCTGTTGCCCGAGGCGAAGAAG
Source organism: bacterium (assembly GCA_963611685.1). Taxonomy (GTDB): domain Bacteria; phylum Verrucomicrobiota; class Lentisphaeria; order Oligosphaerales; family Oligosphaeraceae; genus UBA1724. The sequence continues at coordinate 4,378 of CAVDSU010000049.1, forward strand.
AAGCTGGAGCTCTACCAGGCCGATCCCGAGACCGCGCGGCTGCAGATCTGCCAGGTGAAGACGCACCTCTCCCTCTCCCACGACCCCAACGTGAAGGGCCGCCCCACCGGATTCGTCCTGCCCATCCGCGACATCCTCCTGTACCGCGGCGCCGGATTCCTGGTGCCCGTGGCGGGCGACATCAAGCTCATGCCCGGCACCTCCTCCGATCCCGCATTCCGGCGCATCGATGTGGATGTGGAGACCGGACGCATCCGCGGGCTCTTCTAGTTCTAGCGCGCCATGGCATTCCTCCTGCTCGCCAACTCCTTCGCCGAGGGCATGGCCTTCCAGTCCGACGGCGTCGACTGGTCCGTGGACTGGTGGAAGGTGTTGATTCTGGCCTTCGGCACCCTGCTGCTGCTCTTCCTGGCCATCCGCCTGGCGCTCTACATCCTGCGCCTGGTGGGCGTGATCCTCTGCCTGGCCTTCGCCGCCGCCGGCGGCGTGCTGGCGTGGCGGCTGTTGCCCGGCGCCATGGAGTCGCTCCTGCCGGAGGCACTGGCGCCCTTCGCCGCGCCCATCGCCGCCGTCGCCGGATTCCTCGTCTGCTTCGGCATCGCCGCCGGAATCATGCACTTCATCCGGAAGCCGGCGCAGCCGCTCTCCGAGAAGAAAGACTGACGACCCGCCCCGGGAGCCACACGCCGATGCTGGAATTGGTGGAATCCACGCCCTTCCTCCTCGTGGAGAAGAAGTCCCGCTTTCTGGCGGAACTCCTTCCTGCCACCACGCAAGAGGAGGTCAAGGCACTCCTGGCGTCCCAGCGCGAAAAATACGCCGACGCCACCCACGTGGTCCACGCCATGGTCCTCGGCGAAAATGCGGAGATCCTCGGCTGTTCCGACGACGGCGAGCCCTCGGGCACCGCGGGCCGCCCGGCGCTGGAAGTCCTGAAGGGCTCGGGGATCTCGCAGGTGCTGCTCACCGTCACGCGCTGGTTCGGCGGCACCAAGCTGGGCACTGGCGGGCTGGTGCACGCCTACGGCGACGCAGCGAAGGGCGTGCTCGCCTCGGCCGTCACCCGTCCCCGGATCGCCACGAGCGCCCGCGCCGTACTGCTGCCCTACTCCCTCCTGGAACAAGGGCGCCGACTCCTCCGCGAGAACCGCTTCGAGGTCCGCCAGGAGGACTTTTTGGCGGAGGGCGTCCGTCTCTCGGGCGTCCTCCCCGACGAGGCCCTCCCCGCGCTGGAGGCCGCCCTGCGGGATCTCTCCCGCGGGAAGATCTCGCTCGTGGAGGAGTAGCCCCTCCCCGCACGCCTCCCGACCCTTTTCGCACCGGAATGCCTTTCTAGAAACGAAGCCGCATGGGCGCACCACTCCTCTCCATCATCATCCCCCTGACCTCCACGGTCCCAAAGGAACTCGAGCGGAATCTCTCCACCATCGCGCGGAACCTGACTCCCGCAGTGGAGGTGCTGGCCCTCAGCTGGGGCTGTCCAAAGTCCTCCGAGGAGGCCTTCCACGAGGCCTTCGCCGGCTATGCGCGGGCGCGGATCCTCGCCGTACCCCGCGAGACCACCTGCGGCGCCGTCTTCAACCTGGGCATCCGAGAATGCCAGGGCGTCTACTTCACCTACACCGACGCCGACAACGAGATGACCCCCACCACGGTGGAGCGAATCCTCCGGTGCATCCAGGACAAGCCCACCATGGACCTCCTGATCATGACGGCGGTCATGGGGCACATGGACGACGACATGTATTTCGTGCCGGAGACCCCATTGCGCTCCTTCTCCGGCGTCCACGAAGGCATGGGCCTGCGCATGCTGGAGACCCTGGGGCACGAGTCCGGCTTCCTGCGCTGCGAGCTCTTCCTGGGATGCTACCGCCGCGCCTTCATCATGGAGCAGAATCTCTGGGCGGACGAGAGCCTCCAGGACCGCGTGGCGCACACGTGGGTGCCGCTGGTCTACTTCAAGGCGCGGCTGTGCTCCACCATGCAACGGCTCCTGCCCTCCTACTGGTGCGTCCGGCGCCCCATCGAATGGGGCCTGAACCACCGGCAACAGGCCATCGACTCCCTCCTGAAGGCCGTGCTCTTCCTGGCAAAATTCTACCGCGACCACCGGAAGGAGATGCCGCACGCCGCGCGGCGCACCTGGGCCGTCACGACCTTCACCGGATTCCTCTACAAGATCTTCAATCCCAAGTATGCGCACCTCCGGCTGACCGTCCGGGAGCGCCAGAAGATCATCAAGGACCTGTGGGAGGATCCGGAAGCCGGCGAGATCCTCCGGCAGATGGAGGTCTATCTCCACTTCCGGCAGAGGGTCTTCTGCAAACTCCTCCGGGTCTATTCCCGGTGCTGCCTGGTGGCGCCCCTCCTCCACCTCTGGGAGGAGTTCATCCACTACGTCCACTAGCCCTCGGACACCATACATCTGAATTCCACCCCAAGGGGATGGCGGCACACGCACCATCCCCTTCCCTTTTTCCCCCAAAAACGCCTCATGACTCCCCTCTGGATCAATACCGTCGACGCACTGGCGAAATTCCTCCGCGCCCTCCCGCCCGGCGCCCCCGCGGCACTGGACACCGAATTCGCCTGGACCCGCACGTACTTCCCCGTCTTCGCACTCCTCCAGATCGGAATCGACCGGCAGACCGCCGCCATTGTGGACGCCCTGGCCATAAAAGACTGGTCGCCCCTCGGGGAACTCCTGGGGGACGCCACGCGCCGAAAAATCCTCTTCAGCGGCGCCAACGACCTCCCGATCCTCCATCGCGCCTGCGGCGTCCTGCCCGCGAATGTCTTCGATGCACAGATCGCAGCCGGCTTCTGCGGCGAAAGCGCCACGCAGAGCCTGAAGGCAGTCATCCAGGAAAAGCTGGGGATCCCCCTGGACAAGAGCGAGACCCGCAGCGATTGGACGCTTCGCCCCCTCACGCAGAAGCAGATCGACTACGCCGCAGGGGATGTGGTGCTGCTGCCCGAATTGGCGGCGCTCTACGAAGAGCGCCTGAAGGCCAACGGAAACCTCGCCTGGTTCCGGGAGGAAATGGAGACGCAGTTCTGCCGCGAGGAGTCCTATCGCCTTCCCCCCGTGGAAGACGCCTGGCACAAGGTCGGCGCCCTCCGGAAGCCGCTGCCCGAGGAGATCCGTGGCCGCATGGTGTCCCTGGCGCTCTGGCGCGAGGAGAAGGCCCGCGCCTGCGACCTCACCCGAAACCGCCTCCTCACCGACGAACAGCTCATCTGGTGCGCCTACGAGAACCCCCAGGAGGAGTCCCGCCTCTACGCCATGCCCCAATGCTGGCCCAAGCGGATTCGCCCCGTGGCGGGGGAGATCCTGGAGGCCCTGAACCATGGTCCGGAGGCATTGGAACGCTGTGGCCTGACGGTCAGAAAGCGCTTCCGCCCGTTGCCGAAGAACGACCTGAAGGCGCTTTCCGACCGCGTGCTGGGGCTTTCGGAGCGTCGTGCGCGGGAGCGCCAGATCGAGCCCACCCTGGTGTGCACCCGCCACGACGCCGAGCACTGGGCGTCGAACCATCTCAACAAGGCCCCCCAGGATGGCCGCATCCTCCAGGGTTGGCGCGGCGAACTCCTCCACGACGCCCTGGCGCTGCTGGAGAAGTAGCACCGTTCCCGCTGCTTCGGGAAATTCCCGGAAAGCGCGGTCGTCCGGGCGCCTTTTGGGCGTAGGGCGTCCTTGGCGCCGGTTGGCTCCGCGTGCATGATATAGTCTCCTTCGTTCCTCCCCCGAATATGGTGTCGGGGGAGTTTTCCTGATTCCACAAACGGAGGCATCGGCATGGCGAAGAGCGTTCCCTTCCTATTCACTACGGAGATCCGTCAGGCACTATCCCGGAAGCGCCGGGAACTCGGGCTGACCTTTACTGCCCTGGGGGACTTCCTGGGGGTCTCCTGGGCAACCGTCCGAAAATGGGAGCTCGGGAAGAGCCGGGAGTGCCAGCGGAAGCACGCGAAGATGGTGGAGAGCTTCCTGGCGGGGGCCTACGACCAGGAACTCTCGGGCTCCCATGCGTCACCTCGCCTGAACTCCTGCCTGCGACCCCTCCCCCGGGAGGCCGTCCACCACGCACGGCGATTCCTCAATACCCTCCGGCTCCTGAACGCCACACCCGTGCGCCAACAGGCTCTCATCCTCCTCACGGAACAACTCCTGCGCGCCACCCTCCGGGAACTCCTGGCGAGGGAAATCGCCCCCGAACGCCTCGAGGTCCCCGAAGCCCTGGCGGACTGCGGGGACTCCGGCGCCATGGCGGCGTCCTGAGGCGAATTTGGCGTCGAAGAGGGGGGATTCTGAGAGCTTTGGAAAGGGGGGATGGGGGTCATTTCCGCCCCCACGGGGGCATTATATTCAGAAAAATTCCCGATTCTATCCCCCTACCACTCCCGCCGCCCCAAGGCCCCCCCCCGCCATGATTCACGTCTGCGCCCCCGCCGTCATCAAGCCGCAATTCCAGAAGGAATACCTCGCCATCCTCGAGGAGCTGGCGCCACGGGTGCGCAGGGAGCCCGGATGCCTCCGATACACCCCCTGCGTGGAAGAGGGCATTGAGGGCACCACCGTGACCATGATCGAGACTTGGGAGAGCAGGGAGGCCCTGGAAAGCCACCTTGCCGGCGAAAACATCGCCTGGTTCCGCCAGAAGATCCAGGGCATGCGGGAAAAGAGCTCCTGCCACATCTATACGCCGCTCGTCCCCTAGCACCCACCACCCTCCACCCCACGAGAGAAACAAGCATGGAAATCAAGCTGAGCTTTCATGGCGCCACCGGAAACGTCACCGGATCCTGCTACATCCTGGAGGCCAATGGCCTGCGGATCATGGTGGACTGCGGACTCTACCAGGAACACGACCTGAAGGACCGCAACTGGAAGACCTTCCCTGTCTCTCCCTACAAGCTGAATGCCCTGATCCTCACCCACGCACACCTAGACCACAGCGGACGAATCCCCCGACTGGTCCGCAATGGCTTCCGGGGACCCATCTACTGCACCCGCGCCACCGCCGAAATCGCCAGCATCGTCATGGAGGACTGCGGAAAGATCAACGAGGAAGACGCCGAATTCAAGCGGAAGCGCCATGAGCGCGAGGGCCGCGTCAGCCCCCACGGCTACGAGCCCCTGTATACCCAGGAAGACGCCGAGGAGGCCTCGCAGTATTTCCTGCCGGTGGACTACGAGCAGAAGGTCGAGTTGGGGCAAGGCGTGACGCTGGAGTTCCTCCAGGTGGGGCACATCCTGGGCGCCGCCTGCTGCCGCCTCACCATCACCGACGGCGCCGAGACCCGCCGCATCCTCTTCTCCGGCGACGTGGGACGCTGGGACATGCCGATCCTCCAGGATCCCGCCCCCGTAGGCGAAGCCGACTACGTCCTGGTGGAATCCACCTACGGCAACCGGGAGCACGGCGAGACGAAGGACATCCCCGAGGAACTGTCGCGCATCATCAACGACACCGCCGACGCCGGCGGAAACCTGATCATCCCCTCCTTCGCCGTGGAGCGCACACAGGAACTCCTCTACTTCCTGGCACTGCTCAACGCCGAACGACGCATCCCCAATCTGCGGATCTTCGTGGACAGCCCCATGGCCAGCAAGGTCAACACCGTCTTCATCCACCACCCGTATCTCTTCGACGACGACACCCTGAAGCTGGCGAAAGTCCTCCGCGTCTCCAATGTCTCCGTGGTGCGCAGCTCCCAGGAATCCAAGGCGCTGAACCACATCCGGGGATCCGTCATCATCATCTCCGGCTCCGGAATGTGCACCGGCGGACGCATCAAACACCACCTCTGCAAGAACATCGGACGACCCGAATCCACCATCCTCTTCGTGGGATACCAGGCACGAAACACCCTGGGACGGCAGATCCTGGACGGCGAGCCGCAGGTGCGCATCCTGGGCGAGACCTACGACGTGAAGGCGAATGTCCAGCGGATCTCCGGCTTCTCCGCCCACGCCGACTGCAACGAATTGCTCCGCTGGCTGGACACCGTCTCCGGCACTCCCCGGAGGGTCTTCGTGACCCACGGCGAGCCCGAGGCCGCCGCCGCCCTCCGCGAAAAGATCCTCCAGGAGAAGGGCTGGGACGCGCAGGTGCCCCAGTATCAGCAGACCGTGATCCTGGACTAGAAGACAACCGCTTTCTGCGCCTCCCCCGCGAAATTCAACCATCCACAATATCCCCCCCACTCCCATGAAATTCCTCCACATCGGAAAGGCATACCAGCTCTCCATCCAGAATGGCCATGACCTCGCTGACGCCCTGACTCTGGACGAGGCGCTGTGGGTCGCCATGAGCGCCCCCGTGAAGGCGTACACCTGCGACCCGAAGGTCCTGTCATACATCGACTCCGCCAAGCTGGGCTCCATCACCACCGAGAGCCTGAAGGCAGCCATCCAGTGGCTGCTGGACGTCTACGGCGACAAGGACTCCATCACCGACGCCTTCGACGGAAAGCTGGCGCTCTCCCGCCTCACCGAATCCGAGAACGCCAAGAAGATCCGCCATTCCGCGGAATACATCCTGAATGACCTTGGCGCACAGGACAAGGGCACCATCACCCTGGAACAGGTCCGGGAATTCCAGAAGATCCTCACCAGCCGCCCCCTCAACGGCGACGGCGTCATCTCCCTGCTGGCCACCGGCGAGGCCTCCACTGCCGAGCTGGCCGCCAGCCTCAAGGACTTCCTGGAAGGCGGCGTGCTGGCCACCGGCGGCACCAAGGACCTGGATGGCACCATGGGCATGACCCTGGCGCAATTCCAGCAGTACCACGACGCCATCCCCGAATACCTGTCCTGGAAGAAGGCAGGCGAGCTCCCCGAGGGACAAGCCACCAGCGAGCTATTGCCCTTCGGCGCCGACACCCCCGCACTCTTGGCGCTCCTCCAGGAAAACGCCGCGCGCATCGACGAATTCTTCCGCCTCTGCGATCTGCAGGACTTCGATTCCCGCCTCAATGGCGTGGTGCTGGAAAACGACGGCAAGCCCGGCGCACTGGATCCCACCGCCTGGCCCGGCCTGGAGAGCCACCTGAAGGCGCTGCCCATCGTCCAGCCCCGCGGCGTCGCCAGCATCCCGCTGGACGAGCCCGGATACCTCAATCCCCTCCAGCGCGGATGGTGGCTCTCGCTGCGCGAGAAGATCCTCCTGCCTGTCCTGGGGGCCGACGCCAAGGAGCTCACTCCCGCGCTGTGGGCGAAGGCGAAGGCGGTCTTCACTCCCTACCAGGACTACCTGGCTTCCCAAAAGGGCGCCATCTGCGCCGCCGTGCCCCAGGAGACCCTGGAGCGCCACGCCGCCATGACGGGCATCCTGGAGGAGGCCGCGGTTCTGGAGACCAAGGACCTGGCCGTTGCGCAGATCCTCAAGGAGGCCGAGGCCGTGGAGCAGGCGCTACTCTATCTGCAGTGGCTCATCCCCGTGGCCAATAACTTCATCAGCTTCCCCGATCTCTACAAGCCCCGGAAGCCCACGCTCTTCGAACGCGGAAAGGTGGTCATCGACGGACGCTGGTTCAACATGACCTTCCCCGTGGACAACCTGGGCACCCACTCCGCCATGGCCGCCCACAGCGGACTCTTCCTCATCTACGTGGAAGTGGACACCAAGCCCGTCCAGACTCTCTGCGCCCCCGTCACCATCGGCGACAAGGGGAACCTGGTCGCCGGCAAGCGCGGAATCTTCTTCGCCCCCGACGGCCAGACCTACAATGCCAAGATCGTGAAGGTCATCGAAAACCCCGTCTGCCTCCGGGAGGCCGTCCTGGCGCCCTTCGCAAAGTTCGGCAAGATGGCGGAGGACAAGGTGGCCGCCATGTCCACCAGCTCCGAGGGCGTCATCACCGGAAAGATGTCCGGACTGATCAACGACCCCAAGAAGGCCGCCGCCGACGCCACCGCACAGCCCGCAACCCAGAAGGGCGACAAGTCCGGAATGCTCATGGGACTGGGCATCGCCTTCGCCGCACTCTCCTCCGCCCTGGCCTTCATCTGCAAGACCCTCGCCGACATGAGCGCACTCTCCTTGCTGATCTCCCTCGTCTGCGTCCTGGCGGTCCTCCTGACCCCCATCGTGCTGCTGGCAGTCATCCGACTGAACCGACAGGATCTCTCCTCGCTCCTGGAAGGCAATGGCTGGGCCATCAATGCCCGACTGCGCCTCAGCCGCAAGCAGCGGAAGAGCTTCTCCCGCGGCGGAAGATTCCCCAAGGAGGCCCTGGGGACCCCCGCACGGAGAGTCAAGAAGTTCCTGGCGTGGTTCCTCGCCGTGATCGTCCTCATGGTGGCTTGCTACCTGGGCATCCAGCAATACCGCAAGTGCCAGGAGTGCAAGCGCGCACAGGCCGAGGCCGCCGCACAGGCACAGGCACAGGCCGCAATTGCCGTAGCACAGGCGCAGGCCGAGGCGAAGGCAGCACAGGCCGCCGCCGAAGCCGCAGCAGCGCCTGCCGAGACCCCCGCGCCCGCCGAGGCAGCGGATGCCCCCGCGCCCGCCGAGGCAGCGGATGCCCCCGCGCCCGCCGAGGCAGCGCCCGTGCCCGCCGAGTAGCGAATACCCCAAATCCTCTGCCGCATTGCCCGTTTCCGGAACTGAAACCGTAGAACACCCTCCCCTTCCCTTCTCATGAAGAACGCCCTCCTCTCGCTTCTGAGCCTCTGCTGCCTGATCCTCCTAGGCGCCGGAGTCCTTCCGGCGCAAGAATTGCCCCCACAGGAGTTTCTGGAGGCCATCCGCCAGCCCTTGACTCAGGAGGCGTGGGGGGAGGCGACGGGGCGGCTCACCTACAAGAAGAAGGGCCAGAAGAATCTGGATGGCACCCTGGGCCTCCGCGTCACCTTCACCAAGAAGGCGATGTATGCCCAGCTCACTCTCAATGAGGTGAATTTCTACGGTCTGGAAATCATGCTGGAGACTGCCGGAAAGAGCGTCCAGCGGCTGGATCTCCCCGAAACCGAGCAACGGCCCGGACTCTTCGATTTCGGCGTACGCCCCTCCGATCTCTCTTTCGCCTTCCTCTTCTGGAATTTCGTGGAGGAACTCCCGCGCTCCTCCAGCCGCTGGCAAGACTGCCGGGTCCTCCGACTGGCCTCCCCCGATGGCTCCGAATTGGTGGACGTGTGGTTCGAGGCCAAGCAGGGCTTCCCCATGGAGGCGAAATGGTACCGGAAGGGAGAAAAGAGCCCCTGGCGGAGCCTCGTCATGAAGGGCGCGAAACGCTTCGAAAACGGCCTCTGGTTCGTCAAGGAAATGCAACTCTCCGGAGACAACTGGAAAACCGCAGTCAAATTCGATTTCGCCGAAAAGACTGACCGATAAAAAAGCAACGAAGGACCCCAGAAAACCTGCCAGGCAGAGAGACTGCCTGCCTGCCGCAGTTCCGCTAGAGATCACGCGAAGGCGCGTGACGCCGTAGGATCATTTTTTTTGTAAACAAGATACCCCCTAGGAGACGCCAGTATGATGAAGAGATTTCTTGCCCTTGTGATGGTTTTCGCGCTCACGGCCAGTGCATTCGCCGCCAGCACGCTGTATAGAGGCAATTCGACGGACGAAAAGGACGCCATTTGCTACTCCAAGCTCAACTGGTTCTACGCGGACGCCGCCTACAAGCAAAAGATTTACAATGTCTTTGGCAACACGGTAAGCAAGGGCACGGAGAAGGCGTCGGAAGAAAATGCCATCTACCGCCTGCAGGACAAATCGATCTACAAGGGCTTCTCGATCCAGAAGGAAGACTGCCTGGCGACGATTCTCGAGACCAAAATCAAGAAGGGCGTGATCGAGGAGGCACTGATCTTCGAGGGACTCGTCACCTTCAAGGACAAGGAAGAAACCCGCGAAAACAATACGACCACCGTCACGAAATATTCCGTTGTCAAGGATGAGGTGGAAGTGCCGGGAAAGATCCTCTACACCATCAAGGACAACAAGGTCTATCGCGGAAGCTCGACGAAAGAGGAAGACTGCCTGCTGACCTTCACGAGCAGTTTCAGCGCAGCCCGCTTGCTCTTCCTGGCATTGGAATTCGCGAAGTAATCTCCGCTGGTTGACTGGCTGGGTTTTAACCACCGAATACACAAAAGCCGCTTGCGCGGACACGGAAGACACCGAAAAAATATCCTTTCTGTGTCGGCGCCAGCCGTTTCGGTGTGCTTCCGTGGTTGGTTTTTAACCACCGAATACACAAAAGCCGCTTGCGCGGACACGGAAGACACCGAAAA
>CAVDSU010000050.1:0-14497 GCA_963611685.1 bacterium
CGCAGCGACCTTATGAACTATTCACTAGCCACTAATTGCTAGGTACTTGCGGCGCGATAGCGCCGCATAGCGCCTGCGGCACCTTGTAAACTATTCACTAGCCACTAATTACTAGGTACTTGCGGCGCGATAGCGCCGCCTGGCGCCGCCAATGCCATGCCATCGTGCGCAAACTCTGGGGCCTTGAGCCGCAACCACGCAAGTGCCTCGTCTCGGTCTTGGAAGGGATTTTCCAGTTCATAGTCTTGGCATTTCTGGAGGATTTCGCCGAATTTAGGACCGGGCTTGAATCCCAGTGCCAGCAAATCGCGACCGGTGATTGTGGGCTTAGGCGGATGGGGGCGCATTTGCTCCTCGCGCCAAAGTGCGGCGATTTTTTGATGAAGTTCCAGATTTCCGAAGGAAGAGAGCGTATCCAACCGAACCAGTTCCAGAAGCAGGGGAAAGAGTGGGTGTTGTAGCATTCGCCGCTGCTTTGCCACACGCGCCAGAGGGAGTTGCACGGCCTCCATGTGATGCCGTACCAGATATGCGGCGTTGTCGATCGTGGTGCCGTCCAGGCGCAGCGTGGTCATGCGCTGTCGTGCCAGGGGCTCGCCTTTTACATCGTGTCCAAAGAAACGAATGCGGCCGCTTTCTTCGACAAAGAACGTCGGGGGTTTTCCGACATCATGCAATAGCGCCCCCCAGCAGAGCCACCGCAATTCCTGTCGTGTGGCGGCAGCGAGGCGGTTTTGGGAATCCAGTCGCTTCTCGGGAGGGATTTCCGAAGGCGGCGTCTCTTCCAGGATTTCCATGTGTTGGCGGGTCTCATCCAGAAAGCCCAGCAGCTTCAGTTGGTGTTGCCAAACATCGCCTTCGGGGTGGTATTCCGGGGGCTGCGCAACCCCGACTTCTGCAGCGAGCTCGGGGAGAATGACCTCCAGGAGGCCCAGTTCCTGAAGCATCGAAAAGGCATCGCGAGAAGCGCCATGGATGAGCATTTTCTCTACTTCATCGCGAATGCGTTCTTGGGAGACGGCGGGAAGGAGTGTGTGTGCGCATTTTTTGAGTGCGGACCACGTCTCTGGGGCGATCTTTAAGTGCAGATTGGCGGCGAAGCGTGGTGCACGGAGCATCCGGAGTCGATCCTCGCGGAATCGCATCTCCGGGTCTCCCACTGTGCGCAGAATGTCCTTTTTTAGATCCGAAACCCCACCTACGAAATCCAGCAGCCGATCCGCAATCGGGTCGTAGAGCAATGCATTCACGGTGAAATCCCGCCGTTCCACATCCTCGATCATTGCTGCAAAGGAGACGGAATCCGGGTGTCGCCCATCTGTGTAGCCGGATTCCTTGCGGAATGTGGCAACTTCGTAGGGCGTGCCGGAATCCCCCAGTACCAGAATAATTCCGAATTGTTTTCCCACGGGAACCGTCTTGGGGAAAAGCGCCTCCACCTCTTCGGGGCGGGCGCTGGTGGCGATGTCCCAGTCGTGGGGGGCGGCATCCCGAAGCATATCCCGCACACAGCCACCCGCCAATACTGCCTGGTGACCGGTGTCTTGAAGGCGCCGTATGATTTTTAAGACTTCGGGAGGGACCATGGGAAATGGACTACGCCTGCTTGCGCCGTGGGGGGCTTTCTCCCTCTTCAGCACCACACGGTGGGGAGGGATTCTTCGCGGCGGCCGTAGTCCACGAAGATGTCGTCGCGGTTGAGCATATGGAGGGTATAGCGTGCGGCGTTGAGTGCCAGTTCGTATTTATTGCAGTCGTGGCTGATATGCGCCAGCAGGAGATTGCGGGTATTTTTTGTGAGGAGTCGCGGGAGGAACTCGGAGTTTTGGCGGTTGGAGAGGTGTCCTTTGCCGCCGCAGATGCGGGCCTTGAGCAGCCAGTCGCGCGGGGAGTCCGCCAGCATATTGATGTCGTAGTTGCTTTCCAGGACGAGCGTCTGGCAGTCGCGCAGATAGAATTCGGCGGTCTGGGTGGGCTTTCCGATGTCGGTGGCGACGCCGATTTTTGCCTCGGGGGTAGTGAGAGTGTATCCCACGGTCTCCACATCGTGTTCCACGGGGAAGGGTGTGATTTGGAAGCCGGAGAGTTCAAAGGGCGTCCCGGCGTCCAGGACGGTGGCGGTGACCGGGTGTTTTTTGTCGTTTTGGAGGAGTTGGGCGACCTCGTAGGGCGAGAAGACGGGCACCCCCAGGAAGCATGCGGCGGCGGAGACGCCCTTCAGGTGGTCGCCGTGCTTGTGGGTCACCAGGATTGCGCGGACGGATTCGGGATCCACGCACTCCTGCGCCATGCGTTCGCGGAGCATCTTGAGGGAGAGTCCGCAGTCCAGGAGGAGGGTATTTCCGTGGTATTGGATGGCGGTGCAATTGCCGTTGCTGCCGCTGGCCAGGATGGTGACGCCGGTCTTCATATAAGGGGAACGGGGGGATAATTTCTTGAAAAGGATGGCTTTTTATCCCTCTGCCGGGATTTCGGCGGTCTCCAGGGTGATTTTCGCCACATTGTCGGAGACGTCCTCGCCGGCGGCCCCCAGCCGACGGGTGAATTCCGCCATGTCATCCAGTGTCTCCTGCCGTCTGGCGCCGCCGGGGAGGATCTTCTCCAGGGCACTGGCGAGGTTTTCGGGGGTGCAGTCCTTCTGGAGGACCTCCTGGAAGACCTTCTTTTCGCAGACCAGATTGGCGATGGTGATGGTGTCGATCTGGATGAGATGGCTGGCGATCCACCAGGAGACGGGGCTGATGCGGTATGCCACCACCACGGGGAGTCCCAGCATGGCGGCCTCCACCGTGACGGTGCCGCTGGCGGCGATGGCGCCGGCGGCCTCGGTCATGAGCTGGCGGGTGTCGCCCACGGACCAAGTGACGGGCGGCGCCTCGGGACACTGTGAATAGAGCTGCTGCGCGAATTCCAGGATGGCCTGCCGGGGCAGCGGGATGCGGAATTCCAGCGAGGGATTTTGCTTATGGAGGACGGCAGCGGCCTGGAGGAATGCGGGCAGGAGCCGCTGGAGTTCCTGTCGGCGGGAGCCCGGCAGGAGCAGCACGAGGTTTTCTTTGCGTGTGGGGCGGGGGGCTTTTCGATAGGGCGCCAGGATTCCGAAGAGCGGGTGTCCCACGAACTCCGCCTTGAGGCTGGTGGGCTCGTAGTATTTGGGTTCGAAGGGGAAGATGCAGAGCATCCGCCGGCAATACTTCGCCAGCTTCCAGACGCGACCCGTGCGCCAGGCCCAGACCTGCGGACTCACATACCACACCACAGGAATTCCCAGGGCGTGGAGGCGCTTCGCCAGCATCAAGTGGAAGCCCGGATAGTCAATGAGCACCACCGCCTTCGGACGCTCCTCGGCAGCGCGACGGACCACGCGCTTCAGGAGATCCAGGAAGAAAAAGACATGCTTCAGGCATTCCCAGAAACCGATGATGCCCAGCTCCGTGGAGTCCACGAAGGTCTCCACGCCCGCTTCGCACATCTTTCCGGCGCCCATGCCCTCGATGGCCAGCCCCGGATGACGGCGCTTCAGCGCCTGCGCCAGGGAGGCGCCATAGCCGTCACCCGAGGTCTCCCCCGCCATGATCCAGACGAGCTCGCGGGTGTCCTTTTGCTGCTGTTGAGGGTGTTCCTGGGTCATTGGATGGCTCCGCTGCGGCGGTTGATGCCGGGCGCCAGGAGATACGCGCGCAGGAGTCGTCCTACGGGGACGGTATCCACCAGGAAGGCGTCGTGTCCGGATTCGGTCTCGATCTCCACGTAGGTCACCGGCTTGTTTTCCGCCAGGATGGCGTTCACGAATTCCCGCGCTTCGGCGGGCGGGTAGAGCCAGTCGGAGGAGAAAGAGACCACCATGAGCTCGGCATGGAGGCGTTGGCAGGCCTTTCGCAGATCGCCGTGTCCCCAGGCGTCCGCGGCGTCGTAGTGGTCCATGGCGCGGGTGATGTAGAGGTAGCTGTTGGCGTCGAAGCGTTCCACGAAGGACTTGCTCTGGTGGTTCAGGTAGCTCTCCACGGAGAATTCTGCCTGGAAGTTCTTGCCATTGCTCTTGTCTTCCAGGCGGGTGCGTCCGAACTTGAAGTCCATGCCCTTTCCGGAGAGGTAGGTGATGTGCGCCAGCATACGCGCCACGGCGAGGCCATTGGCGGGATTTTTGGCGTCCTCCAGATAGGCGCCGCCATCGAAATTCTCGTCGCGCATGATGGCGTTTCGTGCCACGGCATTGAAGCCCAGTCCCTGTGCGGAGAGTTTCGGTCCCGAGGCCATGATGATGCATTTGCCCATCCAGCGGGGATAGCGCAGCGCCCACTCCAGGGTCTGCTGTCCGCCCAGGGAGCCGCCAATGACGGCATAGAGATGGCTGATGCCCAGGCGCTCCAGCAGTGCCTTCTCCATATTCACCCAGTCGCCCACCGTGACCATGGGGAAGTCCAGTCCGTAGGGCTTCCCGGTGGCGGGATTGGTGGACATGGGTCCCGTGGTGCCGTAGCAGCTCCCCAGCACATTGGCGCACACCACGTAGAAGCGGTTGGTGTCGATGGGCTTTCCGGGACCGATGACGGCGTCCCACCATCCGGGATGGGTCAGGCGCCACTTCCGCTCGGGATGGCCCGCCGCCTGCGAGTCCCAGCCCGCCACATGCGCATCGCCGGAGAGCGCGTGGCAAATCAGGATCGCGTTGTCCTTTGATTCTGACAGCTCGCCGTAGGTCTCGTATTCGACCTCCACCGCTGGGAGGCTCTCGCCGCATTCCAGCGCGAAGGGATGACCCGCATCCGTGATCACCAAATGCCGCGGAATCGTCATGCCCACCGAACTCAGGGAATCCGGCGGATCGAATTTGCTTGCTTTCTTGTTCATTCGATAAAAATTTACAAAAAGGCGGAAGAAATTAGGCGGGGGTCCGGGGGCGGTAGCCCTCCGTCCTTTGGAGATCTTCGGCGCAAAGGTTGCGCCGCAAAGGCATGGTCGCTGCGAGAGCGCCTTGCCAACCGACTCCCGACTCCCTGCGTAGGCGTGTCATGCGCTTAATGTAGCCTTAGCCGTGTGACCTTCTGAAGATACGCCCTGACCCTCTCTAGCTGTTCTTGGCGGGGCTTTGGTTGTGTTCCGAAGACCTCGGGGTGGTTTGCCATGGCGACGGCACGGACATCCGCGGCGATGGCAGGGAACTCCTTTGCCAGGAAGGGGATATCCAGATTTCCCAGGAGGTAGTCCGGGGTGGCGTAGTGCTTGAAGCAGTCCGCGTAGCAGTAGTAGTCCAGCTTTTCGGGGTCCACCAGTACCGTATTGGCGGTGCGCTTTGTGAGGAAGGTCTTGGAGCGATGGAGGGCATTCACGTCCCGGAGGGTGTAGAAGAGGAGCTGTCCGGGTGCCTGTGGGGTGGCCGGGTGCGGGTATTTGTCGAGGTAGTCCCCCAGGTAGTCCCGCTCTTCCAGCGCGAAGAGTCGTCCTTCTTTGGTTCGGAAGGGGATTTTGCGGACCTCGTCGTAGGTGAGTCCCTGGTTTGGCGTGCGCTGGTAGAATGCCACGACCACGGGGAATCCGGCGACGCGGGAGGTATTGTCGAATTCCTGGCTGTTGAAGACCAGGTGTTCCTTCAGCTGGTAGTTCCCGAAGAAGCGCCGCGCCGCCTGGAAATTCGTCTTTTTGACCAGGTATGAGAGGGGGTGGAGGATTGCGACGAACTCCGCCTGGAGGGCGTCGTATGCCAGGAGTGAGGAGAGTCCCAGGTCACGGGTGCGCAGAGCGGGATCCACGTTGGCGTGGGCGGCGGATTTGGTCTTGCGGTTGATCTGGCTGGTCCGGTCGTTGTAGGGCGGATTTCCCACGACGACCAGCCGCTCGCCTGCACGGATGCCGTATGCCCGACGGCTCACATGGAGCAGCGCATTCCGGTTGTGGATTTCGGCGGAGGGGCAGTCTTTCTGGAGGCCCTGGGTGGCCTCGCGGTCGATGTCGTTGGCCAGAAACCGGCACTGCGGAAATTGTGGGAGCAGCGCCAGGAAGGCGCCGGAGCCGCAGGAGGGATCCAGGAGCACATCGGTGGCGCGCCCCACGCCTGCGTGCAGCAGCCACTGTCCCACGAGCTCCACGTATTCCCGGGGAGTGTAGAAGCTCCCCAGGTTCACGCGGTCGCTGCGGTTGAGATGTCGGGAGTGATGCGCGTCCATGGGCTATTCCTATTATAACAAAGGATGCGCCCGATTATACACCTCCATGAGATGAGAGATGTCCAAATGGGTATAAATCTGTGTGGTTGCCAGGCTGGTGTGTCCCAGGAGCTCCTGGACCATCCGGAGATCGGCGCCGGCAGTCAATAGATGTGTGGCGAAGGAGTGCCGCAGCTTATGGGGCGTGGCCTCGGCGGGGAGCTTTGCGAAAGACACATATTTTTCGAAGTGCCGCTGGAGGGTCCGCGGGGTGATGCGCTGCCCGTGGATGTTCACGAAGAGCGCGCCGGACTGCTCCGGCGTCCCCAAATTGAGCTCCTTTCGCTTTTCCAGATAGCTCTTGATGGCGTTGCAGGCGGCCCCCCCCATCATGCAGAGGCGCTCCTTTCGGCGCTTGCCGCGCACCAACACGAATCCCTGGGAAAAATCGAGGTCCTCGCGGTCGATGCCCACTGCCTCGGAGATACGCAGTCCGCCGGAGTAGAGGATCTCCAGGAATGCCTGGTCCCGCAGCCCCAGGAACTCCCGCTCCGCGTCATTCGCGGCGGCGGCCTCGCCGGTCTTGGAGGGCTTTTTTTGCGTGGCCCAGAATTTTGGCGGGGTCTGGATGAGTGCGGTGACCTGTTCCACGGAGAGCGCCACGGGGAGTCGCGAGTGTTTTTTGAGTCCGCGGACGAGATGGAAGGGGTTTTCCCGGATGACCTGTTCTCCCAGGAGGAACCGGAAGAAGGCGCGGATGCTCGCCAGCTTTCGGTTGACGGAGGTGCTTTGTTCGCCCTGGAGGGAGAGCTCCGAGAGGAAGTGCCGGGCTTCTTCCTCGGTGACGGTGTCCCAAGGGAAGGGCGGCGGGAGCGTCTGCAAGCGCGGGGTCAGGTGGAGAAAGTGCGCCGCATCCTGGAAATAGGCCTCGATGGTGTGCTCGGAGAACTGCTTTTCGGCCTGGAGGTAGGCGAGGAAGGCGCTCATGCCCGGATCCTTCGCCAGACGACCCCGCTCGTCAGAGAGGTCCAGATGCGGCGAGACATTCCGGGTCATGGACGTCCCACCAGGCAGGATTCAAGGACATCCACCGCCTTCTTGGTGGCGTCGGGACAGGCGTAGCCGCCCAGCTTCTTGCCCATGGCACGGAAGGGCGCGGGATCCCGTAGCCACTCCTCCAGGAGCCCCGCGAGGCGCTCGGGAGTGGTCTCGCTCTGGACCAACAGCCGCGCGGCGCCGTCGTCCGCCAGGAGTTTCGCGTTATGGTGCTGGTGGTTGTCCTTGGCGGAGGGCAGGGGGATGAGGAGGGCGGCCTTCTTGAGGAGCGCCAATTCGCAGATGCTGGAGGCGCCGGCGCGGCAGAGAACGGCGTCCGCCGCCAGATAGCAGTGCTGGATCTCCAGATCCTTCTGGCGAATCCGCGCCTGGAGGCCGGCATTCCGGCAGGCGTCCTCCAGCGCGTGGTTGTCCTCGGCGCCGGTGAGGCAGATGAGCTGCAGCTGCTTCGCGAGGGGTGCCAGCAGGGGGAGGGTCTTGGTGACCAAGTCGGTGATGGCGCGTGCGCCCTGGCTGCCTCCAAAGACCAGCAGAGTGCTCTTTTCGGGATCGAGACCCAGGCGCTCCCGCGCCGCGCGTT
Organism: bacterium; assembly: GCA_963611685.1. Taxonomy (GTDB): domain Bacteria; phylum Verrucomicrobiota; class Lentisphaeria; order Oligosphaerales; family Oligosphaeraceae; genus UBA1724. The sequence goes on from CAVDSU010000050.1 coordinate 7,780, forward strand.
GCGCCGCGGGGTCCTCGGCGTCCTTCGCGGCGTCCAGCAGCGGCTGACGCAACGGCATCCCCACCACGGTGGCGGGAGTCCCCTTGCGCTGGGCGTCATTGGCCAACGGCAGCGACAACAGGATGTGCTTCGCCTTCTTGACGAAGAGGCGGTTCGCCTGTCCCATGAAGGTGTTTCCCTCGTGAAGCATGAGCGGTCCCCGCTTGGTCTTCCAGCTGAAGCAGGGCGCCACAGAGGTGAAGGAGCCCATGCTCAATAGCGCGTCGGCGTCCAGCTCACGGAAGAGACGGTCCAGCGCGCGCTTGCATTTCCAGAAGCGGAAGGGGAAGCAGAGCGCCGCGACAATCCCATGCGGCATCCGCACACTGGGAATCTCTCGCAACTGCAAGCCCTCCGATTCCAGCTGCTCGCGCTGCTCGCGGACCTGCTGTCCCGAAATCAAGAGGGTCACTTTCCCGCCACGGGAGGCGTATTCCCGCGCGATCGACAACGCAGGATAGAAGTGCCCGCCTGTACCACCACTGCAGATGAGTAGATGCATGAAAAAGGAGGAAGGAGGAAGGAGAAAGGAGGAAGTTAGGCCAGGGTTTCGCAGGCGAAACTCCGCGCCGGAATCTACCGGCGCGTGCGCCAAGTGGCGCCCAGTTGGCGCGCAAGTACCGCCGGTAGGCGGAAGGGCGCCGCAGGCACCATGTAAGCTAGCCACTAGCCACTAATTGCTAGGTACTTGCGGCACATTCTGCCGCAACGGGGGGCACGGGGGGGCGCAAGCCCCCTCCGTCCTTTGGTTGTTTTTGGCGAAACCCCGCGTCGGAATCTACCGGCGCGTGCGCCAAGCGGCGCCAGAGTGCGCCGCAGTTGCGAATTAGGAGTTCTGAATTTTGGCTTGCCGCAATGGGCAATGGGCAATGCAAGTGCCGCCGGTAGGCGGAAGGGCGCCGCAGGCACCATGTAAGCTAGTCACTAGCCACTAATTGCTAGGTACTTGCGGCACATTCTGCCGCAACGGGGGGCACGGGGGGGCGCAAGCCCCCTCCGTCCTTTGGAGATCTTCCTGCAGAACTGTGCCTAGGGGAGGCACGCGCTTAGGCTAAGAACGCGCCGCGGAGCTGCCCAAGAGCGGGTGCCGTGCCGCGGCGCGTAGCGCAAGCTACTTCAGGATCAGTTCGATGACGGGGGTGCAGACGGGGGGCTGGATCACGGGGAGTTCCAGTGCCACGGCGCCCTCGGGGCATGCGGCGTTCATGACGGCGTCCACATTCGCGGTGTTGTCGCGGAAGAGCACCTGGCTGCCGTCGTGGAGGAATTGCGCATAGCGCAGCTTTCCGGCGAGTCCCTTTAGCAGGATGTGCTTGAAGGGCCAGTTCATCAGATGCAGGTAGAGGCGGTTGGTCTCGGCATTGTAGGTATAGCGGCAGTCGCGGGGTTCGGGGAACTCCTTGGGGGCGGCGCCGCAGCCGTAGATGGCGCGGTTGTTGTACTTCATCCAGTCGGCGTAGTCGTGGAGGCGCTCCATGGCGCGGTAATCCAGGTATCCGCGGCTGGTGGGACCCACATTCATGATGATGTTTCCGTTGCGCGCCACGTGGTTGATGAGCATGTCCACGCACTGCTTGCCGGACTTCCAGGTGTTCTCGTCGCGGAAGTATCCCCAGGAGCCGGAGAAGGTCTGGCAGCCCTCCCACACCACGCCGGTCTTTCCGGCGGTCACGTCCTCGTCGGGGGTGTTCTGCTCGGGAGTGACGATGTCGGCGCACTCGGGCAGATTCAGGCGGTTGTCAATGAGGATATGGGGCTGCAGGGAGCGCACCAGCTTCACGATGCCCTCGGAATCCCAGTCGTGCTGGTCCTTTCCGTCCCAGTCGCGGCGCTCGGGATGGTCTTTGCTCCAGGTGTCGGAGATGCCGGGATTGCCGATGGGGTAGGAGAAGTCGAACCACATCACGTCGATCTTGCCGTAGTTGGTGAGCAGCTCGGTGATCTGGTCCTTCATGTATTGGCGGTACCGATTCATGTCGCGGCCGGCATTGAGGACATCGCGGTCGGGGCGTTCGCGGAGGGGATGGAGCCAGTCCACGGTGAAATCGGGGTGGTGCCAGTCGATGAGGGAGTAGTACAGTCCGATGTGGATGCCCTCGGCGCGGAAGGCGTCCACGATCTCGCGCAGGGCGTCTTTGCCGTAGGGGGTGTTGGTGATCTTGTAGTCGGTGTATTTGGTATCCCACATGCAGAAGCCCTCGTGGTGCTTGGTGGTGAAGACCACGTAGCGCATGCCGGCCTCGCGCGCCGCTTTCGCCCACTCGCGGGGATTGAAAAGATCGGGATTGAAGAGATCGAAGTAGATCTGGTAGTCCTCGTTGGTGATCTTCTCGTAGTGGCGAATCCACTCGTGCCGCGCCGGCATGGAGTAGAGACCCCAGTGGATGAACATACCAAAACGATCGTGGGTGAACCAGCGGGAATCACCCTTCATCTTCAAATAGTCGGGCATCGTTGCAAAAGAAATGAGGAAGGTTGAAACGGCAAAAAACAAAAGTGCACCGCCGGTAGGCGGAAGAATTTCGTGCTTGGCAGGCTAGGGGGGCGTGGATCGTCGGTTGGTCGCTGCGCGGAAACCGTCGCGGCATTGGCACCGCCGCTTGGAAAGCTGCGGGAGAGCGCCTGCGGCGCCTGACAACTTGTCGCTATCCACTAGGGGCCAGCCAATGGGCATTTTACGGGAATCGTTTTTCGGCGATTTTCGTAAAGTGCTCCGTCAATCCCAGGTCTGTGAGGACGTCGAGGATAGTGTAGCGGTTCCGAATCATTCCGGCGGCGTAGGTGGTCTTTCGGAGATCGGATTTTGGGAGTCCGATGTCGTCCAGAGTGACGGGGCATCCCAGGAGCTTCAGGCGTCGACGGAGCTCCTCGAAGGGCAGGAGCTGCGTCTTGAGCTTCTGGGAGAGCTCGGCGTGGGTGTCCAGGAGCGCCCGACGGCGCTTTTTGGCGTCGTCGCCCAGGGGGAGTTTCGCCAGGGAGACGCTCTTGGCATTCTCCTCGAAGGGGGTGCCGCCCAGGAAGTCCTCGATCTCCGAAAGGCGTCGTTCGGGAGTCAGGTAGGGGGCGTCTGCGGCGAGTTGGGACAGCTCGTCGGTGGTGGTCTGGAAGTATACCGCCTCCATGAGCGCGGTGGTGATGAGGGATCCCACCGCCACCTTGAAGCCATGCGACGGCTGGACGCCGTCCTTCCGGATGTCGCGCATCTCCCAGCAGTGGCTGTAGAGGTGTTCGGCGCCGGAGGCGGGACGGGAGTCCTTCAGGTGCTGCATGGCAAAGCCGGTCTGGCAGAGGCCCTCGAAGAGATTCGCCAGCGGCTTCTCCTGCCCCAAAAGCAGGGACTCCGGGGCCTCCAGCCACTGGCGCAGGTCCTTCTGGACCATCCCCCAGGAGACCGCCTCCACCGGAGTGATCCCCAGGGCGTCCGCAATGAGCCAGTCGCCGCCCGCAGGCACCTTCGCCGCCAAATCGGCATAGCCGGCTGCCGTCATGGGGAAGGGCGCAGTGCGCAGAACGACGCTGTCTGCGGCGATGACGAGTGGCGCAGGGCAGGGCAGGGTCTGCTTGAGGCCGTCCTTTGTGATGGCGGCGCCGGCGGAGGTATACCCGTCCACGGAGGGCGCGGTGGCGCAGCAGAGGTATCCGTCAATGCCCAGCTCAAAGGTGCAGCGCTTCACCAGGTCGTTGATGGTGCCGGAGCCCACCGCCACCGGACGATGCCCCGCCAGCGGACCACGGAGCCGCTCCACCAGGGAATACTCCGCATGGAAGGCGGGTTCCGCCGGAAAGAGGAAGGGCTCGTCCACCACCAGGCCTGCGTCCTTCAACAACGACTGCAATTCCTCTCCGGCGGCATTCCAGGTATTGCCGTCCGCCACCAGACGCAACGGCAAGGCATTCCCCGGCCAGGTCTCTTTCACCAACTGCGGAATCTGCGAAAGAATGCCCTCGCCAATCAGGCAAACGCGGGTCTGTAATCCGGAGGGAATGGGAATGAGCATCGTAAAAAAAGGAGGAAGGAGGAGGGAGGGTAAAAAAGGAGGAAGGAGGAAGGAGGAAGGAGGAAGTTTGGCCAGGGTTTCGGGCGAAATACGCCCGAAACCCCGCGCCGGAATCTACCGGCGCGTGCGCCAAGCGCGCCCCAATTGGCGCGCAAATACCGCCGGTAGGCGGAAGAGCATAGGCGGGGGCACGGGGGGCGGCAAGCCCCTATTTTTTTCAAAAAAGGAGGAAGGAGGAGGGAGGAAGGAGGAAGTTTGGCCAGGGTTTCGGGCGAAATACGCCCGAAACCCCGCGCCGGAATCTACCGGCGCGTGCGCCAAGCGCGCCCCAATTGGCGCGCAAATACCGCCGGTAGGCGGAAGAGCATAGGCGGGGGCACGGGGGGCGCAAGCCCCTCCGTCCTTTGGTTGGCGTTCAATTAGGGAAGAGCCGTCTGGGGCTAACAGCGCATTCGGAAGCGGTACTGCGTACCGCCGGTAGGCGGAAGGGCGCTGCAGGCACCGCTCTAAATTGCTCACTGCTAACTGCGTTTGCGCCTGCGTCTGCGAGCGCAAACGCATGGCGTAGCCGTCGCCATGGCGGCGACCAGGAGCATCGCCAGGATTCGTGGGTTGGTGGCTATTGCGCGGAGGTTTTTGGGGGAGAAGGCCGCTTTCAGGAGTGTGGCGGGCTCGGGGATCTTTCGGTTGGAACGGAGATCGCGCGATTCCTTTTGAAGGAGTTCCAGGAAGGCATCCTGGAATTCGGGGAAATTGGCGGCCTCCACTGGCGGCTCGTCCAGTGGCGGGATCTCCAGGGGTGAGGGCGGCTCCTTGGCGTCTGTATACGGCAGGTAGATTCGGCATTGGCGCATGCGGCCCTGTCCATCAAAGCGACGCCACTGCAGGAGACGGGAGCCCTCGCGCTCCACCAGGAAGTCCTCCTGCCAGCCGGGTGCGCCGTCGCGTCCCGGAAAGAGCTGTCGGAAGAGCCAGCAGGGACGCCCCTCCTGGAGCAGCTCCTCGCAGGAAATGCGCGCCTCTGGACGCACCCGCGGGATGCCGCCCAGGAAGTCCGCGTGGATTCCACGGATTTTTCCATATGCAGAACGAACTAGGAGCAATCCGCCATGGGGGTAATACCGGCGCTCCCAGGCAATCCAGGAGGGACGGTGGTAGTGGAGGCGCTTCCGTCCCGAAAAACGGACCTCCTCCACCAGGGCGGCGGAGACGTCCTCTTCCTCGTCCTCGGGAGCGACGCCCTCCGGCATCCGGAGATGCCCCAGGAGCATTCGGTCGCCCAGGAAGTCCCGCGCCCAACACCGGTAGTCGGCATTCTCCGACTGAAAGCGCGATAACGCCAACTGCAGGCGCATCCGCGCGAGCGTCTCCTCCTGGCGCGACTGCGCACCAAGCGACGCCCCCAGGCACGCCAGCAAAATGCAAATAAGAATGGATGACGCAAAGCGCATCATATCTTGCGGAATCCCCGCCTCTTCTCCCCTCTCCCCATTGCAAAGAAAGCGCAGTCGGGCATGCGCCGCAACTGCGCTTTCGTGCATGAATTCCGGGAAAGGAAGAAAGGAGGAGGGGAGGCCCTTCCTCCTTTTGGGGGATTCTGGGACTACAGTCTTTCGCTCTTGTAGATATCCAGGAAGTACTTGTAGGAATCCACGCGGAGTTCGCCGCATGCCAGCTCGTCGCAGGCGATGATGGCGTTGTTGTGGAGATTTAGCGCGGAGATGGTCCACATCTGGTTCACGCCGCCCTCGACGCACTCCTTCAGGGCACGCGCCTTGTTGTGGCCGTTGATCAGCAGCAGGACCTCGCGGGAGTCGGTGACCGTGCCCACGCCCACGGAGAGAGCGCGGGAGGGCACCTTCTCGGGATCGTTGTCGAAGAAGCGGGAGTTGGCGATCTTGGTGTCCTCGGTGAGGTCGCGGATGCCGGTGCGGGAGTTCAGGGAGGTGAAGGGCTCGTTGAAGGCGATATGGCCGTCCACGCCGCTGCCGCCCAGGAAGAGATCGATGCCGCCCAGAGAGGCGATCTTCGCCTCGTAGCGGGCGCACTCAGCCTCCAGGTCGTCCGCCATGCCATTCAGGATGTTCACGTTCTCGGCAGGGATGTCGATGTGGTCGAACAGGTTGTCGTGCATGAAGAACCAGTAGCTCTCGTGGTGCTCACGGGGCAGACCCACGTACTCGTCCATGTTGAAGGTCACCACGTTCTTGAAGGTGACCTTCCCCGCCTTGTTCGCGGCAACCAGACGCTTGTACACGCCCAGCGGAGAAGATCCCGTGGGCAGACCCAAAACGAAGGGCTTGTCACCCTTGTGATTGTTGATGGCGGAGATGATGTGGTTGGCGGCCCACTCACACATCTTGTCGTAGTTCTGCTGGATGATGACTTTCATGATGCTCTCAAATCCTACGCAAACAACTCTGGAACACACAAAACTCCCCCCACCACTAGAAAAAGCACGCAGGAGGAATAGGAAACAAATCCCCTCTTCGGGAAATAGGCATAATCTAACCGCATGATTCGCGACCGAAGCTCCGCCAATGCGCAAGGGGCAACGGGCAATGCATGGTTAAAGCCAACCACTGAATACACAGAAACGGCTGGCACCGTCAAGGAAAGGCACAGAACACCCTTCGGTGTGCTTCCGTGTCCGCGCAAGCGGCTTCCGTGCCTTCCGTGGT
>CAVDSU010000051.1:0-14400 GCA_963611685.1 bacterium
CCCCACCACCGAAAGGCGCCCCCCGCGGGGGAGTTTTCGTTTCCCCCCAAAGGGGCGCCCCCGCCAAGGAAATCCCACGCTTTTCCGAAAATGCCACAATAAACGCGGAACTGCGGCGTTTCTCCCAATGTTCCCACTCCACATCCACCCCGAATCCACAGGGAAAACACCATGCCCCGCCATTCCGCAAAGCGCATTCCGGCGACGCTGCCGGCACTCCTGCTCCTCCTGGGAGCCATGCTCCTTCCTCTGACCAGCTGCCAGACCGTCCGGGAAGCCCGGAAGATCCAGAAGCAAGAGACTCCCGCTCCCGCCGGCGAACGCACCCTCACCGCCCAGGAAGCGGGCCTGAAGGAGGGCGACACCCTGACCCTGGAGCAACTGGAGCAATTGGCACTGCGCTGCCAACCCGCCCTCTACCAGTCACGAATCGCCGTGGAACAGGCGCGACTCTCCCTCTCCAATGCCAAGGCGGGATACCTGCCCACCGCATCCGCCTCCGCCGGACATAGCCGAAACACCCACAACACCAACCGACACCACGGCACCACCCATAACACCGGAAGCTATAGCGGCGGCGTGAATCTGAGCATGACCATCTTCGACTTCGGACGCACCTCCGCGGAAGTCCGACAGGCACAGGACTCCCTCTCCGCCGCCCTCGAAGACTACGAGGAGCAGCGCAGCGCCACCGTCTACCAGGTCCGACAGAACTACTTCCAGCTGCGACGCGCCATCGAACTCCACGCCGTGGCAAAGGAATCCGTCGTCCAATACAAGGACCACCTGGACCAAATGCAGACCAAGCGCGAGGTCGGCGCCTCCACGGAATACGATGTCCTGAAGGCCGAGGTGGACTACCAGCAGGCGCGACTCCAGGAAATCACCACCGCCAACGACGTGGCCCTGGGATGGGTCGACCTGAACCGCTGCCTGGGACTCATGGAGGTCCCCGAATACTCCCTGGGCGACTGCCAGATTGACGAATATTCCGAGAATGCCCACGATCTCATGGAGAGGGCCCGGAAGAGCTCCCCCACCCTCCAGGCACTGGATTACCGCGTCAAGGTGGCCTCCGGAGCCCTCGACGCCGCCATCTCCGATCTCTATCCCTCCCTCTCCCTCTCCCTGGGAGGGACCGTCTCCGGACAAAACCCCGCACTGCCCTGGCTCTGGAACCTGAACGGCGGACTCTCCCTGGGACAGAGCCTCTTCCAGGGCGGACGACTCAACAACGCCGTCCGGCAGGCCACCCTCTCCCTCCAAAACGCCCGCAGCCGCTACGCCGACGCCGAACAGACGCTCTTCCGCTCCCTCACCAACGCCACCCTCACCGCCTCCCGCGCGAAGCTCTCCCTGGAAGTGGCCGAGCTCACCGCCAAGACCGCCCAGCGGAATCTGGAGATCGTCAACGAGAAGTTCCGCAACGGCAAGGCCACCAGCGTCGACCGCACGGACGCACAGGTCTCCCTCTCCACCGCCAAGGCCGACGCCGTGAATGCACGCTTCGACTACCTGGAGGCACAGGCCACCATCGCAAATCTCCTGGGCGAGCCCGCCGAATCCCTCGCGGAATAACCCCGCATCCACCCCTTTTTCCTACCTCACCACCACAAATCCCTCCCTCCCACCCATGTTCAAGAAAACATTGAAAGTCGTCCTGGTCTGCGTCGTCCTGGGCGCGGCGTGGTACGGCATCCACTGGTACCGGAACCGCCCGAAGGCCCCGGAGACCACGTATTTCCGCAGCCAGGCCGTCCAGAAGGGCTCGGTCACCCAGGAAGTCACCGCCACCGGCACCATCGCCCCCATCCGCGAGGTCTCCGTGACCACGCAGGTCACCGGAAAGATCATCTCCCTCTCCGCAGACTACAACTCCCATATCACCGAAAACCAGGTCATCGCCCTCATCGACCCCGATACCTACGAATCCGCCCTGGCCAGCGCCCGCGCACAGCTCAAGAGCAACGAGGCCTCCCTGGCACGCACCACCGCACAGCTCACGCTGGCAGAAAAGGAACTCTCCCGCCAAAAGCGGCTCTTCGAACGCGAAATGGCCACCGAAAGCGAGCTGGATACCGCGCAGGCGAACTACGACGAGCTGAAAGCCACCCTCAAGGGCAATGAGGCCGCCATCGAACAGTCCCAGGCCAGCGTACGCACCGCCGAAAAGAACCTCGCCGACTGCACCATCACCTCCCCCGTCACCGGAATCGTCATCGACCGCTCCGTGGAAGAGGGACAGACCGTCGTCTCCTCCATGAACGCCACCGGACTCTTCTCCGTGGCCACCGAACTCTCCCGCATCCAGGTGGAGGCCTCCATCCCCGAGGCCGACATCGGCAGCGTCGCCGTCGGACAGCGAGTGGTCTTCACCGTGGACGCCTACAAGCAGAAGTTCGAGGGACACGTCACGCAAATCCGACTGGCGAGCGTCACCACCTCCAACGTGGTCACCTACCCCGTCATCATCCAGGCCGATAACCCCGGCGAAAAGCTCTTCCCCGGCATGACCGCCAATCTCTCCATCATCGTGGAAGAGGCCGCCGATGTCCTCGTGGTCCCCAATGCCGCCACACGCTTCACGCCCATGGGGGACGACGCACCCAAGCCCCCCAATCTGGCCGACGACGAGAAGATCCTCTGGATCGCCGACTCCACCACCGAAATCCACCCCGTGAAGGTGAAGCTGGGCATCACCGACAGCATCAATACCGTCCTGCTGGAGTCCGAGGAGCCCCTGGAGGGCGTCAATGTGGTCACCGGAAAGATGAGCGCCGCAGCCGCCCTGAAGGCACAGGAACAGCCCTCCAATCCCTTCATGCCAAAGCCCCCCGCACGCAACAAGAAGGACCGCGGACGCGGAGGCCCCGGAGGACCCCCTCCCGGACCGTGATCAAAACACCCCCCACGACAAGCCCGCGGGGTGACGACACCGCACTAGCCGCCCACCCCGCGCACGACACCGCCCACCTCACACCCCCACCACTCTCTCCCCGCAATCCTCCGCCATGCTGATCGAAATCCGCAACATGTTCAAGACATACGTCCTGGGTGACAGCACCGTCAATGCGCTTGGCGGCGTCGACCTCGACGTGGACCACGGGGAGTTCCTCGCCATCATGGGCCACTCCGGCTCCGGCAAGAGCACCATGCTGAACATCCTGGGGGCGCTCGACAGCCCCACCAGCGGCAGCTACAAGCTGGAGGGACGGGAGGTCTCCACCATGTCCCGAAACGAACTGGCGCTCTTCCGAAACCAGAAGCTGGGATTCGTCTTCCAGAACTTCAATCTGCTCCCCCGCACCAGCGCCGTGGAACAGGTGGAGCTTCCCGCCTTCTACGGCGGATGCACCCTCTCCGCAAAAGCCCGCCGCGCCCGCGCCATCGAACTGCTCAATCTGGTGGGACTGGGAAAGCGACTCTACCATACCCCCGCACAGCTCTCCGGCGGACAGCAACAGCGCGTCGCCATCGCACGCGCCCTCATGAACGACCCGCCCCTCCTCCTGGCCGACGAGCCCACCGGAAATCTGGACACCAAGGCCTCCATCGAAATCATCACCTTCCTCCAGGAACTCAACGCAAAGGGCATCACCATCGTCATGGTCACCCACGAAGACGATATCGCCTCCTACGCCAAACGACGCATCGTCATGCAGGACGGACACATCGTCCGAGAGGACAACCCACACCACCAGGAGGACTCCGCAAAATGAGCTTCGCAATGATTTTCCGGGTGGCGCTGCGCGCCATCTGGCGCAATAAGATCCGCAGCCTCCTCACCGCCCTCGGCATCATCGTCGGCATCGCCGCCGTCATCGCCGTGGTCGCCATCGGCACCGGCGCCGGTGACCAGATGAAGTCCTCCATCAGCTCCATGGGAAACAACCTGGTCATGATCTTCCCCAACGCCATACGCGTGGGAGGCACCTCCATGGGCGCCGGAGCCTCCAATACCCTCACCGCCAAGGACGGAGACCAGATCGAACACGATCTGCCCGACCTCGTCGCCGGACAAACCCCCATGGTCCGCGCCAACGCACAGGTGATCTACAACGAAAACAACTGGTCCACCTCCATCTCCGGCGTGGGACTGGGATTCCCCGTGGTCCGCGGCTGGAATGTGGGCGAGGGAACCTACTTCAGCGAGGACGACATCCAGAGCGGTCGACGCGTCCTCATCCTGGGACAGACCGTGGTCGACAACCTCTTCACCAACGGCGAAAACCCCATCGGACAGAACATCCGCGTCAAGAACATGTCCTTCAAGGTCATCGGCGTCATGGAAAAGAAGGGCTCCAACTCCATGGGACAGGACCAGGATGACGCCATCCTCATGCCCTACACCACCGTCACCCACACCATCCAACGCTCCACCTTCAATAACATCAATATGCTCCTGGTCTCCCTGAACTCCATGGACGACCTGGAAGAGGCGAAGTCCGAAATGACCTCGCTGCTACGCCAACGACACCGGCTGGCTGACGGAAAGGACGACGACTTCGTGATCCGCGACATGACCGAAATCACCGAAATGATGTCCTCGATCTCCACCACCATCACCCTCCTCCTGGGAGCCGTGGCCTCCATCTCCCTCCTGGTGGGCGGCATCGGAATCATGAACATCATGCTGGTCTCCGTCACCGAACGAACCAAGGAAATCGGACTGCGCATGGCCATCGGCGCAAAACCCCGCGATATCCTCCTGCAATTCCTCCTGGAGGCCATGACGCTCTCCTGTGTCGGAGGACTCATCGGGACCATCCTGGGCGTCGTGGGCGCACAAATGGTCGGAAATGTCCAAAACTGGCCCATCACAATCACCGAAAGCTCCGTCGTCGGAGCCTTCGCATTCTCCGCCATCGTCGGAATCTTCTTCGGATTCTACCCCGCCTACCGCGCCAGCAGGCTCAACCCCATCGACTGCCTCCGATACGAGTAGACGAGTAGAACTCCCCCACACAAGCACATACAACACCCACCCCAAAGGGCCCCGGCAAAAAAAATCCCCCGGGGCCCTTTTTGCATCCCATAACCACCACCCCCAAAAATCCACATTCGACCGGTTGCAAAACCCACATTCGACCGGTTGCAAAACCCACATTCACCCGGTTGGAAAATCCACATTCACCCGGTTGGAAAACCCACATTCGACCGGTTCCGGGGCCTTCCGTGGGCGACGGCAGACGCTTCGGAGCCCTTCCGTGGTTCCCTCTTCAACCACGGAAATCCACGGAAACCGCTCCGCGCACACGGAATTTCAGCCCCCCCCTTTCCGGGGCCTTTCCGTGGGCGGCGGCAGACGCTTCGGTGCCCTTCCGTGGTTCCCTCTTCAACCGTTGCATCCTCCCTGTGGGGCTCCTCCCGGCCCTTCTCGCCGTGGTATATTTATCCCCTAGTCTGACTCTCTTTTCGCGCGTCCTGATATATGCTTGAATTTTTCTCCGCCATCCTGAAGATCCTCTTCATTGTATTCTTCTTCGGCTTCTGCATCTTCATCCACGAATTTGGTCATCTCATCGTGGCGTTATGGCGGGGGTTGCATGTAGAGGCGTTCTCCATTGGCATGGGTCCGAAGCTCTGGGGCTTCACCTACAAGGGCGTGGAGTATGTCATCAGCTGGCTCCCCTTCGGCGGCTTCGTATCTCTCCCGCAGCTGGATCCCACCGACGACCCCGAGACCTCCGACGGAAAGCCCCTCCCCCGCGCCACCCCCGGCGCCCGCGCCTGGACGGCCTTCGCCGGACCGCTCTTCAATGTCCTCTTCGGCTTCCTGCTGGCCGCCATCATGTGGGGCGTGGGCCTCTGGTACCCGGCGCCCTCCACCTCCGCCAACGTGGTGGCAATCCCCGCGTATCTCCCCTACCTGGAGGACGTCCCCGAATACGCCTCCATCCTGAAGATTGGGGACAAGGAGGTCACGGGACGGAAGTCCCCCCTGACCTGGACAGAACTGGCCTACCAGACGACGGAAGACGGCAAGCCCCTCCCCGAAGAACTGACCCTCACCATCCTGGAGGACGCCGACAAGCCCCCCCGGGAAGTCACCGTGAAGCCGGTGCCCAATCCCGAATGGTCTGCGGGCCTGCGCAAGGGCGACCGCATCGTGGAGGTCAATGGCGCCACCTTCCAGGATGGCGTAAACGGCCTCTGCGACGAATATGTCTATGGCAACAAGGGCCATGTCACCGTGAAGGCGCTGCGGGACGGCCAGATGCTGGAATTCCGCTACCAGCCCCAAAAGAATCCCTCCATGGAGGGTCTGGGCTTCCCCTTCTTTGACGTCATGAACCCCGTCCATGTGGCGGCGGTAGCCAAGGACTCCCCCGCCGACCACGCGGGCATTCAGGCGGGCGACCAGCTGCTGGCCCTCCAGAAAAAGAACGTCGTCTCCCCCATTGACGCCAATCAAATCCTAGCCGCGCTGCCCGCCGACGCCGCACAGGTCGCCGTCACCGTGGCGCGACAGGGAAAGGAGCTCCCGGAATTCCTGGTGTCGCTCCCCGCAGGCGAACATTCCCTGCAGGCCCTGGGACTCTCCTTCCAGGTGGTGGCCAGCACCGTCTTCCACGACTCCCCCGCAGAGGCCGCCGGACTCCGTCACGGCGACCAGTTCGTGGAAGTGAAGCGCCTGGACGGCTCTGACGCACAGGCAGTGGAAGAGGCCCTCATCGTCCGCGATGTGCAGGGCCTGCAGCAGTTCGTCCACGCCTCCAACGGGAAGCCCCTGCAGATCACCTACCGCCGCGACGGCGGGGTCTTCCAGACGGTCCTGACTCCCTACCAAAGCAAGGAAAACCCCGGCGTCTACCTGATGGGCGTGTCCCTCTCCAGCGGCCTATCCCGGATCATCCGGCACGTGAATCCCTGGCAGCAATTCACCGAGGTATGGAACACCACTGCCCGTACCCTGGGACTCCTCTTCGCGCCCATCACCTCCCGCGCAAAGAGCCTGGTCACCGGCACCCCCCGCGAGGTCTCCCAGACCCAGGTGGGGCTGCGGCACATGAGCGGCCCCCTGGGCATCGTCCAGGCACTCTGGTATCGCCTGAAGGCCGAGGGATACCGGGGCGGATTCTCCTTCATCATCCTCATCTCCTTCTCCTTGGCATTCATGAACCTCCTGCCACTGCCCGTGCTGGACGGCGGACACATCGTCTTCGCCGCCCTGGAGGGCATCACCCGCAAGAGAATGCCCGCATCCTTCTTCAAATACCTCTACAACACCTTCGCCGTCCTCCTCATCGTGATGATGCTCTACATCACGCTCTTCGACGGACGACGCATCTTCAACTACTCCCTGAAGCGCACAAAGGAGCCGCCCGTCCAGAAGGCCGCCCCCGACGCCCCCGGAGAATCCCCCGCACAGCCCGCCACGCAAGCGGCTGACGCACCCTCGGAAGAACCATGACGAATCCCTCCTTCCAAGTCGCCCTCGACGGCCCCGCCGCCTCCGGCAAAAGCACCGTCGCACGCATGCTGGCCAAGCAGATCGGCGGATACTACATCAATACCGGCGACATGTACCGCACGCTGGCGTGGCACGCCATCTCCCTGGGCATCCGCCCCGACGCCGAGCCCGAGAAGGTGGTCGCGATGCTGAAAGAGTGCGCCCTGCAATACCGCGTGGTGGATGGCACGCCGCAGCTCTTCCTCAACGACACGCCCGTCCCCCAGAGCGCCATCCGCGCCCCCGAAATCGCCGCAAACGCCAGCGTGGTCGCCCGAATCCCCGCCCTGCGGGAATGGATGCTCCAGGCACAACGGGACTGCGCACGCCTGGGCATCATCATCATGGAGGGCCGCGACATCGCCACCGTCATCTTCCCACAGGCGCGCTTCAAATTCTTCGTCACCGCATCCCCCCTGGAACGCGCCCGCCGCCGCCTGGCGCAGTCCGGCGAGGTCCCCGAAGGCGCCACCCTGGAATCCGTGGCGGAGTCCATCCGCCAGCGGGATCTGGCCGACTCCAGCCGCCCCGTGGCGCCCCTGAAGCCCGCCCCCGACTCCATCCTCGTCCAGACCGACGGCCTCACCGCAGAAGAGGTGACCCAGAAGCTGGCCGACGCCATCCACGCCGCCCTCGCATGAGCTGGCTCATCCTCCAAAGCACTCTCTTCCTGGTCGCCGCCGGCCTCACCGCGCTCGCCATGGGGCCCTTCCGCAAGCTCGCCCTGCGGAAGGAGATCCTGGACAAGCCGCACGCCGAACACCACAAGAACCACACCACGCCCACACCCGTCATCGGCGGAGTGGCCATGGCCACGGTCTGGCTCGCACTGCTGCTCGCGGGACTCGCCGCCGCCGCATTCCTCCCGAAGACGCTCTTCCCCGCACAAATCCGCGACGCCCTCGGCGGACTCCCCGCCGCCGCGCGCTCCCTGGCCGTCATCACCCTCTGCGCCACGGGACTGGCCGCCATGGGCTTCCGCGACGACACCAAGCCCCTCTCGGCACGCACGAAACTCCTCTTCCAGCTGGCCGCCGCCACCCTCACCGCACTCTTCGGACCACGCATCCTGGTCGGCATCGCCCCCCTCTGGCTCTCCTGGGCAATCACCATCCTCTGGATCGCCACCGTCGCCAACGCCATCAACTTCTTCGACAACATGAATGGACTGGCCGGCGGCACCGCACTCATCGCCTTCGCATTCCTCTTCGCCATCGCGGGCATCCGCGGACAGCTCTTCGTGGGGACCCTCACCGCACTCTCCGCCGGCGTCACCCTGGGATTCCTCTTCTACAACTTCCCCAAGGCCGCCGTCTTCATGGGCGACTGCGGAAGCCACTTCCTGGGATACCTCCTGGCCGTGGCCACCATCATGACCACCTTCTACCACCACGAAAACACCCCCAGCATCCTCGCACTGGCCATCCCCGTCATGGTCCTGGCAGTGCCCCTCTTGGACGCCGTCACCGTGGTACTCCTGCGCCTCAAGCAACACAAGCCCATCTACGTGGGCGACAACCAGCACATCTCCCACCGCTTCGCCGCACTGGGACTCTCCCGCCCAAAGGCCGTGGCCGCGGTGTGGCTCCTCGCCGCCTTGGCCGGCGCCGGCGCGCTCTCGCTCATCTGGACGCCCCCCGCCGCCGCCTGGCTCATCCTGGCGCAAATGACCGCGATGGTGGCCCTGGTGCTGCTGATCCAGCTGGGGGCACACCCGCCAGAGAAGTAGACGGCCGCCCACCCCCCCGTAGCCCGCCTCCGACGCCCCGCCAAGAAAGAAGAGCAAGAACTCCCCCCCTTCCCAAACGAATATGTCAGCCCATCTTCCCTACTATCTCAACGAATCCATCCTCCGCGAACTCTGCCAGCGCGCCATCACCGAGGACGTGGGCAGCGGCGACGCCACCACCCTGGCCGTGGTCCCCCCCCAGCAGACCACCATCGCACACTTCATCCCCCGAAAACACTGCGTCATCGCCGGACTCCCCATCCTGAAGATCCTCTTCCAGGAACTCTCCGCCGACGTGGAATTCACCCAGCATGTCCAGGACGGCGATACCGCCGAGCCCGGCGACCGCGTGGCCACCGTGGAAGGAAATGCCCGCGCCATCCTCACCGGCGAGCGCACCGCCCTCAATATCCTCCAGAGACTCTCCGGCATCGCGACCATGACCCGCCAATACGTGGAGGCACTGGGACACGACACCAACACAAAGATCCTCGATACCCGCAAGACCACCCCCGGACTCCGACTGGTGGAAAAATACGCCGTCCTCATGGGCGGCGCACAAAACCACCGCATCGGACTCTTCGACCGCATCATGATCAAGGACAACCACCGGGAACTGGCACACCGCGCCGGCGGCTCGCAGTCCATCGAGCACGCAGTGAAGGCCTGCCGCGAAAAGTATCCCAACCTGGAAATCGAGATCGAGGCCGACTCCATGGCCGATGTCCGCGCAGCCGCCGAGGCCGGCGTGGAATACATCCTCCTGGACAACATGACCAACGAACAGATGACCGAGGCCATCAAGCTCATCGCGGGACGCGCCAAGACCGAGGCCTCCGGAAACATCACGCTGGAACGACTCCCCTCTCTGGCACACCTGGGACTGGACTACATCTCCTCCGGCGCCCTCACGCACTCCGCCCCCGCCATCGACATCGGCCTGGATATCCTCTAAGCCCACCACCCCGACAATCCCCTCCTCACCCACGCGCCGCCGCCGGAAAGCCACACGCCCCGACGGCGGCGCGAACGCTTTTCCCGCACTCCCGCCGTCCCCCCGCCGACGAATATATTAGCCGCATTCCGTGTACGCCGGGGTGTCGGCGACGGGGCGTCTTCCCCGCTCGCCGTCTGAGAAAAGACCCGTGAACCTGAGCTGTGGTAATGCCAGCGGAGGAAGTCGTTCGCAAGTATATGCGGGCCGGACGCCGGAGCCAGCGCGCTCCCACCGTCCGAATCCCCACCTCACTCTTGCCTCCCGTCTCCCCGCCGCACGGCGGAACCGCTATTGAATCGACATAGGAGAGCAAGAAAATGCTGGACTGGGACAAGCAGGAATACCTGCAGAATGTGCGGCAGCGCCACCCCCTGGTGAACTGCCTCACCAACAACATCACCGTCAACGACGTGGCAAATGTGATCCTGGCCTGCGGGGCCTCCCCCGTCATGGCCTCCGATCCCCGGGAACTCGACGACTTCATCGGACTGGCACAGGCCGTCGACCTGAACGTGGGCTCCATGGCCCCCGAAATGGATCTCCCCT
The DNA here is from genome assembly GCA_963611685.1 of bacterium. GTDB lineage: Bacteria > Verrucomicrobiota > Lentisphaeria > Oligosphaerales > Oligosphaeraceae > UBA1724. The sequence goes on from CAVDSU010000051.1 coordinate 10,726, forward strand.
TCGAGACCGCACTCCAGGTCGCCCAGAAGCTCCACAAGCCCGTGGTCATGGATCCCGTGGGCGCCGGCGCCGCAAAGTATCGCACCGGGATGCTCCTGCGCTTCCTGGAAAAGTATCCCGTGGCCGTCATCCGCGGAAATGCCTCCGAAATCCGCGCGCTCGCCGGCGAGGCCGGGCAGACCGTGGGAGTCGACGCCGCCGCCGGAGACGCCGTCACCCAGGAGACCCTCCCCGCACGCTCCGCAATGGCCGCCGGACTCGCCCAAAAATACCACACCGTCGTCGCCATGTCCGGAGCATGGGATGTCATCACCGACGGCGAAAAGACCCTGGTCTGCAAGCGCGGCGTCCCCCAAATGAGCCAAATCACCGGCACCGGATGCATGCTCACCGGACTCACCGCCGCTTTCGTGGGCGCCAATCCCACCCGCGTCCTGGAGGCCGCCGCCGCCGCCACGGAAATGATGTGCCTCTGCGGCGAAATCGCCTACCAGAAGACCCAGGCGCTCCAGGGCGGGCTGGGCACCCTGCGCGTCCAGCTCATCGACGCGCTCTCTCTGGCATAAGCCCCGCAAGACACACAGGAGGAATCCGCCATGAGCATCCAGCCCCCGCTATTGCACCTCTACGCCGTCACCGACCGACAGTGGCTCCACGGCCGCACCCTGGAATCCCAGGTGCGGCAAGTCCTGCAGGGCGGCGCCACCATCATCCAGATCCGGGAGAAGTTCCTGGGCGACCAGGATTTTCTGGAGGAGGCGAAGGGCATCCTGAAGACCTGCCGGGAATTCGGGGCGCCCCTCATCATCAACGACAACCTGGAGGTCGCCCGTGCCCTGGGCGTGGGACTCCACGTGGGTCAGAGCGACACCGGCTGCCGGGAGGCCCGCCGCGCCCTGGGCCCCGACGCCATCCTGGGCGTCTCCTGCGCCACCGTGGAAGAGGCCGTGAAGGCGCAGGAGGACGGCGCCGACTACCTGGGCGTGGGCGCCGTCTTCCCCACCAGCACCAAGGCAGACGCCAGCTGGGTCGACCGCGAGACCCTCCAGGCCATCTGCCGCACCGTCTCCATCCCCGTGGTCGCCATCGGCGGAATCTCCCTCGACAACGCCGCCACCCTGACGGGCACCGGCATCGCCGGAATCGCCGTGGTCTCCGCACTCTTCGCCTCCCAAGACCCCGAAGACGCCGCACGGCAGCTGGCGAAGATCCAATACTAAAAAACCTCCCCCCATCCACCCGAATCGCCATGAAGAAAGTCCTTACCATCGCCGGTTCCGACTGCAGCGGCGGCGCCGGCATCCAGGCAGACCTGAAGACCTTCGCCGCACACCACGTCTACGGCATGAGCGCCATCACCGCGCTCACCGCACAGAACACCCTGGGCGTACAGGCAATCCACGAGGCGCCCGTGGAGTTCGTGGCACAGGAGCTGGAGAGCATCTTCCAGGACATCGTCCCCGACGCCGTGAAGATCGGAATGGTCTCCTCCGCACCCCTCATCCGCGTCATCGCCGAAAAGCTCCAGAAATACGCCGTCACGCAGCTGGTGATCGACCCCGTCATGGTCTCCACCTCCGGCAGCCGACTGCTGGTCCCCGAGGCGCAGGAGACCCTGGAGACCGCCCTCCTCCCCCTGGCAAGGGTCATCACCCCCAATATCCCCGAAGCGCAGGTGCTCGCCGGCCGCGAAATCCGCGACGCGCAAGAGATGGTGGAGGCCGCACGCACGCTCGGAAAGCGCCTCGCCAACGTCGCCATCCTCGTCAAGGGCGGACACGCCATCAACGACGCAAACGACCTGCTGCTCTCCGCCGACGGCACCGCCACATGGTTCCCCGGAAAACGCGTCAATACCCCAAACACCCACGGCACCGGATGCACTCTCTCCAGCGCCATCGCCGCAAATCTGGCCCTGGGACACTCCCTGGAAGACGCCATCCGAAACGCCAAGGAATACATCGTGGGCGCCCTGGAAAACGATCCCCACCTAGGACACGGACAGGGCCCCATGGACCACCTCTGGCGGCTGCCCTGACCCACGCAAGCGAGAGTCCCCGTCCTGCATTACTGTACCCGCCATCGCCCCAGGGAGGGAAAGGCCCTCCCGCACAAGGGGGGCTTGAGAGGTCGGGAACAAAATGGGGACGGGGATTTTTGCGTCATGGAGCTAAGCCAAGAACAGAAGGATGCCCTGCAGTGCATCCTCGCGGGGGAAAACGTATTTTTGACGGGGGAAGCGGGCACCGGAAAGTCCACGGTCCTGCAGGAACTGCAGCGCTTGCGCCCCCAGGACGCGGTCTTCCTGGCCCCCACCGGCATCGCGGCAATCCGCCTGGGCGGCTCTACCCTCCATAGCTTCTTCCTCTTCCCCCCGGGACTATTGACCCCAGAAAGCCTGGAAGAACTCCCCGATCGCCGACACGCCGCCGTCATCCGAAACGCAAGGATCATCGTCATTGACGAGATCTCCATGGTGCGCAGCGATCTCTTCCTGGCGGTGGACCAACGACTTCGCGCCCTGGCCATCGGCTCCGACCGCACACGACCCTTCGGCGGAAAGCAGGTGGTCCTCTGCGGAGACTTCTTCCAGCTGCCACCCGTCGTAAAAGGCTCCACCGAGGAAAACTATATCCTGCAGCACTTCGGAGGATGGTACGCCTTCCAGACGACTCTCTGGAAACAGGCGCGCTTCCACTGCATCAGCCTCCGCACGCCCCTCCGCCAAAACTCCGACCCCGCATTCGTGAAGCTCCTGAACCTGGTCCGGCACAACCGCTGCGACGAGCGCGAAATCCCGCTGCCCGACGGCAGCACGCTCACGCCCCTGGAACTCCTGAACCGGCGCTGCGACGCCAGGGAGACCCCCGCAAATACCCCGCCACCCGTCCGACTGTGCACCACAAACCGCGAGGCCGCCGCCATCAACGCCACAATGCACCAGCGGCTGAACACCCCGCCCGCACTCTTCCAGGCACAAATCACCGGACGCTTCAAGGAAGCAGACTTCCCCACCGAGCCGCAGCTGGAGCTCAAGCCCGGCGCACGCGTCATGGTCCTCTGCAACAAGCACCTCTCCTCCAATACGTTCGAATACGTGAACGGAGATCTGGGAGTCGTGGAAGAATTCCTCTGCCTCACCGACGACGTCCCCTCCGTGCGCGTAAAGCTGGACAAGGGCGCCACCATCACCCTGGAACCCCATGTCTGGACCAACTACGAATACGTCCTGGAAGCCAATTCCCTGCGCGGCGGCAAAAAACGCCTCCGTCAACGCCCCGTGGGATCCTTTACCCAAATCCCCCTCAAGCTGGCGTATGCCATCACCATCCACAAGTCACAGGGACTCACTCTCGACGCCGTGGACCTGCGCCTGGGACGCGGATGCTTCGCACACGGACAACTCTATACCGCACTCTCCCGCTGCCGCACCCTCCAGAATCTCCGCCTGGATCGCCCCGCCACCGCCAATGACCTGATCCTGGACCAGGAGGTCGTCGACTTCTACGACGCCCTCGACGCCCCCGAAAACGCCGCGCCTACCATCACCATGGAAATCCCCCGGGAACACCAGGCCGCCGTCCGGGAATTCCTGGCACGCCTCCTGAACCCGCCCCCCGAAACCACAGACGCCACACCCCCTGCCCCCAAAGAGCCCACGGGGGACCCCACCCC
>CAVDSU010000052.1:0-6540 GCA_963611685.1 bacterium
GAAAGCGGCATCGGCACCGCGGCAAGAGCCGCGGAAGAGCGCCGCAGGCACCGCATAAACTATCCACTAGCCACTGCCGCCTAACCACTAAGTGCAGTAGTGGGGGGATTATCCAAAGGACTGGGGGCGTAAGTCCCCCGCACCCCCTTTTAGGGGAAAGCGGCATCGGCACCGCGGCAAGAGCCGCGGAAGAGCGCCGCAGGCACCGCAAAAACTATCCACTAGCCACTGCCGCCTAACCACTAATTCGGGGGGCACGGGGGGCGCAAGCCCCTCCGCACCCCCTTTTAGGGAAAAGCGGCATCGGCACCGCGGCAAGAGCCGCGGAAGAGCGCCGCAGACACCGCAAAAACTAGCCACTAGCCACTGCCGCCTAACCACTAATTCGGTGGGCGCACGCACCGGTAAAATTCCGGCGCGGGGGGCCGTTCCAGGAACCCTGGCCAAATTTCCTCCTTCCTCCTTTTTTGTGGGGCGATAGGCCCAAAAGTTCTTGGGCTTTCTAGGATATGATATAGTACTCTCGTTTTAAACAAATGTTTGAAAATTGTGCGGTTTTCTCGGGTTGTCCTGTTGGGTGGTAGGCATAGGAATTTAAGGGCCATGGCGAGCTTAGAAAGGGTGTTTAGTGGTGTTGTTTTGGCATGTTGCCTAGTGTTGGGGGGGATTTGTTGTTCTTGTGCCTCGTTGGGGGATGTAGGGGAGGCTCGTCGGGGGCACCTTGAGGATTTTTCGGTGGTCCTGGCGTCTCGGAGTGTGTGGTTAGACGAGCCGCGGGACTTGTCGGCGTGCCTTTCCTTTGCCTTGGAGAACAACTACTCCTTGCGGCTATCGGCCTTGGAGCGTCGGCTGTCGGAGCTGGATGTGGATTCCTCCTTTGCGGAGTTTCTTCCGAAGGTCTCCTTGAGTGGTGGCTGGACGGGTTGGCGTCATCAGCAGACCATGCGTGGGATTGCGACATCGGACAAGGAGAGTTGGAGTGGCAAGCTAGGGGTAGAGATGCCGTTGGTGGCGCCGGCGACCTGGCTGTTGTATGCCAATCGCCGTCTGGCTCGCCAATCCAAGACCCTGAGCGAGCATTTGGCGCGCCAGGAGATCGTCTCCCAAGTCACCACGCTCTATTACCAGGCGCTCCTTTGCGAGATTCGGATTTCGGTATTGGAGAGCCAGGTGGCCTCCACGAAGAGTCAGTATGAGCGCGTGTCGTCGCTCTTTGAGGAGGGTCAGGTGCTTTCGTGGGAGTGCACCAACGCGCAGGCGCAGTGGCGTTCCCGGGAGCTCTCCCTGGAGGAGGCCCGCCGAGAACTCTCCGTGGTGCGTGGACAGCTCCTGGAGTCCCTGGGGCTCTCGCCATTGGAGGCCTCGCGCCTCCGACTGGTCTATCCCTCCGAACCCCGTGAGGCCCCCCAGGAGGCCCTCCAGGACCGCGTGCTGCGTGCGCTGGTGCATCGGCCGGAGCTCTCTTTGCGGGATCGGCAGGTCGTGGAGTCCGAGAACCAGGTGCGCATGGCGCTGGTGAATTTCCTGCCCACCGTGGGCGGCTTCCTCAATGGCACTTGGACCAGCGACGACATCGCCGACCGCGCCACCAATCTCTATGGCGGGGTCTCGGCGGCCATGGATCTCTTCCGTGGGGGCGAAAAGATCGCCGCCTACCGCAGCGCGAAGGTGGGCCGTGAGGCCGCGCGGCTTCAGCGCGAGGAACTCTCCCTCGCCGTCATGCTGGAGGTCCTCTCCGCCGACCGCGACCTGCAGGACGCCGATAGCCAGCGTGCCCTGGCGCAACTGAACTACGATGCCGCGCAGGCGCGCTACAAGGACTTCCTCTCCCGCTTCGAGGAGGGCGTGGAGCCCCTCTACAAGATGCTGGACGCCCGCGCGCAAATGGACGACGCGCATCTGGCGTTGGTGCAGACCGCATTTGTCAAGGACATCGCGCTGGTGCGCCTGGAGTTGTCCATGGGCGACCTGACGCCCTCCGAGGACCACTGGACTCCCGAAGACCAGGAACACCCCATGAAGGAGAAGCTCTCCGAACTCCTGGTCCGCTGACAGCTCGCTTTCCAGATTTACACGCTTTTTTAGGAGGCAATGCAAATGTCCATTCATACGATGAACCCTTCCCGTCTGGCAATCCTTTCGCTCGCCTTGGCGCTTTTGGCCGCCGCCACTCCCGCTGCTCGTGCCGAAGACTCTTCTTCTCCCGCGGGCACGCTGGTGGTGCTGGGGCATCTCCAGGAACGGGACTTCACCCGCTACTTGACTCTGAAGGGCACCCTGGAGTCCAAGAACCAGACCACCGTCTCCACCCGCGTGGGCGGCACATTGAAAGAGGTCTGCGTGGAGGTGGGCGACCGGGTCCAGGCGGGGCAGAAGCTCTTTTCCTTGGATGACCGCACCTACCGGGACCAAGTGGAGGTCTCCGAGGCCACGCTGGCCGCCCGGCACTCCGCGGTATCGGTCGCCCAGGCGCAGTTGGAGAAGGCGCAGGCGAGCTTCCATAAGGCCTCCTTGGATGTGGAGCGCTTCCGGCGGCTCTTTGAGAAAAAGACAGTCTCCTCCAATGAGTTGGAGACATATACCCTGAACTACGAGGCCGCCTCCGCGGATCTCTCGCTGGCAAAGGCGAATCTCTCTGCCGCCGAGGCGCAGGTGCGCTTGGCCGAGGCGTCCCTCTCCATCGCAAAAAAGAACCTGGAGGACTGCACCATCCTGGCGCCAATCTCCGGATGCGTCGCCGCACGCCTCCAGGAGCCCGGCGAGGAGCTCCGCGCCGAGGCGGCCGTCTGCAAGATCCTGGATCCCGTCGCCCTCCGGGTGGTGGCATTCCTCCCCGCCGCATACTACGCGAAGATCGTCCCCGGAAAGACCGAGCTGCTGGTGGAGGCGGAAGACGGCGCCCAGAAGACCATCCTGGTCACCGACAAGAGCCCGCTGATCCAGTCCAGCCTGCGGACCTTCCAGGTGCGCGGCGAATTGATGGTGGGGGAGGGCGAGTGCCTGGTGCCGGGACAGCTGGTGGGGGTCTCCGTGGCCCTGGAGAAGTCCCATGGCTTCGGGGTCCCGCTGGCGGTCCCCGTGCGGCGCACCTCCGGGCTGTTGCTCTATCGCGTGGAGGGCGGTCGTGCGGTATCGTTGCCGGTGGAGGAGGGCATCACCCAGGATGGCGTGGTGGAGGTGCGAGGCGCGGGGCTCTCTGCGGATCTCCCCATTGTGGTGGAAGGACAGTATATGATCCAGGACGGCGACGCCGTCCAGGCGCAGTAGCCGGGAGGGCTCAGCCATGTTTCTTGCCGATGCATCAACCAAGCGGCCTGTGGCCGTCTCCTGTCTGCTCATCGCCCTGGTGGGACTGGGCTTGAACAGCTACCGGAAACTCTCGCTGGAGAACCTGCCCGCCACCGATATCCCCTACGTCACCGTCACCACTACCTGGGTGGGCGCCACCCCCGAGGACATGGAGAAGGATGTGGCGAAGCATATCGAGGACGCCGTGTCCTCCCTGGATGGCCTGAAGCACGTGGAGTCCACCTGCCTGGAGAATGCCTGCGTGGTCCGGCTGGAGTTCCAGCTGGGAACGGATGTGGATATCGCCGCCGTGGACGTCCGCGAGAAGGTGGATGGATGCCTGGAGGACTTGCCCGATGACGCAGAACGCCCCGTCATCCAGAAGATCGACATCAATGCCACCAGCGTGGTGAAGCTGGCGGTCACCGGCGACGCCACCCTGGAAGAAAAATACGACTACGTGGACAATACGCTGGCCGACCAATTCTCCATGATCTCCGGCGTGGGAAGCGTCACCATCGTGGGCGGCAATGAGCGCGAGATCCACGTGGAGCTGGACCGCGATCTCGTGGAGGGCGCCGGACTCACGACCGCCGAGGTGGTCCAGGCGATCTCCGCAAACGTGAATTCGCTGCCCTCCGGACGCATCCGGGAACACGGCACCGAGATCAACGTGAAATTCGACGCCGAATACCCCGCCGTCGACGAAATCGCCTCCTTCCCCGTGGTGAGCCGAAAGGGCGAACGCCGGACGCTGGGGGATCTCGGGCGGGTCTTCCTGACCACCGACGAAGTGCGACAGCGCGCCTGGTTCAATGGCGAGGAGTGCGTGTTGCTGTCCATTGTGAAGAAGGGCGAGGCCAACACGGTGAAGCTGGTGGATGCCTGCCGCAAGAAGGCATCTGAGCTCCAGGGAACGCTGCCGGGCGGCATGAGGCTCCAGGTGGTCTCCGACGAGGCCGCCACCATCGAATCCACCGTCTCCTCCACTCTGGGCGACATCGTGGGCGGAATCCTCCTGTGCGCGGCGATCCTCTTCCTCTTCCTGGGAGACTTCCGCACCACACTCATCGTCTGCGTCTCCATGCCCCTGACCATCGTCTGCAGCTTCTTCTTCATGCAGCTGGCCGGACAGTCCCTCAATACCGTCACCCTGGTGGCCATCGGACTCTCCGTGGGAATCCTGGTCTCCAATTCCATCGTGGTGCTGGAGAATGTCTCCACCTGGATGGAGAAGTGCTCCGATCCCTGGGAGGCCGCTAACCGCGGCACCAGCGAAATGGCGATCTCCGTCTTCGCCTCCGCCGGCACAAACGTGGTCGTCATGCTCCCCCTCACTACCATGTGGAGTCTGGTGGGACAGGTCCTGAAGCCCTTCGCCTTGACTACCCTCATCGTCAATGTGGTCTCGATCTTCATCTCCTTCACCCTGACGCCCATCCTCTGCGCAGTCCTCCTGAAACCCAAGAGCCAGCGACGCCAGAACGCCTTCACGCGCCTCATGGACAAGTGGAGCGGGCTCATCCGGAAGCTGGGCGAGCGATACTCCGCCATGCTGGGGTGGTCCGCACGCCGGCGCTGGCTCTGCCTGGCCGTCACGCTCCTCTGCATCGGACTCTTCTTCCTCGCCATGTTCCAGGCACGCTCCCTGGGATTCACCATGATGGAGACCTCCGACAAGGGAAAGATGATGGTCTCGCTGGAATACCCCGTGAACTACGACCTGGAGGCCACCTGCGCCCGCGTCACCGCACTGGCAGACGAACTGCGCACCACGCTCTCCGACCTGGAAAATTGCGCGGTCTCCGTGGGAAAGCGGGATACCGCGGGCGAGGGCGTCACCGAGGCCGTCTACGTGGCGCAGATCGACCTGAATTTCAAGAGCAAGCTGGAGCGCTCCTGGACTCTGGAACAGCGGATTGCCGAGGTGCAGAAGCGCATGGCGAAGGAGCCCGGCGTCTTCTATATGGTCACCGCCACCTCCGACATGGGCGGCATCTCCACGCCCGTCAAGTTTAGCATCGCGGGAAAGGACCTCGCCGTCCTGGAAAACGCAGGCCGGAAGACTCTTGCGCTGGCCAAGGGTCTCCCCGGAATCTCCACCGTTGACGCCACGGTCCGCGAGGGAAAGCCGCAGATCCTGGTGACGCCGAAGCGCACCGAGATGCGTGACGCCGGGATCTCTTCCTCCGTCCTGGGATCCATCCTCCGCGGCAATCTGGAGGGCATCGAGGCTGCGCTCTACAAATCCGGCGACCGCTCCTACGACATCCGCGTGAAGTATTCCGAGGCCCCCGGCATGGACCAGGTGGCGAAATTCCTGCTTCCCGGAGGCGATGGCCATCCCGTGCTGCTGGGCAGCGTGGCGGAGGTGACTACCCGCGCCATTCCCGTCATGATCAAGCGCAAGGACAAGGAGCGCGTGGTCTGGGTCAGCGGAACCCTCGCCGAGGGCGCCGCCCTCCAGAGCGTGGAAAGCGAGCTCTTCCAGAAGATGGCGGACACCGGAGTCCTCCCGCCCGGATACCGCCATGAGGCCGCCGGCGATGCGGAATACCTGGCCGACGCCATGGCGGATTTTGGAGAGGCGATCCTCCTGGCCGCATTCCTCACATACCTGACCATCTGCGCCATCATGGAGTCCTTCACGCGACCCTTCCTGATTCTCCTGACGCTCCCCTTCGGTCTCATGGGGGTGATCTGGGGACTCCTCCTCAGCGGCTGGAATGTCGATATCCTGGTCATGCTGGGCGCCCTGATGCTCATCGGCGTGGTGGTGAACGCCGCCATCCTCATTGTTGACCGATACGCCACGCTGAAGAAGAACGGCATGGATTCCCGGGAGGCAATGGTCCAGGGCGCCGGAGAGTCCTTCCGCGCAGTGCTCATGGTCATTCTCGCCAGCGCACTGGGAATGCTCCCCATCGCACTCTCCACCGCAGTGGGCAGCGAATTGCGCGCCGGCATCGGCGCCGCCTCCACCGGCGGAGTCGCCGTCGCTGGAGCCCTCACCATCTTCGCCCTGCCGCTGATCCACTGCCTATTTGCCAAGACGGGCGGAAAAAACAAGGAAAAAGCGGCAAGCGCAGCCGCTCCGCCAGAGTGCTGACGACATTACCTAGATCCGAGGGGGGATAGTGATATTTTCCGCAGTGCCGGTTGCTTCCGCAGGTAGTAGGTAGAAGGTAGTGGGTAGAAAGTTAAGCGGTGCCGCAGGCGCCTTTCCGCGTGCCGGCGGCGAATGCCGGTGCA
>CAVDSU010000052.1:6579-14178 GCA_963611685.1 bacterium
GGGGCGCGAGCCCCTCCGTCCTTTGGAGATCCCCCTGCAACTTTCCCGTCGGCGGTGAATGCCGGTGCATCACCCGGTCGCTACCATAGGGATTCTCGGGGGGCGCGGGGGGCGCGAGCCCCTCCGTCCTTTGGAGATCCCCCTGCAACTTTCCCGTCGGCGGGCGCACTCTGCCTGCCGCCCGTTTGGCGCATGCGACGGAAAATGCCGGCGTGTGGGGGGCGGGCTCTCGCTGGAAAAAATCCGCGGTGTGTCAGGGGGTATTTTGGGGGAATTGGGGCGCGCAAGGTATATTGAATTTGCGCCCTGATTTGCCCATGAAAGCGTTTTCGGAGGAATCCCCATGAAGAAGAATTTTGGAGTCAAAAACTGGATGTTCCCTATGCCTGTCCTCATGATCGGCACCTACGATGAGGACGGCACCCCCAATTTGATGAATGCAGCCTGGGGCGGGGTCACCATGGAAGACCGCATCACCATCTGCATCGACTCCAGCCACCGCACCTGGACGAACATCGAACGCAACCGCGCATTCACCGTCGCCTTCGGCACCGTGGATACCGTGAAGGCGTGCGACTACGTGGGGCTGGTCAGCGGCAACAAGGCGCCCGGAAAGGTCGCCACCGCCGGCCTCCATGCCGAAAAGAGCGCTTTCGTCAATGCGCCCGTCTTCCGGGAATTCCCCCTGGTGCTGGAGTGCGAGCTGCTCTCCCAGAATCCCGAGGACTGCAATGTGGTGGGCGAGATCCGGAATTGCGCCGTGGAGGAATCCGCCCTCACTGACGGAAAGCCCGATGCCGCCAAGATGAGGCCCATCTGCTTCGATGCCTGCGCCGCCTGCTATCGGCAGATGTCCGACGCCGTGGCGACCGCGTTCTCCTGCGGAAAGGATCTCCTGAAGTAGCCGGGGGAGGCGCTCTTATGGCTTTTCGACCCATGCGCCGCATCGCCCAGCAGCTCCCCGACGAGGAGGCGCGCGAGATCCTCGCCCACGCAAAGCGCGGCGTGCTCTCTCTCACCGGCGATGACGGATACCCCTATGGCATCTACCTGAATCCCTTCTATTGCCCCGAAGACGGAAAGATCTACTTCCACGGCGCAAAGGAGGGACACAAGATCGACGCCATCCGCCGCAATCCCCGCTGCTGCTTCACCGTCTTGAGCGACGGCGTCAAGGACGATCCCGGATGGGCCTATACCTTCCGCAGCGTGGTGGCATTCGGACGCATCGAGCTGGTTGCCGACCAGGAAAAGGCCCTGGCAATCTGCTTGCGCCTGGCACGACGCTTCAATCCCAGCGAAGAGGATATCCAGGAGGAGATCCGACGCGCCGGCGCACGGGTACAGGTCCTCGCCATGACTCTCGAACACGTAACCGGAAAACGCGTCCACGAGGCATAAAAAAAGGCCCTCGTTTCGGAATTCGTCCCATGTCTTTGAGCATTTCCATCCGTCCCGCGACAATCCTGGATCTCCAGGCGATGCTGGACATCTACGCACCCTACGTGGAGAAGACCGCAGTCTCCTTCGAATTGGCGGTCCCCACTCTCGAGGAGTTCGGCGAACGATATGAGGCGCGGCTGGGACGATATCCCTGGCTGGTCGCCATCGACGAGGCCACCGGACACGTGCTGGGATACGCCTATTTGGGACCCTTCAAGGAACGCGCGGCATACGATGTCTCGGCGGAGGTCTCGGTATATGTGGACAACTCCTTCCACCGCATCGGAATCGGCGCAAAGCTCTACGCCGCCATCGAGGCGGAGGCCTGCCTTCGCGGAATCCGGACTCTCCAGGCATGCATCGCCTATCCCGCCAATGGACAGGAGGACGATACCCTGACTCTGGACAGCGTCCATTTCCACCACCGCATGGGCTATCGACTCTGCGCGCACTTCCATCAGTGCGCCATGAAGTTCGACCGCTGGTACGACATGGTCTGGATGGAGAAGCCCCTCTGGAAGGACGCCAGCCACCTGGGCGTCGAGAAGCGCGACGTCGTCTCCCACATCATGGAGCGAATGATCTCCTTCTCCCGCGGAAATCTCCACGACATCACCCACCTCATGAAGGTCTGGGGATTCGCACGCACCATCGGCGTGGCCGAGGGACTCCCCGAAAACGAACAGCTCATCCTGGAGGTGGCCGCCATCCTCCACGACATCGCTTGCCCCCTCTGCCGCGAAAAGTACGGCGTGGCCGAGGGCTGGCGACAGGAGCTGGAGGGCGCTCCCATGGCATTGGAATTCCTCCAGGAATCCCCACTCTCCGAAGAACAAAAACAACGGGTCTCCTTCCTCGTCGGACACCACCATACGCTCAAGGACATCCAGGGACGCGACTACCAAATCCTCGTGGAGGCCGATTACCTCGTCAATGCCGAGGAAAGCGGATTCTCCCCTAAAGCCCGCGCCGCCGCAAAACACGATTTCTTCCGGACACCCACAGGAATCCGACTCCTCGACAGCCTCTTCTCCGGCGAAGAAGAACACACCGCGGATACGCCCACAATTGGCAGGTAGCAGGTAGTGGGTAGAAGGTTCAAGCGGTGCCGCAGGCGCTCTACCGCGGCTGGAAAGCAGCGGTTCTAAAAGGTGCCGCCTTCGCAATGCGTGCCTTCCACCGGAGCGATTCTTCCCTGGGCGGCTACCCAAAGGACGGGGGCTGCCGCCCCCGTACCCCCGCCTATCCTCTTCCGCTGCTGATGCGGCGGCAAATGCGGGCGAATGATTCGCCCGCGGGTAGAAGGTAGCAGGTAGCAAGTAGAAGGTTAAGCGGTGCCGCAGGCGCCTTTCCGACTGCTGGTGGCGAATGTCGGTGCAGTGCCCGGTCGCCACCCTAGAAATTTTCGGGGAGTGCGGGGGGGCATGGCCCCTCCGTCCTTTGGAGATCTTCCTGCAAACTTTCCCCATTCTAGGACCTGCTCTGCTTCTAGACACGCGTGTGACTCTTCGTACCCCGCCTAAATTCCTTCCGCCTATCGGCGGTGCCTTTTTGTATTTTCCCCTTTTTGCGCGCCAATTCGGGCGCGCGTGGCGCAATCGCCGGGTTTTCCCGGCGATGGGTTTCGCCCGCGAAACCCTGGCCTAACTTCCTCCTTCCTCCTTCCTCCTTTTTCCCCCATATATGCGTCCCTCCAGTTACGCCCCCATTGCTCCCGCCTTTTCCGGAACCCTTCCCCGTGGCCGCGAATTCCGCCTCGACGAGGGCGAATTCGCCTTTGGGGCGAAGCTGACCGTTTCGCCCGTCGCCATGCCCTTCCTGGGCGAGTGCCTGCAGCTCTTTGGCGTGGAGGCGATTTCCTGCGAGGACAATCCCCAGGTCGCCGTCGCCTCCTGCACGGGCCTCCCGTCGGAGGGCTTTCGCCTGACGGTCTCTGCCGAGCGGATCCTGGTGGAATATGGTGACCGTGGCGGATTGGTCTATGGCCTCAATGCCCTGGAGCAGCAGCTCTATCTGGCATTCCGCTTCGGCGCGGACCAGGCCTTCCTGGAGGCCGGAGTCCTGGAGGACGCCCCGCGGCTTGTCTGGCGCGGCGTCATGCTGGACTCCTCCCGGCACTTCCAGAGTGTCGAAAACGTCCAGCGGCTGTTGCGGGCGATGGGCCGCTTGCGCCTCAACCGCTTCCATTGGCATCTCTCCGACAACGAGGGCTGGCGCATGCCCTCCCTGGGCGCGCCGGAACTCAATGCGCTCTCCGCCCTCCAGAAGGGCTCCTACACCCCCGAGGAAATCGCCGAAGTGCGCCGGGCCGCCAAGGAAAATGCCATCCAGATCATCCCCGAAATCGACTTCCCTGGACACAACCACGGTCTCTTGGAACTCCATCCCGAATTCCGCTGCGACAAAGAGCACTTCTCCACCGAGCTCTGCCTGGGAAATCCCGCGGTGCTGGAGTTCGCCAAGGCACGCATTCAGGAGGCCATGGACCTCTTCCCCGAAAGCACGCACATCCATTTGGGTGGCGACGAGGCCGGCGACTGGTTCTGGAACCGCTGCCCCAAGTGCCAGGCAAAATGCGCCGAACTGAAGTTGGAGAACACCCGCAAGCTGGAAGAGTGGTTCATGCGGGAACTCTCGCAGTTCGTCGTGGACCACGGGCGAACTCCCATCACCTGGCGCACCGAGGCCATCCTCACTCCCAAGAATGTCCTCCAGTGCTGGGGAAATGCCAATGAGATGAATGCCTGCGCGGGCCATAACAACCTCTCCCATCAGGTGATCTCCTCCATCGACAACGCATACTACCTGGACTACCCGCAGGCCTTCGAGGAGCCACACTTCCCCTGGATGGTCCAACTCTCCGAAGAGGGCGTCTACTCCGCAAACACCGGCGCACACCTGGAAGAGCTCCTGGGCGAACGACTCCTGGGACTGGAATGCCCGCTGTGGACCGAGGTGATCCCACAGTGGCGCCTGGAAGCGAAGCTCTTTCCACGCCTGGTCGCCGCTGCCGAAAGCGCCTGGAGCCCCGCAAAGACCGCCTCCTTCGCCGACTACCAGTCCCGCAAGAAGGCCCTCCTGCTGGCAGGCTACAAGTGGTGGCGCTAAATTCCCGCGCTGAACACAGTCTATTCTCTTCTCTACCCCTATACCTCCGATTATGGAATCTCCCTTCGTCTCCGGACTGCTGGACGGCACCTTCCATCTCCTGGGTGAGGTGCAGCCTCCCGCCCTGGAAGACTCCCTCCAGGAAGCCGATGCCCTGGCAGAGGGTATCGCCGCAGACTACGTGCGCGACGGACTCTTCTATGGCCTCGTGGTGGACGACAACCCCGACGACCTGGAACGCCAGGATGTCCAGGACTTCGCCGCGGTCCTGGAACGACACTTCCCCGGCCACGTGGTCCGAATGCTCTCCGGAAAGGGCCGCTCGCCCCGCGAGAACCACGTCTGGCTCCAGAAGATGGCCCACGAGAAGCCCGACGGCGTCTTCTGCGCCGTCAGCGGCGATGCACGGCCCCTCGAAAAGCACTACGTGGACTCCGTGGAGAGCCTCCGGCTCTGCCGGGAGGAGGGACTGGGCGGACTCACCGCCGGCGCCACCATCAATGTGGGAAAATACACCGCGCCGGATATCGCCATCTCCTACACAAAGATGGGCCGGAAGCTCTCCCGCGGCGCAAAATTCCTCTTCTGCCAGGCGACCTGGGATGTCCGAAAGGCGCAGGAATTGCAATGGGAACTCCAGATGCGCGACGCCACGGTGCCCGTGATCGCACGCATCCTCTGGTTCTCCTCCGAGGAGGTCGAAAAACTCCCCGCGGTCCTGCCTTCCGGCGTGCTCCTCCCTGAACTCTATCAGCGCGGCCTGAAGATCGAATACGCGAAGGGCCTGAAGGAGGGCAGGGCGTATCAGTCGCGATGCCTGGCACTCCTGATGACCGGACTGCGGCGGCTGGGATTCTGCGGCGCACTCCTCCATGGCGATGTCACTCCTATGGACATCCAGAGCCTGACCACCGCCTTCCAAAAGGCATTGGAGGACTGCCCCGACTACAACTCCTGGCGCAACCGCTGGAAGGGCGAGATGGAGAAGACCATGCTCCCGCCCGTCGCCAGCCCACGATACCTCTTCGCCAATCTCCTGAAACTCAACCACCGCGACCCCGCCGGCGTGGAATTCGAACCCACCAGCCCACTGGATCCCGGAAAGGCGCCCTTCGGAGATCGATTGGTCTCACGACTCCTCCGAACCGCCGATGACCCCGCCAAGCCCCAGGCACTCCGACACGCACTCTGCAAAATCTGCGGCGTGAACCCGAATGTCCTCTTCCGACTCGTCCACCTCGGATACCTCCCCAATGACCGCTGCCCAAAACGACTCACCGAGGGCGCTTGCGGAAATGTGGGACCCAAAGGACAGTGCGAATGCCGAAATCGACTCTGCTTCTTCCGAAGAGTCCTGGCATTGGCCGCCGCACAGGGACGCCTGGATGAATGGGCGCGATAGTATGATATAATAACATAACTCGTTGATTGTCAAGGAGTTATATTGAATTCTGAATTTCTTCTCTCCTGCCTGGAATATTCCTGATTTCGTGGGTTGTGGAGGGGGTTGTCGGGTAGGGAAACGGTATATTAGCGAAACGCCCCGGATTTGGCGATGCCGCCCACGGTTTTGGGTGGCATTGGCGGGGTGTACTGGAGTTCCAAGGTCTCCAGGGAGTCCCCGCCCTCCCAGCTTTCTTCCATGGGTGGGTGCTCCTAACAACACACTGGGAGTCTATATCCTTATGCAACACAAGAGTTTTCTGTTTACCTCGGAGGCGGTTTCCGAGGGGCATCCCGACAAGGTCTGCGATCAGATTTCCGACGCCGTCCTGGATGCCATCCTTCAGCGGGATTCCCGGGCACACGTGGCCTGCGAAACCCTCGCTACCACCGATTTCGTGACTTTGGCCGGCGAAATCAGCCCCAGCGCGGACGCCACCGGCTTCGTCACGCCCGACTATGATGCCATTGTGCGCAAGGTCGTCGCCGGCATTGGCTACGACCGTCCGGGGGAGGGCTTCCAGGCGTCCACGCTGCAGCTGGTGAATCGTCTGCACGAGCAGAGCCCCGACATCGCCATGGGCGTCTCCGAAAAGACCAGCTTCTCCGGGGAGCAGGGCGCCGGCGACCAGGGCATCATGTTCGGCTATGCCTGCGACGACACCCCGGCATACATGCCCGCGCCCGTCCATTACGCGAAGGTTATCCTGAAGCGCCTCTCCCAGCTGCGCCGCACGGATCCCGCGTATTCCTTCCTGCGCCCCGACGCAAAGAGCCAGCTCACCTTCCGCTATGAGGACGGAAAGCCCGTGGCCATCACCTCCATCGTGGTCTCCCATCAGCATGAGGATGGCCAGCGGGAGAAGGTCTTCCAGGCGGTGAAGGGGGTCCTTCACGAGGTCCTTCCCGCCGAATTCCTCCGCGAGGTCGATTTCGAGCACCTCAATGTCCGCGGCGGCTCCCTCTACATCAACCCCACCGGAAACTTCGTCACCGGCGGTCCCAACGGCGATACCGGCGTCACCGGACGAAAGATCATCGTGGACACCTACGGCGGCGCCGGGCGCCATGGCGGCGGCGCCTTCAGCGGAAAGGACCCCAGCAAGGTGGACCGCTCCGCGTGCTATCTCCTCCGAAAGGTCGCCAAGACCCTGGTCGCCGCCGGCGCCGCACGACGTTGCGAGGTGCAGGTCTCCTACGCCATCGGCGTCACCGATCCCCTCTCCTTCCATGTGGACTTCTTCGGAACCGGGAAGGTCTCCGAGGACGCCGTGGTCGAAATGCTCCAGAGCCGAAAGCCCTTCGATTTCCGACCCGCACAAATCTCCCGCGCCCTCGGACTGCTGACGCCAAACGGCTGGAACTACCAGCAAAGCGCCGCATACGGCCCCTTCGGCTGGGACGAGTTCCCATGGGAAAAACTCGACCTCGTCGACGCCGTGAAAGAGGCCCTGAAGCTGTAAAAAAAATCAACTCTCCGCAGGAATGCCATAGCGGATGCCGGAATCCCCACACTTCGGCATCCGCTTTTGTGTAGAGGAACAATCCAATCGCGGGGCGCTCCTCGCCCCCGCAGGCAGTAGGCAGTAGGTCGCCGCCCGCAGG
>CAVDSU010000053.1:0-14149 GCA_963611685.1 bacterium
CCGCCTTCGAAAGCGCGGCTAGCCTAAGAGCGCTCTTCCCTAGTCGGCTACCCAAAGGACGGGGGCTGCCGCCCCCGTACCCCTGCCTAGCTTTTTCCGCCTACCGGCGGCACTTGCGAACGCCCTTCCGCCTACTGGCGGTACTTGCGAACGCCCTTCCGCCTACCGGCGGCACTTGCGAACGCCCTTCCGCCTACTGGCGGTACTTGCGAACGCCCTTCCGCCTACCGGCGGCACTTGCGAACGCCCTTCCGCCTACTGGCGGTACTTGCGAACGCCCTTCCGCCTACCGGCGGCACTTGCGAACGCCCTTCCGCCTACTGGCGGTACTTGCGAACGCCCTTCCGCCTACCGGCGGCACTTGCGAACGCCCTTCCGCCTACTGGCGGTACTTGCGAACGCCCTTCCGCCTACCGGCGGCACTTGCGAACGCCCTTCCGCCTACTGGCGGTACTTGCGAACGCCCTTCCGCCTACCGGCGGCACTTGCGAACGCCCTTCCGCCTACTGGCGGTACTTGCGAACGCCCTTCCGCCTACCGGCGGCACTTGCGAACGCCCTTCCGCCTACTGGCGGTACTTGCGAACGCCCTTCCGCTTACCGGCGGCACTTGCGCGCCAATTCGGGCGCGCTTAGCGCACGCGCCGGTAGATTCCGGCGCGGGGTTTCGCCTGCGAAACCCTGGCCTAACTTCCTCCTTCCTCCTTCCTCCTTCCTCCTTCCTCCTTTTTTTGCATTTATGTCTACCCTTGAATTAGCGCAGAAGGCGAAGCGCGCCTCCATTCCTCTTTCCGATACCTCGTTGGAGCTCCGCAACCGTGCGTTGTTGGCCATGGGTGAGGCGTTGGAGGCGCATTCTGAAGAGATCTTCCGGGAGAATCAGAAGGACTTGTCGGAGTGTGGGGAGGAGATCAGCGACGCCTTGCGGAAGCGTCTGGTATTCAACGAGAAGAAGCTCCGCGACGTGGTGGCGGGACTGCAGGCGTTGTCGAAGCTCCCGGATCCCTTGGGGAAGGTCATGACGCGCACCGAGCTGGCGACGGGGTTGAATCTCCGCCGCGTGAGTTGTCCCATTGGCGT
This sequence comes from bacterium, assembly GCA_963611685.1. Taxonomy (GTDB): domain Bacteria; phylum Verrucomicrobiota; class Lentisphaeria; order Oligosphaerales; family Oligosphaeraceae; genus UBA1724. Next base: position 1,080 of record CAVDSU010000053.1, read on the forward strand.
CATCGGCATTGTCTTTGAGGCGCGTCCCGACGCGTTGGTTCAGATTTCCTCCTTGTGTTTGAAGAGTGGCAATGCCGTGTTGTTGAAGGGCGGCCGTGAGGCATTGCACACCAACCGGATTTTGTCGGATGTCATTGTGGGAGCCACGGAGGGCGTCGGGATTCCCGCGGGGTGGCTGCAGCTATTGGAGACCCGCGAGGAGGTCCAGGGGATGCTCTCCCTCAACGAGTACATCGACCTCATCGTGCCGCGGGGTTCCAATGCCTTCGTGAAGCACATCATGGAAAACACCACCATCCCCGTGCTGGGACACGCCGCCGGCATCTGCCATGTCTTCCTGGACGACAGCGCCGACGCCGACATGGCCACCGCCATCGCCGTGGACGCCAAGACCCAGGCGCCCGCCACCTGCAATGCCATGGAGACCCTCCTGGTCCACAAGGACGCCGCCGCGCGGCTGCTCCCCGGCGTCTGCAAGGCGCTCTTGGCTGCCGGCGTCAAGCTTCGTGGCGACGAGAAGAGCCGTGCGATTTTCCCGGGCATGGAGGCAGCCACGGAGGAGGACTGGTCCACGGAGTATTTGGCGCTGGAGGTCTCCGTCAAGGTAGTGGACGACGTGCAGGAGGCCATCGACCACATCAATCACTACGGCTCCCACCACACTGACGCCATTGTCACCCGGAATCCGGAGCACGCGAGCCTCTTCCAGCGGCAGGTGGATTCCGCCGACGTCTTCTGGAATGCCTCCACGCGCTTTGCCGACGGCTTCCGCTATGGCCTGGGGGCGGAGGTGGGGATCTCCACCTCCAAGATCCATGCCCGTGGACCGGTGGGGCTGGAGGGCCTCACCAGCTACAAGTGGCTGTTGGAGGGAAAGGGTCAGACGGTGGCCCCCTTCGCGGAGGGCACCCAGAAGTTCACTCACAAGCCCCTCTAATCGGCAAGGACTCCTTCGCAGGAAAGTCAGGGGACTCTCTCTCTTCCCCGCCCGCCTTTTCCCACTTCTCGCGGCGTCACGCGCTTTTTCCGTGGCGCCGCGCTTTTGTTTTTTTGTTCGGGGGGTAAGGCGATTCGCGCGCGCGGTGGCGCGTACGCGGGATTTTGAGGAGAGGCGTGGTGAAACTCCTGTCAGGGGATAAAGTACGCCTTTCCCGATTTCTCGGGATTTTTTCTTTTTCCCCGGTACCCCGATTCCTTCCTCCTTTCCCTCCTTCTTTTCACGACTATGCAGTACGATGCGAATGGCGCTCTTCTGAGCACGGCGATTCCCGAGCTTTCCGCCCCCAAGAGTGGAAAGGTGCGTGATGTCTATGACCTGGGCGACTCCATCCTCTTCGTGGCCACCGACCGCATCAGCGCCTACGACTGCATCATGCCCAACGGCATTCCCGGAAAGGGCCGTGTGCTGACCCAGGTGAGCCTGAATTGGTTCTCCCTGTTGAAGGGCATCCGGAATCACCTGATCACCGCCGACGTGACCAAGTATCCCGCCGTTCTGCAGAAATACGCCAAGGACCTGGAGGGCCGCTCCATGCTGGTGAAGAAGCTCCGGATGCTCCCCGTGGAGTGCATCGTCCGCGGCTATCTCACGGGCTCCGGCTACGAGAGCTACAAGAAGTGCGGCGCCGTCTGCGGAATCCCCCTGCGTGCCGGATACGTGAATGCCGACAAGCTGGACGAGCCCATCTTCACCCCCACCACCAAGGCCGAGGAGGGACACGATATGCCCATCTCCCTGGACGAGCTGAAGAAGACCATCGGCGACGCCATGGGGGAGAAGCTCCGCAAGGCCTCCATCGATCTCTATCTCCAGGCCGCCGACTACGCCCGCGCCCGCGGTATCCTTATCGCCGACACAAAATTCGAGTTCGGCGTGGACGAGGATGGCGAGCTGGTGTTGGCCGACGAGGTGCTGACGCCCGATTCCAGCCGTTTCTGGCCCCAGGAGTCCTATGTGCCCGGCAAGAATCCCCCCAGCCTGGACAAGCAGTTCGTCCGCGACTACCTGGATTCCATCCACTTCAACCGCCAGCCCCCCGCACCCGAGCTGCCCGCCGACATCGTGGCCAAGACCGTCGAGAAGTATGAGAGCGCCCTGGCGAAGCTGAAGGCATAGCCATCCATTCTCATACGCACCGCCCTTTCCCGTTTTCTCCCCTCCTTCCCCTCCTGCCATGAGCGACCACGAAGTCTTCCAGAGCCCCTTCTCCACCCGTTACGCCAGCCGGCAGATGCAGCGCATCTTCTCCGAGCAGCACAAGTTCTCCACCTGGCGGAAGCTGTGGGTGGCTCTGGCGGAGACCGAACAGCAGCTGGGTCTGGACATCACTGACGAGCAGCTCAACGAGTTGCGCGCCCATGTTGAGGACATCAACTTCGAGGTGGCCGAGGCGCGGGAGCGCGTGGTTCGCCACGATGTGATGAGCCATGTCTACGCCTACGGCCAGCAGTGCCCTGCGGCGAAGGGCATCATCCACCTGGGCGCCACCTCCTGCTACGTGGGAGACAACACGGACCTGATTCTCATGCGGGAGGCCCTGACGCTCCTGCGGGGAAAGCTGGTCACCGTGGTGGAGAACCTGGCGGAATTCGCCGAAAAGTACGCGGATCTGCCCACCCTGGCATTCACGCACTTCCAGCCCGCACAGCCCACCACCGTGGGAAAGCGCGCCACCCTCTGGATGCAGGACGTCCTCTCCGATGTGGCGGATCTGGACTACGTGCGGCAGGGGCTGCGCCTGCTGGGCAGCAAGGGCACCACGGGCACCCAGGCGAGCTTCCTGGAGCTCTTCAATGGCGACCATGAGAAGTGCCGCCGCCTGGACGCCCTGGTGGCCGAGAAGATGGGCTTCCCCGGATGCTACGCGGTCTCGGGCCAGACCTACTCCCGGAAGGTGGACGCGCGGGTGCTCTCCGTGCTTTCCGGCATTGCCCAGACCGCCACGAAGTTCTCCAATGACATCCGCCTGCTCCAGCACCTCAAAGAGGTGGAGGAGCCCTTCGAGAAGTCCCAGATCGGCTCCTCCGCCATGGCCTACAAGCGCAATCCCATGCGGAGCGAGCGAATGGCCTCCATTGCGCGCTTCGTCATCTGCAATTCCCTGAATCCCGCCATGACCGCCGCCACCCAGTGGTTCGAGCGCACGCTGGACGACTCCGCCAACAAGCGCATCGCGGTGGCGGAGAGCTTCCTGGCGGTGGACGGCATCCTGGATCTCTTCGCCAATGTCTCCCATGGCCTGGTGGTCTACCCCAAGGTCATTGCGCGCCGCCTGGCGTCCGAACTGCCCTTCATGGCCTCCGAGAACATCATGATGGACGGCGTGAAGGCCGGCGGCGACCGCCAGGAGCTCCACGAGGCCATCCGGGAAAATGCGCAGGCGGCCGCGGCGCACGTGAAGCTGGAGGGCGGCGAGAACGACCTCCTGGAGCGCCTAGCGCGGGATCCCCACTTTGCCGGCATGAAGCTGGATCTTGGCGAGACCCTCCGACCCGAAAAATATGTCGGCCGCGCTCCCCAGCAGGTGCACGAGTTCCTGGCGGAGGAGGTGCGGCCCTTCTTGGCCGCCAATGCCGCCAGCGCCGTGGCCGGCAACGACGTCTCTCTCTAGGGCGCCGCGCCGATAAAAAAAAGAGTCCCAATAGTCCCCTTTCCCTTTCCCCCACGAATTCCCTCCTTACAAGGAGCACAGATTTCCATGCCCGCCCATCAGGAAGAAAAAATCCTCGTGCTGGACTTCGGTTCCCAGTACAGTCAGCTCATTGCCCGGCGTGTCCGAGAGTGCCATGTCTTTAGCCAGGTGGTCCCCTGCAACTCCACCGCGGCGCAGCTGTCGGCCATGAAGCCCACGGGAATCATCCTCTCGGGCGGTCCCGCCAGCGTCTATGAGGAGGGCGCCCCCCAGCTGGATCCCGCCATCTTGGAGATGGGCGTGCCCGTGCTGGGCATCTGCTACGGCATGCAGATCCTGGTGAAGAATCTGGGCGGAACGGTCTCTCCCGCACCGGAGCGCGAGTATGGCCGTGCGACCCTCCATATCCAGAAGGCGGCCGAGCTCTTCCGCGGCATGGATCCCGAGCAGATTGTCTGGATGTCCCATGGCGACAAAGTGACCATGGAGCCCAGCTCCATCGAGACCCTGGCCGTGACCCAGAACTGCGAATTTGCGGCGTGCCAGCTGAAGGGGAAGGCCCTCTACGGCATCCAGTTCCATCCCGAGGTGGTCCATTCCCCCAACGGCATTCAGATCATCCGGAATTTCTGCCTCAATATCTGCGGTTGCCATGGCCTCTGGAACATGAGCTCCTTCATCGAGGACTCCGTGAAGCGCATCCGCGAGACGGTGGGCAACGAGCGCGTGATCCTGGGACTCTCCGGCGGCGTGGACTCCAGCGTGGCCGCCGCACTGATCCACAAGGCCATCGGACGGCAGCTCACCTGCATCTTCGTGAACAACGGACTGCTCCGCAAGAACGAGGCCGAGCGCGTCCAGGAGCTCTTCGGACGGAATTTCCAGATGGACCTTCGCTACATCGACGCCACCGACCGCTTCCTGGGCAAGCTGGCGGGCGTAGACGAGCCCGAGGCGAAGCGCCACATCATTGGCAAGGAGTTCGTCGAGGTCTTCGCCGATGCCGCGCGCAGCGTGGATGACGCCACCTTCCTGGCGCAGGGAACCACCTATCCCGACGTCATCGAGTCCATGCCCATCAATGGCAATCCCGCCGCCATGATCAAGAGCCACCACAATGTGGGCGGTCTTCCGAAGGACCTGAAGTTCAAGCTGTTGGAGCCCCTGAACCAGCTCTTCAAGGACGAGGTGCGCGAGGTGGGCCGCACGCTGGGTCTTCCCGACGAGGTGATTCTCCGCCAGCCCTTCCCGGGTCCCGGACTGGGCGTGCGCCATCTGGGCGCGGTCTCCCGCCATACGCTGGATCTGCTGCGGGAGGCGGACGCCATCTTCGTGGAGGAGGTCAAGAAGGCCGGCTTCTACTACAAGGTCTGGCAGGCATTCTGCGTCTTCCTGCCTGTGCGCTCTGTGGGCGTCATGGGCGACCAGCGCACCTACGACTACGCCGTGGCGCTGCGTGTGGTGGACTCCCAGGACGGCATGACCGCCGACTGGGTGAATCTGCCGGACGACCTGCTGCGCCGCGTCTCCAACCGCATCATCAACGAGGTGCGCGGCATCAACCGCGTGGTGCTGGACATCACCTCCAAGCCCCCAAGCACCATCGAGTGGGAGTAGCCTTTCCGTGGCACGACCCGTCACGATTCTAGACTACGGCGCCGGGAATCTCACCAGCGTCCGGCTGGCTTGCCAGCGCTTTGGCGTGGAGCCCCGCATGGCCACCTGCGCCGACGAGGCGTTGCCGGAGGGCGCGGTGATCTTTCCCGGCGATGGCTCTGCGCGCAGCGCCATGTCGGCGGTGAAGGAGCGTGGCTACGACCGTCTGCTGAAGGAGGTCCTGTCGGCGGGCCGTCCGGTGCTGGGGATTTGCATCGGCATGCAGTTGCTCTTTGACTGGAGCGACGAGGATGGCGGCGTGCCCGCCCTGGGATTCTTCCCCGGGAAGGTGCGGCGGTTCGATTTTCCCCAAGATCCCTCGCTGAAGATCCCCGAGATGGGCTGGAATGCGGTACATTTCCGGGCGGGCCACCCGCTCTTCCACGGAATTCCCCAGGATACCCCCTTCTATTTCGTCCACTCGTACTATTGCGATCCCGCCCAAACCACGGATTTGCGGGGGGAGACGGAATACGGCGGGCTACATTTCTGTTCCGTTGCGGGGCGTGGGAACCTCTTTGCCACCCAATTCCATCCGGAGCGCTCCGGCGAATGGGGTCTGCGTCTCTTCCAGAATTTCCTGGAATGGAAGGGAACGGAGGAGGGCTAGCCCATGTTGCTGAAGCGTGTCATCGTCTGTCTCGACGTGAAGAATCGCCGGGTCACCAAGGGCGTCAAGTTCAAGGACAACGTGGATGTGGGTGACGTGGTGGAACTGGCCGATCGCTACTGCCGCGAGGGCGCCGACGAGCTGGTCTTCTACGACATCATGGCCTCCGCGGAACACCGCCCCATCGATTTGGAAATGGTGGCGGATGCGGCGCGAAAGGTCTTCATTCCCTTCTGCGTGGGCGGCGGCATCCGCTCTGCCGTCGACATGCGCAATGCGCTGCTGGCGGGCGCCGACAAGGTCTCCCTGAACTCCCTGGCGGTCCAGAATCCCGCCGTCCTTACCGAGAGCGCAAACGCCTTCGGGCGGCAGTGCGTGGTGTTGGGGCTGGATGCCAAGCGTGTGGGAGTCTCTTCCGAATTCCCCTCCGGATACCAGGTCTTCATCCATGGCTACCGCACCCCCACGCAGTGGGACGTGGTGGCATGGGCGAAGGAGGCCACGCGGCTGGGCGCGGGCGAGATCTGCCTCAATGCCATTGACACCGATGGCGTCCGCAATGGCTACGAGCTGGAGATCACCCGGAAGGTGGCCGATGCGGTCTCCGTGCCCGTCATCGCCTCCGGCGGCGCAGGAACCGTCGGGCATCTCGTCGACGCCTTCCAGGAGGGACACGCCGACGCCGCGCTGGTGGCCTCCATGGTCCATCGTGACGGATACACTTGTCATGGCATCAAGGAGGAGATCCATAGGCTCGCTCCCTCCCTGCCGCTTCGCTTTTGTTAGAGGACCGGCCCTTGCGCCGGGCAACGCCTTACCTAGGAGAAACACCCAATCATGTCAACCATCGTCGTCGTCGGAACCCAATGGGGGGATGAAGGAAAGGGGAAGATCGTGGACTTCCTGGCCGCGCAGGCCGATGTGGTGGCGCGCTTCCAGGGCGGAAGCAACGCCGGGCACACCGTCGTCGCGGACGGACACGACTTCAAGCTCCATCTGCTGCCCTCCGGAATCCTCTATCCCGGATGCACCTGCATCATCGGAAACGACGTGGTGCTGGATCCCGTTTGCCTGTTGAAGGAGCTCGACGACCTCAAGGCGGTGGGAAAGACCGCCGAGGGCCTGCGCATCTCCAACCGCGCCCACGTGGTCATGCCCTACCATAAGCTCATGGACAGCCTGCAGGAGCGCTGGAAGGGCGACGGGAAGGTGGGCACCACCGGCCGCGGCATCGGCCCCTGCTATGCCGACGCCGCCGACCGCATCGGCATCCGCGTGGTCTCCTGGATGGACCGCGACGCCTTCGCGAAGGAATTGAAGTCCACGCTGGCCTACAAGAACAAGATCCTGGAGGCCTTTGGCGAGAAGCCCCTGGAGTTCGAGCCCATCTTCGAGGAATACTGCGGCTATGCCGATCGCCTGCGTCCCTACGTCTGCGATACCGGCGCCCTGGTCTCCCGGCTGATTGCTGAGGATCGGAAGGTCCTCTTCGAGGGCGCCCAGGCCGCCATGCTGGATCTCTCCCACGGCACCTATCCTTTCGTTACCAGCTCTCATCCTATCGCCGGCGCCGCCTGCGTGGGACTGGGCATCGGTCCCAAGTGCATCCACAAGGTCGTGGGCGTCGTGAAGGCCTACGCCACCCGCGTGGGCGAAGGGCCCTTCCCCACGGAATTGCTCAACGAGACCGGCACTCGCCTTCGGGAGATCGCCCACGAATACGGCGCCACCACCGGACGCCCCCGCCGTTGCGGATGGCTGGATCTGGCGGTGATCCGGTATGCCGTGCAGCTCAATGGACTGGATTGCATCGCCTTGACTCGCCTGGACATCCTGGACTCCTTCCCCGAAATCCAGATTTGCACTGGCTACCGGTATCAGGGGAAAGTCCTGCAGGAGTTCCCCGCTAGCCTGAAGGTCCTGGGAGAGGTGGAGCCCATCTACGAGACCCTCCCCGGCTGGCTGGCCGATACCACACAGTGCCGCGAATTCTCGCAACTCCCCGAAAACTGCCAGAAATACGTGGAGCGCATCGGCGAAATCGCCGGCGCACCCGTCGGAATCGTCTCCGTGGGACCCGAACGAGACCACACGATCGTCCGACAGAAGATGTTCTAGAAAATACCCCTCCTAACAAATTGCGCAAGGGGCCGCCGCGGAAACCAGCGACGGCCCCTTTTCTTGTGTGTTCTAGAAAAAGTGTTGTCATCAAAAAAGCCAGGGGCTGGAGAGTCCCTGGCTTTTTGGGTATTTTGGAGGAGTATGTGCTTATTGTCCCGGGGGGGGTGGTGGGAGAGGCGTTTCGGGTGGGGGCGGCGTGTGTGTGTCGGCCTTTCCGTTTCGTTTTAGGGGCGCGGGTGGGCGGCTGTTGATTTCTTCTTCGGGCGGGGGTGGTGCGTTGAGGTAGAAGTCCAGCTTTTTCTGGAGGATCTCCTCCTTGTTGACTTCCAGGACTTCCACCCGCTGGGTCATCTCCTTCAGGCGGTCTTTGGTCTGGTTGATGAAGAGCTCCAGCATTTCGCTGTTCTTTGCGCTGAGCTGTGCCATGAGGGCGTCCCGTTCCGTGGGGGAGGCGGCCTTTTGGATTTTACGGGAGAGCGCCCAGCATTCCCGGTCGAGGGTGATGAGGCGGTTTTCCAGATTGTCGCGGTATTTCCGGGGGATGTGTTTGCTCATCTCCTGGCGGAAGGCCTTTCGGTCGGAGCGCTTGAGCTCCTCCAGTCGCTTGAATTCCTCGGGGTCCTCCTTTTCCAGCCGTTCCCGGAATTCCAGGATTTCGGGGGCGAAGTAAGGCGGCGGGAGTTGTCGTTCCTCCTGGCTGGGGCGTGGGGGGCGCCTCATGCCGTGTGGGGCGGTGTATGCTGGCGGGTCGGCGGGCTGTGCGCAGGCCATAGCCAGGGGGAGGGCGAGTGCGATGGTCAGAAGAATTCTTCGCATGTCGTGTATCGGCATCAGTAGTAGAGATCCGCTGCCAGGAGATTGAAGTTCAGCTCCATGCTGGCGATCTCGTCGTTGACCAGGTCCATTCCGGTATCCAGCAGGGATTCTCCCCATTCTGTGTCGTCGGTGAGTGCGACTGCGGCCTGTGGGGCGGTGGTAGTCGTGGCCTGGGGGTTATAGAAGGAGAAGATGGTGATGACGCCCATGGCGACCAGCAGTGCGGCGGCGGCCCAGAGGGCATGGGTGCGGAAGATGCGGGTGTGCAGGGAGTGTTGGGAGCGGAGTTCCCAGTGGCAGAGTGCGAGGGTCCGTTGGTCCAGCGCCTTGCTGGGCGCGGGCTTTTGGTCCTTGCTGGCGTGTCGGAGGAGTCCCAGGAGTTTTGCGGTCTTCTGGCATTCCCGGCACTGTGCGAGGTGTCTCTGGAGCTCCTCGGGGAGAGGGGCATTGGGGGTCTCCTGGGTGAGGAGGAGATCCTGGAGCATCTGGCAGGGATTGTTGTTCATAGGAAGGGTGCGAGCAGCTTTTTCAGGTTTTGCACGGCGTAGTGCATTCTGCCCAAGGCGGTATTGAGGCTGATGTGGTATTTGAGGGCGATGTCCTTGAAGGGCATTCCCTCGTTTCGCAGCCGGATGACCTCCTGCTGTTCCGGGGGGAGTTTCTGGATGGCCTTTTCGAGGGCCATTCCGAATTCCTGCCGGGAGAGTTCGGTGTCGGGGTGCGGGGCCTGGTCAGCCAGGGAGAGCGGGAGTTCTGCGGGGGCCTCGACCTTCCGGGCACGGAAGTAGTCCATCGCCAGATTGTGCGCGATGCGGCAGAGCCAAGCCAGGAACTTTTCCCGGTGCTGGTATTTTGGCAGGGAGCGTACCGCCTTGATCCAGGTCTGCTGGAAGAGGTCGTCGACCATGTCGGGGTGCTCTTCCAGGACTCTGTGGAGATACCGGAAGAGTGGGAGTCGGTACCGCTGGTAGAGGGTATCGAAGGCGCCGTCGTCGCCCCTCTGGCATTTGCGAATGAGTGCCAGGTCGTCCGCTTCGGGGGCGGTGTCGTCGTGTGTCGTCTGGCGTTCGTTCGTCATTCTTCAATAACGAAGAGGAGGGGTGGATATTGTCCGAGGCGTCGGAAAGAGGGGGATTTTCCCCTATAGGAATAGGATGGAGATGGTGGGCGATGGGGGACTCGGACCCTCGACATCAACGGTGTAAGCGTTGCGCTCTAACCAACTGAGCTAATCGCCCGAAAGGGGTGTGTGGTGGTGTGATGCGCCCTGCGTGTCGTGTGTGTCTTGGGCAGGGCGTGTGTCGGCCTTGTCTTGTTATGCGCCGGGCTTTTCCTGGTAGCCGGAGGGTTCCAGGGAGAAGGAGCCGCGTCCGCCGGAGAGTCTGGGCAGTGCCTTCCCGAAGCCGAACATTTCGGCGAGGGGGACCTGGCAGAGGATTTTCCGCATATTGCCGACCTGGAGCATGTCGCTGATGATGGCGCGTCTGGGCTGGAGATACATGGAGATCTCGCCCACGCACTCCTCGGGCGCCAGGACTTCCAGCTTCATCAGGGGTTCCAGGATCACGGTGCCGGCCTGTTGCAGCGCCTGTGTGATGGATTCGTTGACTGCGCCGGCGACGGCGCCGGGGGTAGTGGTTTCCTGGGAGAAGACCAGTTCTTTCAGGGTTGCCTCCACGAAGATCATGGGGTATCCCTGGAGACCGCCGGTGCGCAGGCCATCCTGGAGCGCCTGGAGTGCGGCGTCCAGCAGTGCGCGGGGGATGGTTCCGCGGGTCTTGTCCTGGATCTCGAAGGATTCGCCGGTGCGTTCGCGGGGAGCGAATTCGATGGTGACCTCCGCGTAGAAGACGGCGTCTCCGACGGTCTTGTTGAAGACCGTATGGATGGTGACGGGCTTGACGAGGGTCTCGCGGTATGCGACGCGGGGCTCGCCGGTGCGGATTTCCACGCCGAAGTCGGTGGAGACGCGTTTCAGGCTGACCTCCAGGTGGAGTTCGCCCATTCCGGAGACCACGCGCTGGCCGGTCTCCTCGGCGGTAGAGCGCCGGAGGGTCTGGTCTTCGCGGCAGAGCAGAGTCAGCGCGTCGTCGAGCTTGTCCTTGTCCTTGGAGAACTTCGGCTCCACGACCATGGAGATCACGGGTTCGGGGAAGACGATTCCGCCGAAGGAGAGGACGCGTTGGGGGGCGCAGAGGGTATCGCCGATGCCGCAGTCCTTGAGTCCCGCCAGTCCCACGATGTCGCCGGGGCCGGCCTCCTGGATCTGTTCGGTGGACTTTGCGTAGATGCGGTAGAGCTGTTTTGCGCGGACCTTCTCGCCGGTGCGGGCATTGACCAGCTGGTCATTGGGGTGGATCTTTCCGGAGTAGACACGGAGGAAGAAGAGATCCGCGGTATTGGAGGCGTTGATTTTGAAGATGAAGCCGGAGAAGGGCTCTGCGGGATCTGCGTGGACCGCGCATTCCTTTGCGTTGCGCCGTTCGATGGCGGGGTATTCGGGGACGTCGACGGGGGAGGGCAGGTATTCGCCGATGGCGTCGGCGAGGGGCTGCACGCCCATTTCGCGCTTGGCGCTTCCCAGGAAGACGGGTACCAGCTTGCGTTCCAGGGTGAGTCGGCGGATTTCGGACTTTAGCAGGTCCAGGGGGACCTCCTCGCCTTCCAGGAAGAGCGTGGCCACCTGGTCGGAGTGGTCGGAGACCTTCTCCACGAGCGACTCGCGGGCCGCCTGTGCGGCGTCCTGGAGTTCGGCGGGAATGGGGTTTCGGGTGACGGTCTCGTGGCGGTCGCCCTCGAACTGGAGATACTCCATGGTGAGCAGGTCCACCATGCCGTGGAAGGCGCTTTCCTCGCCGTCGGGCAGCTGCATGGGCAATGCCACGCCGTCGAACTTCTCGTTGATCTCCTGGCAGGTGCGGTCGTAGGAGGCGCCGATGCGGTCCATCTTGTTGACGAAGGCGATCTTTGGCACGCCGTATCCGTCGGCCTGGTGCCAGACCTTTTCGGACTGCGCCTCCACGCCCTCCACGGCGCTGAAGATCACCACGGCGCCGTCGATGGCGCGCAGGGAGCGTTCCACTTCGGCGGTGAAGTCGATATGTCCGGGAGTGTCGATGAGGTGGTATTCGAAGTCCTTCCAGGGGATGACGGCGGCGGCGGCCATGATGGTGATGCCGCGTGCGCGTTCGTCGGGCAGGAAGTCCATGACGGTGGTGCCGTCATCGATGTTTCCGTAGCGGTGTGTCAGTCCAGAGAAGAAGAGGAGTCCTTCGGTGGTGCTGGTCTTGCCGGCGTCGATATGGGCGATGATGCCCAGGTTTCGGATCTTCGATAGGTCGCTCATGGCGTCTCAGGAGGGGGGCGCGAGGGGGCTCCCTTCGGGAAAAAACGAAAGGCAGGGGCGGCTCTTCGGAGAGTCAAGACCCCTGCCGGAAAAAGAGGGTTGTTTTGGGATGCGCGGGAGGGCTAGGGCGCCACGGGAGCGGCGGGGGCCTCCGTTGCGGGCGCCACAGGCGCGGCCTCTGCCGCGGGGGCGGGGGTGGTCTGGACGGCCTCGACCTGGATGGCGTCACCCAGGGACTTCTGCTGGCGGCTGTGTCCGATGATGGCGGCGTTGAAGAGGGTAGAGAGGAGGAAGATGACTGCCAGCACGACAGTGGTCTTCACCAGTGCGGAGGGCGCGGAGGCGCCGAACATGGCCTCGGAGACGCCGCCGCCGATGGCTCCGATGCCGCCATTGCCTTTGGGATTCTGGATCAGCACCAGGAGAGTGAGGAGGATGGCGGTGAGGACGGAGACGATGGTAAGGATGACGGAGAGGATAGCCATGGTGAAAGGGGTTTTTATGTGGGTTTTGTTGAATGCGAGTCAAGTGGGAGAATATAAAGCTTTTTGCGCTTTTTTCAAGGAGTTGCGGTGCCTCGGGCGGTGCCTCGGGCGCGCCGGCTGGCGGGTGTTGTCCGGCGGTGGTATTTATGGATGTATTTGTTGATGATGAGGAACTGTTCGCGGGTGACGTAGCCCTTTTTGACGTATTCCTGGGCGATGGGGACCAGGATTTGGGCGTCTTTGGGGGTGAAGATGGCGTTTCCTTTTTTGTGGTCCAGGTAGAGGGAGAAGAGGAACGAGAGGACCGCGTGGTTTCGGACGACTTGCTCTCCCTCGGGGGCGCCTTCCCTTCGGGCGTGTTTTTCGCGGGCGGCGCGTTGTTGCGAGGCGGATGGGGGTGGTGG
>CAVDSU010000054.1:0-13816 GCA_963611685.1 bacterium
CCGTCCTTTGGTTGGCTTCCGCCCGATCCATAACTCTGGCGATGGGTATGCCACCTGCTGCGGAAGAACCGCGCAGCGAACACAAACCTACTCCCTTCCCCCTGCGCGCCAATATGGGCGCGCTCGGCGCACGCGCCGGTAAATTCCGGCGCGGGGTTTCGCCTGCGAAACCCTGGCCAAATTTCCTCCTTCCTCCTTCCTCCTTCCTCCTTTTTTTTCTCCCCCTCCTCGCTACCGATGCCCAAATATGGCGGTTCCGATCCGCACGATGGTGGCGCCCTCGCGGATGGCGGCGGGGTAGTCCCCGCTCATTCCCATAGAGAGTTCGGGGAGTGGGGTGCCGAGAATATCCTGAATTTCGTCGCGGAGGCCTCGGAGGCCGGCGAAGGTCCTTGTGAGGCAGTCGTCGTCTGCGCCCAGTGGCGCCATCGTCATAAGCCCCACCAGCGGCGCCTGGAGCGCGGTCCCGCGGGCCGCCAGCGTGTGGGCGAACTCCCGGACCACCTGCGGCGTGAAGCCGAATTTGCTCTCCTCGCCAGAGACATTCACCTCCAGGAGCAGCTTCGGGGCGACCCGCATCTCCGACGCCACCTCCTGGATCCGCAAAAAGAGCCTCGGCGTATCGATGCCATGAATCCACTGTGCGTGTTCCAGAGCGGCGCGAACTTTATTCTGCTGGAGATGTCCTATGAGATGCCACTGAATTTCCTTCGGCAGCACAGGCGCCTTCTCCTTCAACTCCTGGACGCGATTCTCGCCGAAGGCGAGCTGTCCCGCGCCCTCATAGACCTGTTGGATGTCCGCAGCGGGGAAGGTCTTTGACACCGCCAACAGCCGCACCCCCGCGGGATCCCGTCCCGCCTCCTCGGCCGCGCGCCGCACCGATTCCTTCACCGCGAAGTAGTTTTCCAGGAGAGTCGCCATCGTCGTTGTTTCCATCCTTGCGAAGGCACAGAACCGCCTGCGCCCCAAAAGCCTTTGCCACGCCCCTCAAAAAGGGGGCCTCACACGCACGGATTCCGCCTCCGGACACAGGGAAAGAACAGCCATTTCGCAGTATGTTATCCTCCGTTTTTTCCGAGGCGACTATCCTCGCGCGCCCGCGTAAGATAAATGCCCGCGGAAAGACCACACCCCACACCCCACCATGCCCGCCAACGACGACTCAACACAGGGACTCCTAAAGCGCTACGCCCCCCGCGAGGAGGAGACGCCCCGGGAGCGCCAGCGGCGCCGCAAGGCGCAGAGCGAAGAGCGTGCGGTCTTCCAATGGCTGCGGCAGTGCGTGGGCACCGACGCCGCCACCGCCGCCGTGGGCGCTCTCATGCCAAAGGAACGGCCCATTCGCGGACTGGTGGAGGACTTCCTGGGCGGCATCCGACAGGACGAGGCGCTCCTCCTGGAAAAGCTCTCGCAGGCATGGACCGGACTCCTGGGCCCCGAGACCTCCAAACACCTCACGCCCGTCGCCGTCGAAAACGATACCCTCTTCATCGCCGTCGATAACAATACCTATCTCTACGTCTTCCCGAAGACACCCCTCGGAGACGCCCTCCAAAAACGACTCCGCGAATGCACCGACGGACGCATCCGGAGCTATCGACTGGTCCAACAGGGCCGACGATAAAAAAACACACACGCCGCCCCAAGCCGCACCCTTTCCCCGTTTCCCGTTGACGAAGCCTCCTACGCACCCATGAACTCCTCCCGCAAGTCCCGAAGCCTCCTCCTGACTCTCCTGCTGGCGGCCGCACTCCTCTTCTCCTCCGCCACACTCTGCCGCGCCGAGCTCACCGAAGCCGGACTGGCCCGCGACCTGCAGGAGAAGGTGGTCGACGCCCCCCTGGAAAAACACAGCCCCACCGCCACGCAGCTCTTCATCGCCCGCGTCGCCGTGGAGGCGCTCCTCCAGCACCACTACTCCCAGCCCCAGATGACCGGCGCCGTCATGGCGCAGTGGTACCGGAACTACTTCCTGATGCTGGACCCCGGCAAGAACTACTTCCTGCGCAGCGACCTGGAGGAATTCCGCGCCTGGGAAGACAAGCTCTACCAACGCAACCAGCCCGACCTGAATTTCGCCTACACCGTCTACCTGCGGTTCCTCCAGCGACTCCAGGAATGGTGCCTCTACTCCTTCCAGGCATACCAGCAGGAATTCGATTTCTCCCAAAAGGAATACCTGGAGCTCACCGACAACCCCGATGACCGCGAATGGCCCCTCACCGTGGAAGAACAACAGGACCGCTGGCGCAAGATGGTCAAGAACGCGCTGCTCTCCGACCGCCTCACGCAAGAGGACCTGAAGAAGGCGCAAAAAGCACAGGAGCCCGCCGACGGCGACGGCGAACACCACGCGGTCTATACGCCGCCGCCCGTCCGACTCCGAAACCAGAATGCGCTCATCAATACCTACCGCACCCGACTGGAGGCCGAGCCCCTGGAGGTCCTCAGCCTCTTCGTCAATGCCTTCGCCACCCTCCTGGATCCCCATAGCTGCTACTACGCCCCCGAGGCAAAGGAGGACTTCGACATCTCGATGTCACTCTCCCTCCAGGGCATCGGCGCCACCCTCACTTGGCGCGACTCCTACACCGTCGTCATGAGCCTGGTCCCCGGCGGACCCGCCGCGCTGGATGGACGGCTCCGCCCCGGCGACCGAATCATCGCCGTGGCACAAAATCCCACCGACGACCCCACCGTCGTCATCGGAATGCCCCTCTCCAAGGTGGTCCGGAAAATCCGCGGCAAGAAGGGCACGCAGGTCTACCTCACCGTCCTCCCCGAGGGCGGCGCCTCCGAAAAGACCATCGTCCTCACCCGAGACGAAATCCGACTGAAGGACTCCGAGGCACAAAGCGATATCCATACCGTCGACGGCAAACGCGTCCTCTGCATCTATCTCCCGAGCTTCTACCGGGACTTCGAGGCCGTCGCCAACAAGAACAAGAACGCCAAGAGCACCACCCGCGATGTCCTCCGACTCCTGGACGACGCACAAAAATCCGGCCCCGTGGACGGTTTGGTCCTCGATATGCGAAACAACGGCGGCGGCTCCCTGGAAGAGGCCATCCTCCTCAGCGGCGCATTCCTGGAAGGGCAGTCCCGAAAGGGCGTCATCCCCAATCCCGTGGTCCAGACCCGCGCCGGCACCGGCGCCGTCCAAGTCCGCACCGCGCCCTCCCTCCCCGCTGTCTACACCGGGCCACTCATGGTCCTCGTGGACCGCGGCGCCGCCTCCGCCACCGAAATCCTCGCCGCATGCCTCCAGGACTCCGAGCGCGCCGTGGTGGTCGGGGACTCCCATACCCACGGAAAGGGCACCGTCCAGAGCCTGGTGGATCTCAACGAGGTCACCCGAATGCGACAGAACCAGCGCCTCCTGGAAAAGCAGGAGCCCGGCTCCCTCAAGATCACAATCCAGAAGTTCTACCGGGTCACCGGCGGCTCCACCCAAAAGCTGGGCGTCACCCCCGATATCGTCCTGCCGTCCTTCCTGGAGGCCTTCAAGAACACCGAGTCCGATCTGCCACACGTACTGCCCTGGGACGAGATCTCGCCCGTCCGACACTACCGACACACGAACCTGAAAGCCTTCCTCCCAAAACTCCAGGAATTCTACCAGAATTACGCCGAGACCAATCCCGAATTCCTCCGGTACGCCCGCGACGTCAGGGAATACGTCGATTTCCGCAAAATCCGTCAGCTCCCCCTGGAAGTCCAGGAGGCACGACAATACCGCGACCAGGAAACCGCACTGGCACGCAAGTGGAAACACTACCAGCCCGAACGCGACGGCGACAAGAACGAACGGCTCCACGAGGCCGACGAGGCCATCTACGACGACGGCGCGCCCCGGGAAGACGTGGTCCTGGATGCCTCCCTGGCCCTCATGGGCGAGATGATGCGCATCGACCAGGCGAACAACAACAACGCCTTCAGCATCCAGCGGAAGAAGAAGTAGCCCCCCCTCCACCCTCCACAAGACACAAAAGCATGGACCCCTCCACAGAGCGAATCTTCCAGCGCGGAACACAGTTCCTGGGCTGCAAATACCCCATCCTCTGCGGCGCCATGACCTGGGTCAGCACCCCCGCACTGGTCGCCGCCGTGGCACAGGCGGGCGCATTCGCCGCCCTCGCCGGCGGATCCATGCCGCCACAAATGCTGGAGGACGCCATCGCCGAAACCCGACGGCTCACCGACAAGCCCTTCGCCGTCAATGTGATCACCCTGGGACCCGCATACCAGAGCCACCTGGAGGTCCTGAAACAGTGCCACGTCCCCTTCGTGATCTTCGCCGGCGGAATCCCCAAAGACTCCGAAATCGCCGCCATCAAGGACTCGGGAGCAAAGGTCCTCTGCTTCGCGCCCACCGAGCCCCTGGCACGACGACTCCTCGCATACGGCGCAGATGCACTCCTCCTGGAAGGCACCGAGGCCGGCGGACACATCGGACCCGTCGCCCTCAGCGTCCTCCTCCAACAGGTGCTCTTCCAATGCGAACAGGTCCCCGTCTTCGTGGGCGGAGGCATCGCCACCGGAAAATTCATGGCGCATCTCCTCATGATGGGCGCCGCCGGCGTACAGCTGGGAACACGCTTCGCCGTCGCCAAAGAGTGCGCCGCACACCCCAATTTCAAACAGGCACTCCTCCACGCCAACGCAAAGGACGCACAGCCCGCCGGACAATTCGACTCCGCACTCCCCGTCACCGCCGTCCGAACTCTCCGAAACAAGGGCACGCGCGAATTCGAACGACTCCAACTCCACCTGCTCTCACAACTCAATGCCGGACATATCACCCGACAGGCCGCCCAGGAACAGGTGGAACACTTCTGGGTCGGCGGACTCCGACACGCCGCCCTCGACGGCGAGGTCCAACGCGGCTCCGTCATGGCCGGACAATCCGTCGGTCTCGTCAACCAAGAACAGACCGTCCAGGAAATCGTCCAGGATCTCGTCAATACCTGCGACCAGGAAGTCGCCCGCATCCGAAAACTGCTGGAATAGCAAAAAAGCGAAGGCGGGCGCCTTTTTTCCATGTCTTGTCCAGCCAATCGATGCATGTTCCGCGCGACGTTGCGGGAGTTTTTGGATAGCGACGCCAATGCCGTCTTCGGCAGTCTCGTGGGCTCCTTCCATGGGGACTCGCAGTCCACTGCACGGGATGCCTGGCAGGGTGAGATCGCGATTTTGCAGGAGCAGCTGCGTCCCTGGGGGGACTGCGACAGCCATGTGCTTTTTGAATACGACATCCCGCGCTTGGGCAAGCGCATTGATGTCGTGCTATTGCTGGAGGGGATTGTCTTCTGCCTGGAATTCAAGGTAGGGCAGACGGTGGCGTTGCAGGCGGATGTGGAGCAGGTGCTGGACTACGCTCTGGACCTGAAGAATTTCCATCTCTACAGCGCCGACACCCCCATCGCACCCATCCTGGTCCCCACGGAATACGCGTCGCGCGAACCGCGATTGCAGCCCTCGGCCTACCACGACCAAATCCTGAATCCCATCATCGTCGGAAAGACGGGATTGCAATCCGTGATCCGGGAAGTGGTGTCACACTTCCACTGTCCGATCGCTCCCGAGAAGTGGGGCCGACAGTGGGAGATCAGTCCCTATCTGCCCACGCCAACCATCATCGAGGCGGCGCGCGCACTCTACGAAAATCACTCCGTGGAGGACATCACCCGCCATGAGGCAGACCAGGCGTCCACGGACGCCACCATCGCGTATATCCTGGAGGTCATCGAAGAGAGCAAGCGCGCGAAGCGCAAGAGCATCTGTTTTGTGACGGGCGTGCCGGGCGCCGGCAAGACGCTTGTGGGACTGGACATCGCCGTCAAGCAGAGCTACCGGAATGGCGTCTATTCCCGTGACGACGGCGCGGTCTATCTCTCGGGCAATGGCCCGCTGGTGGCGGTGCTCACGGAGGCCCTGGCGCAGGACAACAAGCGGAAATGCGATTCCCGGGGCGAAAAGAAGAACCTCTCGGATTCCCGCCGGGAGGTCAGCGAATTCATCCAGATCATCCACCGCTATCGCGACAATATGCTGGCGAAGATCAAGAATCCGGTGGAGAATGGCCGTCTGGAAATCGATCCCGCCAAGGCGGTGCACCGCGGCGGAAGCGGCTACGGGGAATGGGAACACGTCGCGATCTTCGATGAGGCGCAGCGCGCCTGGACCCACAAACGGCTCGCCGACTACCTGCGGCGCGGCGGCACCTACGGCAATAAGCTGAAGGTCCCCAATTTCCCGGTCTCCGAGGCAGCATTCCTGATCTGGTCCCTGGATCACCACCAGGACTGGGCCGTCATCATCTGCCTGGTCGGCGGCGGACAGGAGATCAACACCGGCGAGGCCGGCATCGCCGAATGGCTCCACGCCCTCAACGAACACTTCCAGGACTGGCAGATCTACATCTCCAACAGGCTGGTGGCCCCCGAATACGCCGAGGGACGCGTCTACGAACTGCTCCAGCACAACGCAAACGTGACCTTCTCCGATGTGCTCCATCTCGCCGTAAACCGCCGGTCCTTCCGCGCAGAACGACTCTCCGATTTCGTCCACGCACTCCTGGACTTCGATCCGAAGGCACCGGAACTCTACGCCGACGTCGTCCAAAACGGATACCCCGTATACCTCACCCGGAATATCGCCACCGCACGAAAGTGGCTGCGCGAAAATGCCCGCGGATCCCTCAAGACCGGCATCCTGGTCTCGAAGGTCGCCGCACGCTTCAAGCCCCAGGCCGTCAATGTCCTGGCACAAGGCGACGATGCCGCCGTCCATTGGTTCCTGGAGGACAAAACCGACGTGCGCTCCTCCAACTATCTCGAGGAGGCCGCCACCGAAATCCAAGTGCAGGGACTGGAACTGGATTTCGCGTGTGTCCTCTGGGACGCCGATCTGCGCTACAACCCCACCCGACACGCCTGGGAATACTACAAGTTCAATGGCAAGACCGCCTGGATCCCCGAAAAGAACGAGGACTCCCGGAAGTATATGCTCAATGCCTATCGCGTCCTCCTCACACGCGCACGACAGGGAATGATTCTCTGCGTCCCCGAGGGCAATCCCCGACTCACCCCCGAGGGATTCCCCGAAGACCCCACACGACTCCCACAATTCTACGACGGGATCTACCAATATCTGAAATCCCTGAATCTGCGGGAAATCTAAAGAATACTAAAAAAAGAGGAAGGAGGAGGGAGGAAGTTAGGCCAGGGTTCCCTCTGGAACCCATCGCCGGGAACTCCCGGCGATTGCGCCGAGCGGCGCCAAAGTGCGCCGCAAATGTGTAAATGGTCAATGTGCAATGGGCAATATGCAATGGGCAATGGGCAATGCGTGCAGGGCAGAATGGCACCGCGGCATCTGCCGCGGAAGGGCGCCTGCGGCACCTTATAAACTAGCCACTAACCACTAATTGCTAAGTACTTACCTTTGGGTATTCGGCTAGGGAAGAGCCGCCTTAGGCTAACCGCGCTTTCGAAGGCGGTATTTTGCCGCCTTGCGGCCCAAACGCCGGCACCAGTACCGCCGCAAAAGCGGGCGGAACAGCGCCTGCAGCGCCTTGCAGGCTAGCCACTAGCCACTTATGGCTAGGTACTAATTTGGGGGTGCGGGGGGCGAAAGCCCCTCCGTCCTTTGGAGATCTTGGTAGGAATAAGGCCCCATCTGGCGCCGGGCCATCATGGGGCAGGATTATTGTTGCAGCAAGCAGCTAAAAATTCGGTGGAAGGAAGAGGCGTCGCGGCGCCCCCAAGCGCCGCGAGGGAGCGCCCGCCGTGCTACTGCAGGTATCCCGACAGTTCCAGCGTCTGGTCCGTCTCGGAGAAGACCCAGTATGCATGAGCGGGGACGAACTGTTGCATGGGCTCGTAGGTGCCGTCCTTATGGATCCAGGGCTTGAGGGCGGAGAGTCGTTTTGCACTGTCATCGTCCAGAGTATAAAGTCCGGTGGCAATGAGATTCCATCCCTTCGTCAGGGGGACCGTCCATTTCGCCTGGTCCTGCGGGCGTTCTTCCACCAGGACACTGGTAGCGGTGCCATTGATCTTCAGAGTCGCTGTGCCGCTGGAAGGCACCACCAGGGAGATCTTTCCAGCCTCCTTGTTGTAGGAGACCGCCAGGTCGCTGCCCGCACTCCAGCCGACGAAGATCTCGCCCGCCGCCAAATAATCCTCCACGGAGAGCTCCACGTTCGTTCCGGGCTCCGCAAAGACAGGCGTGCCATTCACCAGCAGGTAGTTGTCGCACACGAAGGCGTAGAGGCGATAGCCGAAGGTGACGCCGGTATTCCTCTGGCGCAGCCGCACCACCAGCCGCGGCGCCTTCTTCTTGGACGCATCGTCGGTGGCGACCGCGGCGTCCACCGTGATGCCCTCGCTTCCCGCTAGGACCTCCCGCAGACTCCCCAAAGAGGTGAACTCGTAGCCATCATATCCGAAGTCCGAAGAGGAATCGTCGTCGTTGCCCGCGGTGAGGCAGTATTCCACATCGCAGACATCCTTCAGGCACTCGGCGACACTCCCGCTGAAGACGGGCTTCATGTTCAGTTCCGCGGAGATGGCGGTGGCGAGCCGCACGACCTCCAGAGAGACCGCCTTGCCGCTGACCGTCTTCAGCTCCAGGGTGTTAGAGACCGACACCCCCGAGGGAAGATATCCGCTCACCGTGGGCAATGCGCCGGAATCGCTGGTCAGCGACACGCTCGCGGCGTCGGAGGGAATCGCCACCGACAGCGGATTCGTGCCATCGAGGGTCTCCTGGTCAATGCCAGCCAGGGGGTGCTGCATGCCGGATTCGGTGGCATACACCGCGCTGGTCCAGCCAGCGAAGATCTTCGTGCCGGATGCGGCATTCCAGAGGTTCTCACCAGAATGGACGCCGGGAGCAGTGACGCTGATGCTCTTGCCCTGAGTGCCCGTAGCCACCTGCGCGCCGTTCAGCTTCACCGGGACGCTCATGGGCTGATGCTCAATCACATTGGAGGTGCTGTCCAGCGTCAGCGACGCCTGACCCGACGCCGGGAGCTTCACCGTGATCTTGCCGGTCTCCTTGTTGTAGACCACCGACAGCCCTTCGCCACTCCAGCCCGTCAGCGTATTTCCACTAGCCAGATAATCCGCCACGGAGAGCTCCACGCTCGTTCCGGGCTCCGCAAAGACTGGCGTGCCATTCACCAGCAGGTAGTTGGGGCACACGAAGGCGTAGAGGCGATAGCCGAAGGTAGCGCCCGTGAGAGTGTCGCGGATGCGGAGAATCATCCGGGGATTCTTGCGGAGGGCGGCCTCGTCGGACGCCACATGGCACCGCACCGTCACCTTGGCGCCAGAGGCCTTCACATCCGCCAAATTGCCCAGCACCTCGTAGGAGCATTCGTCATAGCCGAAGGAACTGAGACTGTCCGCCGCGTCATCGGCCTCCATGGCGCACTCCACCACGCAGGTCTTCAGGAGGCTCTCGGAGACCGCGCCGGAGAAGACGGGCTTCACCACGACCTCACGGGAAATGGCGTCCTTCACCGAATAGGCAGTCAGGGTGACCGCCTCGCCATCCACAGTCTTCAGGGTGTAGTCCGCGGTGCCGTCGGAGAGGCTCAAATAGGAAGAGAGGCTCGGCACTGGTACGGTGGCGCTAGCCAGCGAGATGCTGGCGGCGTCCATGGGCACGGTAAAAGTGAGAGTGGCCTGGGAGAGCGCCTCGTCGTTGACGCCATCCAGAGTGTGTTCCATGCCGCCATCCGTCAAGAAAGTCGCCTGGGTCCAGCCCGCAAAAAGCGCCTTCCCTACATCGGAAGTGCGCCAGAGGACCTCGCCGCCCACACCCTCCGCCGTGAAGCTGGCGGACTCCCCCTGGCAGACCATGCCGGCAGAGTCGCCATTCAGGGTGACCGGGATGGCCACTGCGGAGTAGCTCAGCGTGTAGCGCGCGGAACGCAGCGCCTTCCCCTCGGAAAGATAGCCCCAGTTGGGCTCGTAAAGCGAATTGCCCTTGCCGGACTTCTCCTCCAGCCACGCCAAGCGCACCTCCGCCGACAACGCGGAGGCCGACAGCGCGATCTCGATGGGCTCGTAGGCATCCCCCGCTTCGGTAGTCGACAGCTTCGCGGACGTCTTCGTGGGCTCGGTGCCGTCCAGAGTGTAGTAGACGCCGGCCTTGCCCGACAGCCCGGACGTCGCGGAGGCGCCCACCGACTGAAGCGCGGGCGTCATGGGCACCTGCAGCGAGTAAGTGCCAATGCCCGGGGCAGCGTAGCTCTTGCCGCCGTCCACGCTCTCCCAAGACTGCTCCACATCCCCCTTGAACAACTTCACTTCGCCCTCGGAATGCTCCATCACCGCAGCCAAATCCCCCGAGCAGTCCCCCAGGAAGCCCGTGTCGGAACAGAGCTTCACGGTCGCGTAATCGGCAATGGTCAGCGCGGCGTCCGCGCTTCCGCGCACCCAGTGTTGCACCAAATGGAGCTTGTCCGCGCTCCAAGTCTCGTCGGAAGAAAGCGCGCCGCCATGGATCTCCACGTCGTCGCTGTTCAACACCATCACCGGCACCTCCCTGTCATCCAAGGACAAGGTATGCCAGCCGTCCGCGACTCCCGTGGTATCCCAGGAGGGCGCCGATGCACTCCACCCGGGAAGCGCCTCGCCATCCAGCGTCGGAGTCGCCGAAACGCCATCCAGGGGCGACACCCGGACACTCCCCCGCACCACATGCCCCGCAAAGCCCTCACGGGTCTCCAGGCAGATGGCGTCGCTCTCATTCAGGGGGACCTCGGCATGATTAAAAACGACGATCCGGAGGCTGGTGGCGCCATAAGCCAGCGTATGTGCGCCGTCGGAAACCGTGGTGGAATCCCAGTAGGGATTCGATGCGCTCCACCCAGAAATGGCCACGCCATCCACCGTGGGGACGCCGCTGACGCCGTCCAGGGGCGACAAAACCACCTTGGAACCGGAGACCATCCGCGACTCGATGCTGTCCCGCGTATCCACCACGAAGGCGTCGCTCTCCCCCGTGTCCTCCCACGTGACGCCAAAGGCCGCGCCGCACAGCATCAGGCAGCAGGCGAAAAGGAAACGGATATGCCAGGATTTGCTCATCAGGGTGTCCCCACTATTTTGAAAAGCGTTTTCTGAAGATCGTCTGGTGGAGTATGACTCCCGCTACTCGGCGCTGACGCCCGGCAGGAAGACCACCCGGAAGCCCAAGAAATCTTTGTCCGGGCCGTTCTCGGCGGAATAGCCCGTGCGAAATGCCGCGCGACAATACGAGGCCGAGAGATTCCAACATCCGCCACGGATCACACGGCCCTTGCTGGAAGAAGTGGGTCCCACGGGATCCGAGACGTCAGAGGTCCCTAGGTCCGCCTGATACCAGTCCAGACACCACTCGGCCACATTTCCGTGCATGTCGTAAAGACCGAGCTCGCTCGCCGCGTAGGAGCCCACCGTGGTGTGCTCGTCATAGCCGCCCTTGCCGTCGGAATGCGAGCCACACCAGCTGTTGGTGCTGTTGTAGCCATAGCGGCCCACCTCGGCCATGTTCGCACACTCCCCCTTGCTCGTCAAGTCCTTGCCGGAGTTCAAGGCAGTGGTCCAGGTGCTGCCATCCGCCTTCAAGCGACAGGCATACTCCCACTGCGCCTCCGTAGGAAGGTCAAAACAGAGCTCCGTGCGCTTCCGGAGCGTCCCCAGGAAGGAATCGCCGTCCACCTTGTGGCCGTACGCCGGCCATCCCGCCCCCGCAGTGGCGGAGGTGCCACGCAGATCCCCATAGGACACGTCATCCACGGGACGAGCAGCGCCTTGGCGATTCTCACGCGCGACCGCCTTCCCGCGGATGAGATCGTATTGCTTCTGGGTGCATTCGAATACGCCGATATAGAAGTCCTCGGTGAGGCTCACCTGATGCAGGCTCTCATTGGAGGCACGGCCCTCCTCGCCAGAAGGACTGCCCATGGTGAAGGTGCCTGCAGGAATCCGCCGCAGCCACAACTCGGTGGTGCGACAGGCGTCGTCGGCCAGATCGGGGGCGTCGTTGGTATAGCGGTAATTGCAGACGCCTGTCTCGGAGAGGCTCACCACCAGGTAGTCCGTATTGCCGGACGAATTCGCATTGATCTTCACGGTGAATGCGCTGCAATGGAAGCCCGGGATGTCCTCGTCGGCATTCCACACGGCATGCTGCTCCTTGCCGAACTCCAACGCACGATCCACGCCGTCGCCCGACAAATGCTCCTTGCGCATGGACACCCATTCGTCCTTGTCGCCGTCATGCCCCGAAAAGGTAAGCGTCAACTCCGCGTCGGCGTCGTCACACTCCACCTCATAGAAAATATCCACCTTGCCATCCCAGGGCCACCGGGGGACCGCCTTCACGTTCGAGACCAAAATGCCACTCTCCGACGCCGATAGGCACAATGCCGTAAGCGCCAAAAACGCAAGGGAGAAGATCAACGGGGAGAATTTCATAAATCGCGCCTTCTTCCTAGAAGGCCAAGACGGTAGTACGCGAAGAATTCAGGCGACGGACACCACAGGGCGCCGCCATCCAAAGAAAAGGGAGAAAAGGATAAAGCCAGGCACGCATGACACGCCCGCGCATACGCACACGCGCGCCGCCTGACAACACCCAGCCACGAAACAGCATAATGTATCCCCCATTCCCTCCGTTCACCCCCTCGTAAAAACGCCCACGCAACCACAGACACACACCAAAATCCACAAAAGGCATATTCTTCATGACTTCCCATCAGACGATCGAACAGGACTCGCTCGGGGGGATACGCTCATGGGGAGCGGTAAGGGAGGGGGGTAGGGCCCGCTCGCACGCCCGCGCGCGCACGCGCATACATAATTCGCCCCCTTGGGCTGTAGGGGCCACCGCCCTCAATGCCGCCCTTGCACTGTGAAGCCCTTTGGCCAAACACATCGGCCTCAATACCGCCCTTGGACTTTGAAACAAACCGTCCAAAACCACCGCCCTCAATGCCGCCCTTGAACGGTGAAGCCCTTCACCCAAAACCACCGGCCACAATACCGCCCTTGGGCTGTGCCCCCCGTCCAAAAACACCGCTCTCAATGCCGCCCTTGCACTGTGAAGCCCTTTGCCCAAAACCACCGGCCACAATACCGCCGCCATGAAATACTGGTTCTCCTCTAAAACCCCACCATCGACGCCCCCAGACGAAGACGCGCCGCCGCGACAGGCACTGAAGATCACGCTGCCACCTATCCCCATCAACAACCCCCAGACAGTAGATGAGATTCCACACCGGAGCCACCACCGCCAAGGCCGCAGTGCCTGACGGACCCTGGTATACTGACCCACCATCGCCACGTCCACAATCGAATAGACCGACGAAATCATCGCACTGCCAAAAGCCGCAGAGAGATACTTGAAATAGATCGACTTGATGCTTCTGTTCAGAAAATCCATTCCCAAACTCCTCCAAAACACAAAAAAGCCGGACAAGCAAACAGACATCTCTGTCTGTCTCTTATCCGGCTGGTCGCTTCCACAAGCTATTCGCCCTCCGAGCAGGTAGCGTTTTGCATAACGTAAACTGCCAAAGTTACACCCCGGGGGTATCAACTTGACGAGACCGATTTGCCAAAACGCAAAAATCCACAAGCCACCCGCACTTTCCGACGACGCCCTCCTACGTAAACCACTCCGCAAAATCCCCCGAAACACCCCCGCACGCTCCCGAAAACAAGACCAGTCGCATCAAGTTGATACCCCCAGGGGGCAGGCATAACTGTCTAGGATTGTCCAAGATTATCAGATAAAAATGTCTGGTTTTGAC
>CAVDSU010000055.1:0-13708 GCA_963611685.1 bacterium
AAAGGACGGAGGGGCTGCGCCCCCCGTGCCCCCGGAATTAGTGGCTAGCCCCTAGCGGCTAGTGGCTAGTCTACAAGGTGCCTGCGGCGCCATTCCGCCGCATGGGGCGGTACTGGTAGCGCGGCGAGCTACCGCGGAAAAGCCGGCGCTTTTTTGGAAAAAGCGCAAACTAAGCGTTTTGCCTACTGCGCACTGCGGCGCCATTCCGCCGCTGGCGCGGCGGTGCTGGTAGCGCGGCGGCGAGCTGCCGCGGAAAAGCCGGCGCCTTTTCGGGAAAAGCGCAAACTAAGCGTTTTGCCTACTGCGCACTGCGGCGCCATTCCGCCCCGCATGGCGGCGGTATTTGCGGCGCACTTTGGCGCCGCCGGCGGTTTGGCGCTTGCGCAGCGGGCGCCAAGGCCCACTGCAGAGTGGCCACACTTCCTCCTTCCTCCTTCCTCCTTCCTCCTTTTTTTGGGGGTGGGGGCTCCCTCCTCCTTTCTCCTTGTTTTTTTGGGGCTTTTCCGGTGTTTTTCTCTTCCTTCCAGCGCATGGATTCCGTAGCGGGCCGCGAGTGGCTCCGTGCGGACTATTTGGCGTTGGGGGTAGAGTCGTTGTTGTTATTGGTGGGGGTGGCGTTCATTTACAGTGCGGGCGCCGAGGTCGGTGGCGATTTGGCGGGCAAGTGGCATCGCCAGGTCGCCTGGATTGTGTTGGGGAGTTGTCTCTACGCGGTCACGGCGGCCACGGACTACCATTTCCTCTGCCGAAAGAGCCACTGGTTCTATTTGTTGGGGCTCCTGCTGTTGCTGTCGGTGCTGGTCTTTGGGCGGACCTTGAACAACACGCGCGGGTGGCTGCGGGTGCCGGGAGTGGGGTATCTTCAGCCCGTGGAGTTGGCGAAGCCCCTGACGCTCCTTTTTTTGTCCTGGCTGGCGACTCGTCCCGTGCTGCGCAACAGCCGGTGGGGAGAGTGGCTTCCGCCGCTGGTGCTCTTTGCGGTCACGGCGGTGCCCTTCTTCCTGATTTGCCTGCAGCCCGACATGGGCACGGCGCTGGTCTTCCTTCCCGTGACGCTGTCGCTGGCGTTCTTGACGGGCTTGCGGAAGCGCTGGTTTGTGTTGGGGGGGCTTTTCGTTGCCTTGGCGCTGCCGCTGGCCTTCTCCCATTTGAGCCACTACCAGCAGGAGCGCGTGAAGGTCTTTTTGGCGGCGCCCTCCCGGAGCCTCTGCCGCGTGGCGTCCCTGGCATTGCCGCAGTCGACGGGTGAGCGTCTCCAGGAGAAGGTAGAGGAATTCCTTTCCACGGAGGACGGCAAGAAGCCCCGTGACGACTGGAATGCGGTGCAGAGCATGCTGGCGGTGGGCTCTGGCGGAATGTTCGGGAAGGGCTACCTGGAGGGCACGCAGCACGTGCTGGGATACCTCCCCAAGACCATCGCCCCCACCGACTTCATCTTCTCCGTCATTGCGGAGGAGACCGGCTTTTTGGGGGGCGGCGCGCTGATCATCCTCTTCGCCGTGCTCTTCCTGTGCTTCTGCCGAACCGCAATCACTGCGCGGGACCGCCTGGGCTGCGCGCTGGCAACCGGCGTGGCGGTCTTCTTTGCCACGCACGTGATCATCAATCTCTCCATGACCATGGGCGCCGCACCCATCGTGGGAATCCCGCTGCCCTTCGTGAGCTACGGCGGCTCCTTCATGCTGGGGACCATGATGCTTGCCGGCATCGCCCAGAGCGTGCAGATCCACGGCGAGCCCACGGTGGAGGAGCGCATGCGCATGGTGGTGGAGGATTCTTCCGAGGAGGAGTGACGCCATGGATCTTCGCGAATTGCTGCAGGGAAAGGGCGAGCCCGACGACCGGGGGCCTCTGGCGCGCTTCTTGGCGCCGCGATTGGACCGCGCATTCTGGATCCGCCTGGCACTGCTGGCACTGGGCACCTTCCTGGTGGTGCGCTTCGTGGCGACCCCCGCATTCACCCACGGCGCCAGCATGGTGCCGACCTACGCGGAACGGGAGTTCCTCGTGATCTGGCACCCCGTCTACTGGTTTCGGGACCCCCGCGTGGGCGATGTGGCCGCCGTGCGCTACCACGGTCAGAAGGTCATGTATTTCAAGCGCGTGGTGGCGCTGGAGGGCCAGACGGTGGAGTTCCGGAACGGGCGACTCTTCGTGGATGGAGAGGAGTCCACGCAATACTGGAACCGCCTCACCCCCTGCACGTGGAATCTCCCGCCGCGGGTCGTCCCGCCGGGACACGTCTACCTGGTGGGCGACAACCGCGCCATGCCCATGGAGGAGCATCTCTTCGGACACGCCGATCGTCGGCGCCTGGTGGGAATGCCCCTCTGGTGAACCGAGGACCCCCGGCACAACAGACTGTCTTTCAAGGAATTCGAGTTTTTTTTATGGTGGAACGCAAGGAGATCACTCCCAAATACTGGACCTACGACCTGGGCGACGGATGGAGCGCCATGGCGGGAAAGACCGACGTGGACAACGACCTGGTGAGCTTCCGGGTTGCCAAGCAGACGGACCATTGGTTCCATCTGAGCGGCGCCCCCGGCAGCCACGTGCTGCTTCGGGGGCCCGAGGGCGAGGAGCCCACCCGCGCATTGCTGGAGGCGGCCGCCGCCATTGCCGCCTACCACAGCAAGGCGCGCCAGGCGGGGAGGGTGCCTGTGGACTGCTGCCTGGCAAAGGACGTCTCGAAGCCCCACCATGTGCCGGCAGGCACCGTGACGATTGCCCACGCCAAGACCCTGAAGGTGCGGCCGGCTCTTCCGCCGGGATACACGGTCTGAGGACCCGCCCGGGAGCCGCGTTCCATGAAGCAGCCCTACCGCTCGCTCTATATCCACGTCCCCTTCTGCCAGGGCGGAAAGTGCGACTATTGCGCATTTGCGTCTCAGGGGGATTCCACTTTGGCGGAGCGGGAGGCATACCTGTGCCATCTCGAGGAGGAATTCCGGCGATACGAGGGGGAATGCGAGCCACTTCGCTCGGTCTTCCTCGGCGGCGGGACGCCCTCGGCGCTCTCTTCCGCGGAGCTCGCGCGGCTGCTGTCTTCCGTCCGGGACCATTTTTCGCTGCTTCCCGACTGCGAATGGAGCTGCGAGGCAAATCCCGATTCCCTCGATTCGGAGCGTCTCGACGCGTTGCTTTCGGGGGGAGTGAACCGCCTGAGCCTGGGCGTACAGGCCTTCGATCCCGCGCTGCGCGCCGCCATCGGACGGCGCGGGAGCCTGGAACGCCTGCCAGCCCTGGTGTCCGAGGCGCGCGCACGGGGGCTCGCTTCCCTGAATCTCGACTTGATCTACTGCATTCCCGGCGAGAACGCCTCCCAATGGCGGGAGGAATTGCGCCGCGCGCTGTCGCTCTCTCCGGACCACCTCTCCTGCTACAGCCTCATGGTGCAGGAGGGCACGGCGCTGGCTCGACGGCTGTCGGAGCATTACCAGGAGGACGAGGAGCTCTTTTGGGAATGCTGGCAGGAAAATGACCGGATTCTGGGGGGCGCGGGGCTAATGCGCTACGAGATCGCGAATTTTGCGCGGGAGGGCAAGCGTTGTCGGCACAACTGGGAGATCTGGCATGGCCAGACCTACCTGGGCTGCGGCCCCGCCGCGGTCTCCTTCGATGGCGCCGACCGCCGCGACAATCCCCCGCGGCTTAGCGACTGGCTCCGGGATGCGCCGCCGCAGGTGGACTCCCTCCCCGAGGAGGCGCGTCGCCGCGAGATCCTGGCATTTGGGATGCGGACGGTGGAGGGCTGGAGTGCAGGCGAACTCCGGGAGGCCACCGGCCTCTCCTTGGAGGACGACGTTCTGACTCTCCCCGAATGCCGTGCCTTGCTCCAGGAGGGCCTTTTGGCCTGGCGGGACGGCCGGCTGTCGCCCACCCCCGAGGGACTGCTCTTGGATGACCGGGTCGTCGGAGACCTCCTTGCCTGAACGACACCCCCACCGCCCACTCTTGGAAAAAGCCCCCTTGAACGCTATAGTACCCGGCGTTCTGACTCTCCTTTTGAACCCGGCGCGACGCCCCGCGCGCGTGCCTGAAAACCACCCTTTTTCCCCTCCCTCCCTCCGCAAACTATAACTATGAAGAAGTTCTCCCTCCTGACCGCGGTCGCCATGATGATGGCACTCGCATTCACGCTGCAGGCGGCCCCCAAGAAGTCCCGCTACGACGCCACCTGGAATGAGCGCCGCATCCAGGAGATCACCAAGGAGATCTTCCAGCAGGTCGAGAACCAGCAGGCCGAGTATCGCAAGAAGTACGAGGAGCAGGGGAAGAATCGGAATGGCGGCGACTTCGCCTACTATGGCCCCGGCATGACTCCCCCGCAGCAGAAGGAAGAGTCCCTCCCCGAATTCAGGCTGGACCGCAACAAGATCCGCGCCGCAGTGACGAATCGCTTCGGCGGCAAGGAGTCCGACTCCATCAGCATGAACCGCAATGTCCCCGCCCGCGTGGATGTGCGCTCCCGTGCCGAACTCTGGGAGGAGGCGCGCAATGAGATCGACGCCAATCCCGAGTATTACGTGGACCGCGAGTCCATCGTGCAGCAGGAGATCAAGGACGCCATCGAGAAGTATCCCCTCTACAAGGAGGGCGAGACCGTCGAGATCCGCTTCGCGCACGGCAATGAGCCCCGCCGCACCTACCGCGGCACCTTCCGCACCGGCGCCGGCGCCTACAAGATCTGGATTGGCCGCGACATGCTGAATCTGGACGATCTCCCGGACCTGCTCCGCCCCCGCTTCGACGCCAAGCTCAACCAGGAGGCCCGCCAGAAGGAAGTGGACAAGCACATCCTCATCCAGCGCGCCGAGCTGAAGCGCGAGGAGGCCATCGCCGCCCTGACCAAGCAGAAGCAGCAGAAGCAGTTCGAGCAGAATCTCCCCCGCGGCTGGGTCTACGTGAACGAGTGCTGGAAGATGCCCGCCGAGATGGTGGACGAGGCCCTGGAGTACCGCAAGCTGGATCTCAAGCTGCGCAACACCCCCCGCGCTCCTTCGACGAACTTCAACGTCATTCCCGGACGTTCTAACTAGCGCAGGAAGGCGGCGGACTCTCGCCGTCGGCGCCGTGCAGAAAGAGGGGGCGGGAGTCATTGCGCTGCTCCCCTCGTGGCGGGAATCCACCGGGGTTCCCCAGTTGTATCAGGCCCGGAAGGACCAGTCGTTTATCCGCTGGACCATCCGGGCTTTCTCGTCCCAGGGCAACCCGCCCCGCATCCCCCTTCCTAAGAATATTCTCCTTCCTCCCTTATGACTACCCCTCCCTTCGTGCATCTGCACGTCCACTCCGACTACAGCCTCCTGGATGGCGCGGAGTCGGTCTCCTCCATTGTCAAACAGGCGGTGAAATTCGGCATGCCTGCCGTGGCCTTGACCGACCACGGCACCATGAGCGGCGTCTATGCCCTCACGACCACCTGCGAGGCCCTCGCCCACGACAAAGAGCACCCGGCGGAGCTCAACGGCATCGTCGGCTGCGAATTCTACGTGGCGGCCGGAAGCCATCTGGACCACTCCTTCTCCGAGGCCAACAAGGACCGCTTCCACCTGGTGGTGCTGGCGGAGAATCGCCAGGGCTACGTGAACATGTGCCATCTTTCCCAGGAGGCCTGGCTGAAGGGCTTCTACGGAAAGCCCCGCATCGACTTCGACCTGCTGCAGAAGCACAAGGACGGCGTCATCGTGCTGTCCGCCTGCCTTTCGGGCCAGGTGCAGAAGCTGCTGCTGCGCAACTACGACAAAGAGGCGGAGGAGGTGGCGCGGCGCTATCGGGACCTTCTGGGCGAAAAGCACTACTACATCGAGCTGCAGGACCACGGCTTGGAAGACCAGCACGCCATCAACGACCGGCTGATCGCCCTGGCCAACAAGCTGGGCATCGGCATGGTGGTCACGAACGACTCCCACTACTTGCGGCAGGAGGACGCCGAGGCGCAGGATCTGATGGTCTGCATCGGCACCCAGACCACCATCCTGGATTCCAAGCGCATGCGCTTCGGCACGGACCAGTTCTATTTCAAGAGCCAGGAGGAGATGGCGAAGCTCTTCCCCGCCATTCCCGAGGCCATGAGCAATACCGTGGAGATCGCCAGCCGCTGCCACGTGCATCTGCCCACCGTGGAGGCCGACCACGCCAACCACTACCCCGCGTATCCCGAACCGCCCGTGGAGGGAAAGGATCCCGACCAGGTCCGCGAAGAACACCTCCGACAGCTCTGCCACGACGGCCTCCAATGGCGCTATCACTTTGATCCCGACAAGGATGAAATCACCGAGGAGCGCAAGAAGATCCTGGATCGCATGAACTACGAGATCGGGATCATCAAGCGCATGGGATTCATTAGCTACTACCTGGTGGTGTGGGACTTCCTGCATTATGCGGCGAAGATCGGCGTGCCCCTGGGGCCCGGCCGCGGCTCCGGCGCAGGCTCCCTGGTGGCATACCTCATCGGCATCACGCATATCGATCCCCTCCGCTATAATCTGCTCTTCGAGCGATTCCTGAATCCCGAACGAGTCTCGCCTCCCGATTTCGACATCGACCTCTGCGAACGCCGCCGCCACGAGGTGATCGAATACGTCCGCTCCAAGTATGGCGCGGACCGCGTGGTGCAGATCGGCACCTTCGGCACTCTGAAGGCGAAGCAGGTGGTGAAGGATGTGGCGCGTGCCATGGGTCGTTCTTACGACGAGGGCGCGCAGTTCGCGAAGCTGATTCCCGCGGATCCCAAGATGACCCTGGACATCGCGCTGAATGGCAACGAGAAGATGAAGTACCCTCCCAATGCGGAGTTGAAGGCGAAGATCGAGTCGGAGCCCTGGTGCCAGGAGCTCTGGAAATACGCCAAGGTGCTGGAGGGCCTGAACCGAAATATGTCCATCCACGCCGCCGGCGTCATCATCGGCGACATGCCGGTGGCGGAGGTGGCGCCCATCGCGCGCGGCGCCGGAGACGAGCCCATCACGCAGTTCTCCGCAATCCCCTGCGAATCCCTGGGGCTGCTGAAGATGGACTTTTTGGGGCTCAAGACCCTCACGCTCATCCAGGACGCCCTGGATCTGGTGGAGGAGTCCGCCGGCATCAAGATCCTCTCCAACGACATCCCCGAGGGCGATCCCAAGACCTACCAGCTCTTGAGCGAGGGGAAGACCATCGCGGTCTTCCAGCTGGAATCCGGCGGAATGCAGGAGCTCTGCCGAAAGTGGCGGCCCACGCGGCTGGAGGACATCATCGCCCTGATCGCCATCTACCGACCCGGTCCCATGGAATTCATTCCCGATTTCCTGGGGCGCAAGGAGGGGCGCATCCCCATGGACTACGATGTGCCCGAGATGGAGCCGCTTTTGGCCGAGACCAACGGCATCATGCTCTACCAGGAGCAGATCATGCAGGTGGCGCAGGTGGTGGCGGGCTTCACCTTGGGGCAGGCCGACATTCTCCGGCGTGCCATTGGCAAGAAGAAGATCAAGGTCATGGAGAAGATGAAGGTCAGCTTCCAGCAGGGCTGCCTGGACCATGGCATCAGCAACGAGATCTCCGAGAACATCTGGACCAAGATCCTCAAGTTCGCCGGCTACGGCTTCAACAAGAGCCACTCCGCCGCCTACGGATTGCTGACGTACCGCACCGCATTCCTGAAGGCGAATTACCCCGCCGCCTTCATGGCCGCCGTGCTGACCAGCGAACTCTCCAATTCCGAAAAGATGGCATTCTACCTCAAGGAGTGCCGCGAGATGGGAATCCGGATCCTTCCGCCGGATATCAATGTCTGCGGAAAGTCCTTCTCCGTCAGCGGAAAGGATATCCGCTTCGGCCTGGCGGCCATCAAGGGCGTGGGCGGCGGCATTGTGGAGACCATCCTGAAGGAGCGAAAGGCCGGCGGGCCCTTCAAGGGCATGGTGGATCTCTGCGAACGCGTGGAGGGCGTGAGCGCCCGTCTCCTGGATGCCCTGGTGCGCTCCGGCGCCCTGGATTGCTTCGGACATCGCCGCGAAGAGCTCCTGGTGTCCATCGAACGCGTCCTGAGCCGCAGCGCGGAGGCCCGCGCCGACCGCAAGAGCGGCCAGCTGGACTTCTTCGCCGCCATGAATCCCGGCAACAAGGAGGACGACGAGGACCTCTACCGCGGCTACCAGGAACTCCCCCTGGAGGCCCTCCTGGAATTCGAGAAGGAGCTCCTGGGATTCTTCGTCTCCGGACACCCCATCGACAAGGAGCGCGAGCGCATCGAGACCTACCAGATCGATGACTTGGTGGATCTGCCGTCGCTGCCGCCTCCCGACAAGGAGGTGGTCTTCCGCACCGGCGCATACATCGCACACTGCGTGAAGAAGATCTCCAAGAAGAGCCAGAAGCCCTTCGCCATCCTTACGCTGGAAAGCCGCGAGGCCTCCTACGAGGCGCTGCTCTTCAATCGGGAATACGAAAGCACTCTGAAGAACTACCCGGAACTCCTCGAGGGGGGAAGCATCGCCATCGTGGAGGGCATCGCCACCAAGGAGGAGGAAGAGAACTCCTCCACCCTGAAACTCCGCGTCAATAAGCTCATCCCCATGGACCACGCCGCGGAGTTCTTTACCTCGAAGATCTCTCTCACTATCGACGAAAAGGACGCCACGCAGGAAAAAATGGCGCTCTTCCTCCAATTGTGCTCCCGACACCACGGACCCGCCGAAATCCATGTCGGAGTCCGCTTGGAAAACGGCGAATGCCTCTTCTTTAAACGACAGGGACTCACCGTGAAGTCCAGCGAACGCTTCCTCGCCGCATTGGCAAAACTCTTCGGAAAGGAAAATGTCCGCCCACGCGGCATCAAGGTCCGCCCACAACCCCCGAAACGCGGAAGCTATCTCGGTAATGCCGGCGGCATCGCTACGGAAGAATAAGCAAGACGCTTGGCACGACGCTCGGAAAGCACACACGCCACACGAGAACGAGACGACCCACACCCCCCCAAAAAAAGCCCCGGCACGCAACGAAACGCTCTGCGCGCCGGGGCTCTTTGCTTGTTCATTAGTTGAGTATTTCCTCAATTGTTTGTTTTGAGGGGCTGGCGAGGGGCTACATTATGGAGGTTTGCCTTGTGGGGCAAGGCAAGGCTGCTCGTTTTTCCGTTTGGGGATTCCGCGTGCGTGAGTTGGCGTGGCGCGTTCTGCTTTTCTTTTTCTTTTTTAGGTATGCTTTTTCGTTTTTCCATACAGGGCATGCAGTGTGCTGTATGCCAGGGTCATGTTCAGAAGGCGGCGTCGCGTGTTGTGGGGGTCCGCAAGGTTCAGGTGGATTTAGTGAATCACCTGTTGTTGTTGGAATCGGAGGATATCGCTTGTGTGGAGCGTGTGGTTCGTGCGGTGACGGAAGCGGGGTATGGCTGTGTGTTGTTGGACGGCGCGGGCGAGTTGCCTTCTCCGGAGCAGGAGAGCCGGGAGTTATTGCGGGTCTTTTTGTGGTCGCTGGCCTTTGCGTTGCCGGTATGCGTGTTGTCCATGGGCGGGATGTTCGGGGTATTGCCGCAGTGGTTTTCGGAGCATCCCTGGGTATCGGTGGGGATTCAGTTTGTGTTGGTGTTGCCGGTCTTGTGGCTGAATCGGGGGAAGTTCCTCCGTGGGGTGAAGTCGTTGTTTCGGCTGGTGCCGACGATGGAGAGCCTGGTTGCGTTGGCGGCGGGGGCGGGCTTTGTGTATCCGTTGGTGCGGTTGGTTAATGCGGTGGCGTGTGGGGGCTCCTGGAAGGGCATCATGTTCGAGACGCCCGCCATGCTCTTGACGCTGGTTTCTTTGGGAAAGTGGCTGGAGGGCGGTGCGCGGGGGAGGGCGGCTGGCGAATTGCAGGCGCTTCGGGAGCGCTCGCCGCGCCAGGCGATTCGGGTGAAGTCCGATGGCACCGAGGAGGAGGTCTCTCCCGAAAAGCTCCAGTGCGGCGACTTCTGCCGGGTGCGCCCCGGCGCCATGATTCCCGCGGATGGGCAGGTGGTCTTGGGACACTCCACCGTGGACCAGTCCGCAATCACGGGCGAGTGGATGCCGGTGGAGAAGGGCCCTGGTGACGAAGTGCTGGGTGCCAGCCTGAACCAGGATGGCCTGTTGGAGATCAAGGTGCGCGCCGCCGGCGAAGAGAGCCTCTTCGGAAAGGTCATCGCCATGGTGGTGGAGGCGGGCAGCTCCAAGGCGCCCATCGCGCGGCTGGCCGACCGCGTCTGCGCGGTCTTCGTGCCCGCGGTCCTGCTGGCGTCCCTCGCGACGCTCCTGGGGTGGCTGCTGACGGGGCATCCCTGGACGCTCGCCCTGGATTACGCCGTCACTGTCCTGGCGATCTCCTGTCCCTGCGCGCTGGGACTGGCCACCCCCGTGGCGATTCTGGTGGGCACCGGCGTGGGCGCGCGGCACGGAATCCTCTTCAAGAATGCCACTGCCCTGGAGGAGCTCAGCCGGGTGGACACCGTGGTGCTGGACAAGACCGGCACCCTGACCGAGGGCCGACCCGCCCTGGAGCGCATTGTGCCGGCCTCTCCCGACGGAGACGAGGAGGGCCTCCTGGAGGTGGCGGCCTCTCTGGAACAGGGCTCCCAGCATCCCCTGGGACGCGCACTGGTTCGCCGCGCGGAGGAGCTCTCCCTGGAGCTCTCCGGCGTCACCGACTTCCAGAACCACCCGGGGCGCGGCGTCACCGGGAAGATCCGCGGGCGCATCCTGGGCTGCGGAAATGCGCGGATGCTCCGGGAGGCGGGAATCGAATTGCCCGCGGAGGCGCCCGAGGCCGGAGGCAATGCCGCATCCACGCCGCTCTATCTCTTCTCCCAGAAGGAGCTCCTGGCGGTCTTTTGGATGAGCGATACCCTGAAGCCACAGGCGCGGGAGACCCTCCTGGACCTGAAGGACTCCGGGACCGCCTGCGTCATGCTCACCGGCGACCGCCGCCAGGCGGCGCAGGCGTTGTCGCAGGCGTTGCCGTTGGATCAGGCGGAGGGCGGGTTGCTTCCGCAGGACAAGGCGCAGTGGATCAAGAATTGGCAGCGGGAGGGGCATTTGGTTGCCATGGTTGGCGATGGCGTCAACGACGCGCCGGCGCTGGCCTCCGCGCATGTGGGCGTCGCCATGGGCGCGGGCACCGACGTGGCGCTGGATACCGCCGAGGTGATTCTCCTGAATCCCTCCTTCCCCGTGGTGGCCACCGCACGGCGGCTCTCCCTGGCGACGCTCCGCGTGATCCGCGAGAATCTCTGCTGGGCCTTCTGCTAC
The DNA here is from genome assembly GCA_963611685.1 of bacterium. Taxonomy (GTDB): domain Bacteria; phylum Verrucomicrobiota; class Lentisphaeria; order Oligosphaerales; family Oligosphaeraceae; genus UBA1724. Next base: position 11,244 of record CAVDSU010000055.1, read on the forward strand.
AATGTGCTGGCGATCCCCCTGGCGGCCGGGCTCTTCTCCCACTGGGGCGCCAGCATTCCTCCCTGGACCGGCGCAGCCGCGATGTCGGTGAGCTCCCTCCTGGTCGTCGGAAATGCCCTCCGACTCCGACGCTTCCACCCCAAAACACCCCCGACACCCGGACGATAAGAAGAAAACGCATCCCACTCATCCCTCCACGCCGTCGCGAGAAGAAACGCCATTTTCTCGCGGCGGCGTTTTCGTGCATCTCGCGTGCGCGCGCGACGGAGCACAGGAGGAGAATTATCTTACCGGAATCTTCCAAAGAACGCATTTTCCCTCTGGGGAGTTACTCCTTTTTTCCAAGTATGCCAAAGTATTTCAGTGACAGTGACGAAAAGACCCTCGCCATGGGAATGGCCATGGCCTCCATCCTTCAGGACGGAATGGTGGTCGCGTTGATCGGCGATCTGGGCTGCGGAAAGACGGTCCTCTCCCGCGGCATCGCCCGGGGACTGGGCATCACCGAGGCCGTCACAAGCCCGACCTTCACCGTGGCACAGGAATACCGCCGGCCCGACGGAAAATTCCTCTACCACCTGGATATGTACCGCATCGGTGACGAACAGTCCGCTCTGGCCTTCGGCATCGATGAATTCCTCTTCCAGCCTAACGCCATCACGCTGGTGGAGTGGCCCGAGCAAATCGCCGGACTCCTGGAGTCCCCACGCTGCCTCACCATCCGATTCGAACACCTGGCGGAGGGACAGCGCTCCCTGGAATTCCAGGGCTTCGCACCCAATGACATCGTCCGCGCCGCATGCGCCGCGGGACTGACGGCACTGGCGGAATAAAACAATCGGCCGCACGCCAGGCACGGCGCAGCCACCCACACACAGAGTTTCCCGGGCTTTCCCGGATTTCGTCGTTCCCTTCCCAACTAGGAGTCGTTCCGGTTTATGCTTTTCTTTCTTTTTGGCATCGCGATGCTGATTGGCGGATACTACACCTACGGCAAATACGTGGAGGGAATCCTGGCGCCCGATGACCGCATGACCCCCGCAGTGACCCATAAGGACGGCGTGGACTTCATCGTCATGCCCGGCTGGAAGAATATGCTGATCCAGCTGCTGAATATCGCCGGCGTGGGACCCGTCATCGGCGTGATCCTGGGCATCAAGTTCGGCGCCTGCGTCTTCCTCATCATTCCTCTGGGAAACATCCTGGGCGGCGCCGTCCACGACTTTGCGTCGGGAATGATGTCGTTGCGCCGCAACGGCTCGAATCTCCCGGGAATGATCCGGGAGTCCCTGGGCTCCGGCGTCTACGCCGTCTTCTCGGTCTTCATGACCCTGCTGTTGCTGCTGGTGGTGGCGGTCTTCATCAACATCCCCGCAAATCTCTTCACGCTCATGATCCAGGGATCCCATGTCTTCTGGATCGCGACGGCGTGCATCTTCGTCTACTACGTCGTGGCGACGCTCTTCCCCGTGGACAAGATCATCGGGAAGCTCTACCCCGTCTTCGGCGGAATCCTGCTGCTGGGCACCCTGGGACTGCTGGTGTCGATCCTGGGATACCACTCGTTCTATAACGAGGAGATCTTCATCGCCACGCCCACGCTGCTGGAACAGTTCCGCTCCTTCCGCGCTACCTATCCCGTGATCCCCGTGCTCTTCGTCACCATCGCCTGCGGAATCCTCTCCGGCTTCCATGCCACACAGTCGCCCATCGTGGCGCGCACCATGTCCACCGAGCGCGAGGCACGCGCCACCTACTACGGCATGATGATCCTGGAGGGCATCGTGGCCATGATCTGGGCCGCCGGCGGATACATCATCTACAACCTCTTCCCCGAGACCTTCGACATCAATACCACCACCGTGATGCAGAAGATCGTGACCTTCTTCCTGGGAAGCAAGCTGGGCAACGTCACGCTGCTGGGCGTCATCATCCTGGCAATCACCTCCGGCGATACCGCCATGCGCAGCCTCCGCTTGAGCCTGGCGGAGGTCTTCCATATCGACCAGACCTCCCTGGTGAAACGACTGGCAATCTGCTTCCCCCTCATCGCCGCAATCTGCGGACTGCTCTGGTGGTCCAACCAGAGCGCGAAGTCCTTCGGGTTCCTCTGGAACTACTTCGCCTGGGGAAACCAGATGCTGGCGGTCTTTACCCTCCTGGCGACCTCCGTCTGGCTCTGGAAACAAAAGAAGAACGCCTGGATCACTCTGCTCCCCTGCGCATTCATTACCTTTATCTGCGTGACGTATATCCTCTGGACCTCCCCCGCACACCACGGACCCGCCGGATTCGGACTGCCACTGCCCGCCGCTTACGCAGCCGGCGCCATCGCCGCAATCCTCTGGTGCGCCTGGGGATGGTATCGCGGACACCGGAAATAGCCGCCCAACCGAATTAGCTGGTAGGGAGTAGGGAGTAGGGGAAAGCGGCGCCGCAGGCGCCCTTCCGCCTGGCGGCGGTAC
>CAVDSU010000056.1:0-13683 GCA_963611685.1 bacterium
TTGAGGGCGGCTGCCGCGAAGAATATCTAGAAAACCGCGGGGGTACGGGGGCGGCTACTGCGAAGAATATCTAGAAAAACCGCGGGGGTACGGGGGCGGCGCCCCCGTCCTTTGGGTATCCCGCATGATAAGAGGGCCTCCTTCTTGCGGAAAATGCATATTCTTCTATAAATCTGGCCTTGCTGCGGGCAAAAAGCGCCTCCCTGGGTAAGGTGTGGATCATGAAAATGAGATTCCGCCATCATGGGAAGCAGTTCTTCTTTATCACGCTAACGCTAGCGGGGCGTCCTGCGGCGCTTTCGCAGCTCATTGATGCGAAGCACGCGCCGGCGCTTTTGCCGCCGGGGAAGTCCGCGCTGGAGATCCTCCTCGCCATCCATTCTGCCTTTCCCTACCTAACGCTCTCGAACAATGTGATCATGCCGGATCACATTCACCTCCTGTTGATCGCCAACTACGAGCTTTCCCGCTCCTTCAACCCCCTGTGGTTCAGCTTCGTGCTTATCGAGGCCATAGAGACCTCCTGGGCCTCTGAGGCGCTAGGGCACTCCGCCATTCCCCCGGCAGAGCTTCTGAAGGAGGTCCTGGAACGCTCCTACACCCGCACCGAAGAAATCTGCTCTTGGAATGGCAACTACGTGGAAACCCTTCCTGCGAAATTCCCCCCGCAACAAGCCTCTCCACTGCATTTCGACCGTCGCGCCTACATCGAAATCTCCTTCGATGCGCGACAACTCAAGGCAATCCGCCACTACATCCGCCTGAATCCCGCACGCGCAATCTGGAAGCGCGAACACCCCGACCGCTTTCGGTGCTTTGCGAATTTTCGCCATCCGGTGCTTGATCCCGCGCACCGATGGTCTGGCATCGGCAATCTGACCCTTCTGGCCTCACCCTTCCTTTTCCACGTTCGGCTGACTCTGCGAAAGACCCTTGCCGAACACGAAGAGGCGATTGCGGCAATTGTTGCACGCGCAAAACGCGGCGCGATCCCCGTGAGCGGCTTCATTTCGCCCGGCGAGCGGGAACTCCTTCGGCGCCTAAAGGCAGCCCCCGAGACACACTTCATAAAGGTTCTGCCTTGCCAATTGCCCCCGTATTACGATCCTTCGGCGGAAGACTCCCGGGAACTCGCCGCCGATCGAATGCTATTGCTTTCCGGATTCCACAATACCCCCGCGCTTTCCACGCGGGATATGCGCAAAGACCCAACCGTGGCACACCAATTCCGCCAAAACTGCCTCGCGCTAAACGACCTTATCGCAGAGCTCTGCCAACGCGCACAAACCCTGGGGCAGGAGAAAAACAGCACTAGCCAAAGATAAGCTGCCGGATCATTCGGAATACCCAAAGGACGGGGGCTGCCGCCCCCGTACCCCCGCTGGCTCTGGGCAACTATGCTGCGGTGCGCGGGGGGCGCAGGCATAGCGGATCATTCGGAATACCCAAAGGACGGGGGCGCCGCCCCCGCCCCCCCGCTGCCCCTGGGCAACTACGCTGGGGGGGGGAACGGGGGGCGCGAGCCCCCCGTCCTTTGGGTACCCCGCCTATCAACCCACCTTTCCCTTACAGGAAAAATGGCAGGTCATCCTGGTGGAACTTGGGTCGTGGCTGCGCGGGCGCCTCTTCTTCAGCGGGCTCTGCTGCGGGCGCCTCTTCGGCAGGCGCTGCGGGCGCCTCTTCGGCGGGCGCCTCTTCGCCAGGCTTCGCTGGCGCTGCTGCGGGCGCCTCTTCGGCGGGCGCCTCTTCGCCAGGCGCTACGGCGGGCGCCACTTCGGCCGGCTTCGCGGGCGCCGGCGCGGCGGGGGTTTCCGGCTTTGGCGCCGGGGTGGTGGGTTCCTCGGGTTTCTTTTCGGCGATGGCGGGGGCGCCGCCTTTTTCGAGGAGATTCACCTTCACCACCTGATAGTGTGTGAGCTTGCATCCGCGGGATTCGCGTCCACGGAGGGGGATTTGGTCGAATTCGACCCGGATATCCTGGAATGCGCGTCGGCGGCTGGTCGCCAGTTCCAGGGAGACCACGACGCCGGCGCGGGTATAGAGTGCCTCGATGATGCAGTCTTCGGGGATGAGATGGTATTCCCGGGAGAGGATGTAGGTGCCCACCTGGAAGCGTTTTGCGAACCAGGTGCCCTCCTTCTTGTTGCGGTAGAGGATGGAATAGACCTGGTCCTTATCGTAGAGGAAGAGGTATTTCGTGGTTCCCACGTAGGTCTTGGGCTCCACGGCGATGACCTGGCAGGTGCCGTCGCCCTTGATGGCGAGGAGGCGGTCGAACTCGGTGCAGAGAATGGGCTCGGCGTCCTTGCTGGAGGACTTTACGGAAGTGCCCACGAAGCCATTGACGCGGTCGTGATAGACCTTCACGTCACGGCGCGCGATCTCCCGTCGATTCACCTGCTGGATTCCCACAATCTGTGTCCGGCGGGGATAGAGCGGACCGTATTTTGCCAGGAGTCCCTGGAGGTATTCGATGGCGTATTCCACGGGATGCGCCAGGTGTTCCTTGGTGACCGCCATCGCCTTCTGGATGGCCTCCACCTCCTGGCGGTTCTTCTCGAGATCATAGAGGGAGATGCGCCGGATGGGGATCTGGAGGAGCCGATTCACATCCTCGTCGGTCACATCGCGCACCAGCTCCTGCCGGAAGGGCTCCAGGCCACTCTTGACCGCCTCCTGGATCTTCGGGATGCTGGCGCACTTCTCGATGCGCTTGTAGATGCGGTTCTCGATGAAGATGCGTTCCAGGGAGAGCTTCTGGATGGACTCCAGCTCGTTCTTCAAATCCAGCTCCAGCTCCGCCTTCAGGATGGCGCGCAGCCGCTCCACATTCCGTCGGAGGACCTGGCTGACCGTCAGGCGTCGGGGCTGGTTGTCCTGGATGACGGTGAGCTTGGAATGGAGGGTCTTCTGGCACTCGGTGTAGGCGTAGAGCGCCTGGATGGTCTCCTCGGCATAGACGCCGCGCTGCAGCGTGATCTCGATATGGACCTCGGAGGCACTGAAGTCATTGATGGCGGTGACCTTCAGCTTTCCGGAGCGGACCGCGCGTTCGATGGAGGCGATGAGGGTCTCCGTGTCGGAATACGCGGGGAGTTCCTTGATGATGACCTTCTTATCCCCCTCGGCCTCGATGCGCGCGCGCACCACAATGGAACCCAGGCCGTCGTCGTATCCGGAGGCGTCCATGATGCCGCCCAGCGGGAAGTCGGGGAGCACCTGGAAGGGCTCGTCTTTCAGGATGGCGATCTCCGCCTGGAGGAGCTCCTGGAAGTTATGGGGGAAAATGCAGGTGGTGATGACCACGCCCACGCCATCCTGTCCCAGCATGAGGAGCGCGGGGACCTTCGCCGGAAGCACCACGGGCTCACGGTTGCGGCCGTCGTAGGAATCCACGTATTCCGTGACCGCGGGATTGAAGAGGACCTCGCGCCCGAAGGCATTGAGGCGGCACTCGATATAACGCCCGGCGGCCGGCGGGTCGCCCGTGATGGCATTGCCGAAATTCCCCTGCTTGTCAATGAAATAGCCCTTGTTGGCCAACACCACCAAGGCGCCGCCGATGGAGGCGTCGCCGTGAGGATGGTACTTCATGGTCTCGCCCACCACGCTGTTCACCTTGTGGAGGCGGCCGTCGTCGATGGTCTGGAGGGTATGCAGGATGCGCCGCTGGACGGGCTTGAGGCCGTCGTCCACATCGGGAATGGCGCGGTCCTTGTTCACATAGGACGCATAGAGGATGTAGTTGGATTCCAACAGATCCCGCAGGGCGTCAGAGGAGGAGTCCGCGCCCTCCCCCGAATCCCCAGGACCCTCCCCGGAGTCCCCGGAATCCGCCAGCGCCTCGGGCGCCTCGGCGCTCGACGACTCCGCCTCAAGGGACTCGGGGTCTTCCGCGGGAGACGCAGCAGCCGCCGCGCCCTCCACGGGCGCATCGACTGCGGGCTCTTCGGCTTCGGGGGCGTTCTTCTTCGATTTGTCCTTCTTTTGGACCATTGGATGCAATAGCGTTCAGAAAATTCGCAAAGACGGCGGCGGGGAGAGAAAAAGCCTCCCCCCGCCCTCCTCCCTCTCCTCCGGGAGCCTCGAGTCGCCGGAGGGAGTGGGCGGGGCGCCGCATTTTTGCTGCTGCGGCGCCGCGGCTGGCTTTAGTGGTGAGAGAAGACGCGCTCGGGGGCGTGATAGAGTGCCACTCCGAGTTCGTTGGCGCGCTGGATGACCTCGGCGTCCTTGATGGAGCCGGCGGGCGCAATGATGGCGGTGACGCCGGCCTTCGCGGCCACTTCCACGCCGTCATAGAAGGGGAAGAATCCATCGGACGCCATGACGCAATCCTGGATGGTCTCCTTGCCCTCGTATTTGCGGAACTTCTCGATGGCCTTCTCCACGGCGCCCACGCGGTCCTGCTCGCCGGTGCCCACGCAGATGGTGCCGCCATTCTTGACCATGACCACGCCGTTGGAGCGCACGGAGATATTGATGTACCACGCGGTGAGGAGGTCCTCCTTCTGGCGCTCGGTGGCCTGGACGGTGCTCTCCACATGACCCAGAGTCTTGCTGTCGGCGGTGGCGACCTTCAGGTCGGCCACGGAGCGCATGTTGGTCAGCAGGGGCTCGGCCACCACGATGGAGCCGTCGGCCAGCACCTTCATGGTGCGGCAGCCGCTGACGTCGTCACCCACATACTTGGGGAGCTTCGACAGATCGCCGCACTGGAGGATGCGGATCTGCTTGTTGAGCTTCACGTCGGGATTGGTGAAGACCGCCAAGGCATCCTCGTCAAAGGCGGGAGCGACCACGCACTCCACGAAAGTGGCCATGATCTCCTGGGCGGTCTCCTTGTCCACGGGGCGGTTGAAGGCGATGACGGAGCCGAATGCCGCGCGGGGATCGCAGTCGCGTGCCTTCACGTAGACGTCCTTCAGGGTATCGGCGCCGGTGGCGACGGCGGCGCCGCAGGGATTCACGTGCTTCATGCAGGCGCAAGCGGGCTTGTCGAAGTACTTGACGATATTGAGGGAGTAGCTGATGTCCTCCAGGTTGGTCTGGGAGAGGCCGCTCTTGCCGGTCTTGAGGACCTTCATGTCGCCGATGACGCAATCCACCGCGGAGGCGGGCTTGTAGTAGGCGGCGGTCTGGTGGGGGTTGGTGCCGTAGCGCAGGTCATCCACCTTCACGTAGGGAATGCCGAAGAAATCGGTGGTTTCGGGATAGTCGCCCTTGTTCTGGGTCAGATAGCTTTTGCGTCCGAGGGTGTCGGCCATGGCGGGAGTCTCCTTTCCCTGCACGGGAAATTGCTGAGGATGGGTGGGATGAGTGGATGGGTGGAAAAGTTCGGGAAAATCGCGTCTTCGGGCGCTCAGGGGCGGGCGAATGCGTCGCCCTCGGGCTGCTCCTGGAACTGCATCTGCGCCAGACGGCTGTAGAAGCCGCCCTTCTGGCGCAGCTCGGCGTCGGTGCCCTTCTCCAGGACCCGGCCGTCCTCCATCACGAGGATGCAGGAGGCGCTGCGGACGGTGGAGAGACGGTGCGCGATCGCCAGGACCGTGCGGTTCTTCATGACGTTGTTCAGGGCCTCCTGGACCAGCCGTTCGGTGACGGTATCCAGGGCGCTGGTGGCCTCGTCGAGAATCAGGATCGGCGGATTGCGCAGGATGGCGCGGGCGATGGCGACGCGCTGCTTTTGGCCGCCGGAGAGCAGGTCGCCGCGTTCGCCGACCTGCCGCTGGAAGCCATCGGGGTGTTCTTCGATGAAGTCCAGCGCCTTTGCCTGGCGCGCTGCCTCCACCACCTCCTCGTGGGTGGCCTCGGGGCGTCCGTAGCGGATGTTCTCCTCGATGGTGGTGTTGAAGAGGAAGGTATCCTGGGAGACCACGCCCACCAGATTCCGGAAATCGCCGATGTCCACCTGCCGCAAGTCCACGCCGTCGATGGTGACGGCGCCGCTGGTGGGATCGTAGAAGCGCGCCAGCAGATTCGCGACGGTGCTCTTGCCGCTGCCGGTCTGCCCCACCAGCGCCACCATCTCGCCCTTGCGGACCGTCAGGTTCAGACCATGCAGGACGTCCTGCCCGTCGGCAGTATAGCGGAAGGAGACCTCGTGGAAGACGATCTCGTCGCGGAATTCCTTCAGGCGGACGGGATTTGCGGGCACGGGGAGGGAGGCGTCCTCGTCCAGCACCTGGAAGAACCGCTCGGCGGCGGCGGCGCCCCGCTGGAGTCCCGCATTGACCTTCACCAGGTCCTTGATGGGCTTGTACATGCTCTGTGCGGCGAAGGCCATTCCGCCCAGGATTCCCAGGGTCAGGCCATTGATGTAGCAGAGCCAGACGAAGACGGCGGCCACGATCATGGCGGCCAGCTGCAAAAGCGGCGGAACCGCCACCTCCGCGCGGATCGCGCGCCGCAATGCCTTGAAGTATCCCTCGTTGACCTTGGAAAACACGCCCTTCTCGTGCTCTTCCTGGTGGAAGGCGCGAATGACCTTCATGCCGCTGAAGCTCTCCTGCATGCGGTCGGTGACCTTCGCCACGCCATCGAGCACCCGGTGCTCGAAGCGCTTGAGCAGCCGGCAGAGGGCGTAGACGGGGAAGATGCAAGCCAGAAGCAGGATGACGATGAGGCCGAACTTCCAGTCCAGGTTCGCCTCCCTGGCCGTCATGACGAGATAGGTTCCCGCGGCCAGGATCTGCACGGGCGCCACGATGAGCTCGGGGAAGCTGGTGGAGATGATGCCCTCCACGGCATTGATGTCGTTGGTGCAGCGGCTAATGAGGGTGCCCACCGCCATGTCGTGCCGGGAATAGAACGCCTGCGACTGGTCCATGAGGTGGTTGAAGAGCGAGCCGCGCATGTCGGTGACCACGCGGGCGCCCAGCCACTTGAGGCAATAGCGGTTTCCCAGGGTCGCCAGCGCCTGGAGCACGAAGAAGAGCGCCAGCCCCAGCATCATGACCATCACAATGCCGTGGGTCAAGTGCACGCCGTCCCCGCGGTCCACCTCGGGCAGGCCCACCTTCCGCAGGAAGGCATTGGCGGAATCCACGTACTTGCCGATCTTCTCGGTCTGGCGGTCGAAGGCGCCGCCGGGGCGCTTCGTGTCGGGAAGCACCGCGATGTCGGCCTTTTCCGGGGACAGGGTGGCGCCGTCCTCGGTCGTCAGGGTCTGCGACGGGGCCTCCTCCTGCACGGTGACGATGGCGCGGCGTTCTCCGCCGCCCTCCAGTCCGGTGGCCACCATTCCGACCATTCGGCAGAGCGCCAGGAGCGCGCCGCCCTCCACGACGGCGAAGGTCACTCCCAGGAAGAAGGGCAGCCAATGCCGCAAGGCGTAGGTGCCCAGCAGCCGTCGGTAGGCGTCGAAGAGCCCGCCCTGGGGCTTTTCGACTTCATATCTGTTCTTGTGTTTGTGTCCCATGGCGGAGCGTGCGAAGGGGGGGGTGCGTCCGGCGCTAGGCCAGCAGCTCCTTGATGGCGGAGGCCACCTCCTCCTTCTGAGCCAGAGTCAGCTCCGGGAAGATGGGCAGTGCCAGGGTCTCCTTGGCGGCGCGCTCGCTCTCGGGGAAGTCTCCCTCGTGATAGCCCAGGTTCTGGAAGCACTCCTGGAGATGGAGAGGGATGGGATAGTAGACGGCGCTGCCGATGCCGCGCTCCTTGAGCCCCTGCCACACGCGGTCCCGCTTGCCGCCCTGGACGCGAATCACATACTGGTTGAAGACGTGGCGGGTGGTATACGGAGCCACGATGGGCGTCTGGATGCCCTCCACACCCTGGAAGAAACGGTTGTAGTCCGCGGCATTCTGCTGGCGCATGCGGGTCCAGTCGTCCAAATGCGGGAGCTTTTCCAGGAGCACCACGGCCTGGAGGGCGTCCAGGCGGAAGTTGCTTCCCACCAGGTGGTGGTGATACTGGGGCGCCATGCCGTGGTTGCGCAGGATGCGCAGCTTCTCCGCCTTCTTCGGGTCGTTGCACACCACCATTCCGCCGTCGCCAAAGCACCCCAGGTTCTTGCTGGGGAAGAAGGAGAGGCAGCCGTAGTCACCCAGGGAGGCGACCCGCTTGCCCTCCCACTCGCAGCCGATGGCCTGGCAGGCGTCCTCGATGACGGGGATGCCGTGCTTGCGGGCGATCTCCAGGATGGCCCCCATGTCGGCGCTCTGTCCATAGAGGTGCACGGGGATGATCGCCTTGGTGCGGCTCGTGATCTTCGCCTCGATCTGGCGGGCATCGATGTTGTAGGTATCGGGGCAGATGTCCACGAAGACGGGAGTGGCCCCGAAGCGGCAGACGGCGCCGGCGGTGGCGAAGAAGGTATAGGGGGTGGTGATCACCTCGTCACCAGGGCCAATGCCCTCGGCCATGAGCGCGATCTGGAGGGCGTCAGACCCGGAGGAGACGCCGCAGGCAAAGGCGCCGCCGCAGACCTTCGCCACCGCGGCCTCCAATTCCTCCACGCGGGGACCCAGAATGAACTGCTGGCTGGCACAGAGCTCCTCCAGCTTGGGAAGGAGGTCGTTCTGAATGGCGGCATACTGCTGCCTCAGGTCCAAAAGGGGCACACTCATTGGCTAAAATTCCTTATCTTGAATGACTTACGGTATTGGAAGGGGGCTTTCGCGGGGGAAGGAACGGGCCGTCCGGAGGAGAGTTCTCCGGGCGGCCTGAAAAGTCCCGTCGCCGAAAAAGGGGTTGGCGCCGGCTATCGCGGCTGGGTGGTTCCCGCGGGGCGAATGTCGTGGATTCGGAGCTGGGGCACCTCGCAGTCGTGGAAGCGGTTGATGTGCGGGGAGTAGACGATGTCCCAGGGTCCCGGGGGCAGCTCGTCGGGCAGCCGCGAGAAGGCGATGAACTGCATCCGGCTTCCCTCGGAGTCCCGCACCACGCCGCGGGTGTGCGTGCGACCCGCCAGACTCTTCCGCTCGGGCATGACGTTGCGCGTGACGAAGATGGGCTCGGTGTTGCCGTGGCCGAAGGGCTCCAGCTCCTTGAGCTCCTGGAAGAAGACGTCGTCCATCTCCCGGAAGGGCACCTCGCCGCAGATGGAAAGCGTGGGACGCATGGACTCGATGCCCAGGACCTTCTGGACCGCGGCGTCGAACTCCTCGCTGAAGCGCTCCAGATTCCCCTCTTCCAGGGAGAGTCCGGCGGCCATGGCGTGTCCGCCGAAGCGGATGAGGGTGTCCTTGCACTCGTCCAGCACCTGCACCAGATTCAGGGTCCTCAGGGAACGCGCGCTGCCGGTGAACTGCCCGGAGGTGTCGCGGGTGAGGACCACGCTGGGGCGGTGGTATCTGCGGGTGAGACGGCTGGCCACAATCCCCACCACGCCCTGGTGCCAGGAGTCGCTCCACACCACGATGGAACGCGCCTCGGAGAGGTTCCGCGGAGTGCCGGGACGATACCGCTCGGCAATCTGCTGCTCGGCCTCGGTGACTACCTGCTCCTCAATGGTCTGGCGCTCCCGGTTCAGACGGTCCAGTATGCCCGCCAACTCCTTGGCGTGCTCCACGTCGTGGGCCTCCAAAAGACGCAGGGAATCCGTGGGATCGCCCATGCGGCCCGTGGCATTGATGCGGGGAGCCAGGCGGTAGGTGATGTCGCTGGTCGCCAAACACTCGCCCACGTTCGCAATCTCGCAGAGCTCGTGGACGCCCGGACGGGTCTGCATGGAAAGCACCTGCAGACCCTGGCGCACCAAAATGCGGTTCTCGTTGAGCAACGGCACGATGTCCGCCACCGTCCCCAACGCCACCAGGTCCAGCACCGCGTGCAAATCGGTGTCCTCGCCGCCAATCTGGTTCTCACGGCCATACTTCAGGAAGGCACAGGCCACCTTGTAGGCGACGCCTACGCCCGCCAAGTCCTCCGTCTCCTTGGGAGCCCCCGGCAACTTCGGATCCACGACCACCATCCACTCCTGGGACCCCGTGTCCGCAGGCAACCCAAGGCCAATGGAACCCACGCCCGACAACCCGCCGTGCAACGGCGTGGGACCCGGCGTGTGGTGGTCCGTGATGATCAAGTCCAGGTTGATGGCACGCGCGGCGTCCACCGCGTCGTAGCTGGTAATGCCACAGTCCACCGTCACCAACAGGTCACAACGGCCCTTCGCATTCTTGTTGATCGAATCCGCCGTCAAGCCATACCCGTCGTCAATGCGGTGCGGCAAATAGCAAATCACATTGCCGCCATTCTCCCGCAAAACCCAGGCCAACAACGCCGTGGCCGTAATGCCGTCCGTGTCGTAGTCGCCATGGATCATGATCCGCTGGTTCTTCTGGATGGCCTCCCATAACCGACGCGCCGCCGCCTTCGTGCCAGGCAATAAATACGGGTCCCCTAAATGGTCCATCTCCGGATGCAAAAAACTCTGCACCGTCGACGGCGTCACACCCCGAGCCGCCAACACTAACCCTATCGGACGAGATACCGACGCCTCGTCCATCAGGCTGCTCACTAGACGCTCGTCAGGATGGTAATACTCCCACTCGCGATTCTCCTGCTCGTGGGTACGAATGCTCGCTGTCGTTTCCATTGTGCGTTACTCCTAAATAAAACAAGGTACTCGAAAACACTATATGCCCGTTTCCCCGAAAGTCAAGACCTACACCCCCCAGAAACACCCCACAAAAAATGACATCCCTCGGACAAGACCGGACAAAACGACATTTTTAATCTGACAAAGACTGACAAAATATTCGCTTTTCTTCCAAAAACACCTTGCAATCCCCTCGAACCCCGCTACATTAACCCCGATTTCGATACTTTTTTATCATCTCGAACGCTTTTTCATTTGTCTAGGTTTCATTCTTGATCGAGTTTTCCAAGGAGGTTTTTTTGATGGAAAAGAAGAAGAAGGCAGAGGTCGCCCCTGAGGCTCCGGTTTTGACTCCGGAGGAGCAGGAGGCGCGGGATCGCGCGGTAGTTGACGCGGTTGTTGCGAAGGTGAAGGCTGCGCAGGAGGTGTATGCGAACTACACCCAGGAGCAGGTGGACAAGATTTTCCGTGCTGCGGCTCTGGCTGCCAACGCCATGCGGATTCCGCTGGCTCAGATGGCGGTTGAGGAGACGGGCATGGGCGTGGTTGAGGACAAGATCATCAAGAACCACTTCGCCTCCGAGTACATCTACAACAAGTACGAGCACCTGAAGACCTGCGGCATCATCGAGACGGACGACGCCTTCGGCATGATCAAGGTAGCCGAGCCCCGTGGCGTGATTGCGGGAATCGTCCCCACCACGAACCCCACCAGCACGGCGATCTTCAAGTCGCTGATCTCCCTGAAGACCCGCAACGGCATCGTCTTCAGCCCGCACCCCCGCGCCAAGAAGTGCACCTGCCTGGCCGCGAAGATCGTCTTGGACGCCGCGGTGAAGGCGGGCGCCCCCGCGGACATCATCGGCTGGATTGAGTCCCCCACCCTGGGCATGAGCGCCTACCTGATGGGCCACAAGGACGTCAGCCTGATCCTGGCCACCGGCGGCCCCGGCATGGTGAAGGCGGCATACTCCTCCGGCACCCCCGCCGTCGGCGTGGGCCCCGGCAACACCCCCGTCATCCTGGACGAGACCTGCGACGTGGAGACCGCCGTGAGCTCCATCCTGCTCTCCAAGACCTTCGACAACGGCATGATCTGCGCCTCCGAGCAGTCCGTCACCGTGCTGGCTCCCATCTACGAGCAGGTGAAGAAGGAGTTCCTGAAGCGCGGCGCCTACATCCTGAACAAGAAGGAGGCCGAGGCGGTCGGCAAGGTGATCCAGATCGACGGCAAGCTGAATGCCAAGATCGCCGGCCAGACCGCGGTGAAGATTGCGGAGATGGCGGGCCTGAAGGTTCCTGCCGGCGCGAAGGTGCTGATTGCGGAGGTCAAGGGCGTCGGCGTGGACGTCCCCTTCTCCCGCGAGAAGCTCTCCCCCACCCTGGCGCTCTACAAGGCCGACACCTACGAGGAGGCCGTCGAGAACGCCAAGGCGCTGCTCAAATACGGCGGACTGGGACACACCGCGGTCCTCTACACCAACCCCCAGAACGAAGAGCGCATCCGCGAATTCGGCCACATCATGCTGGCCAGCCGCGTGCTCATCAACACCCCCAGCTCCCAGGGCGGCATCGGCGACCTCTACAACTTCGCCCTGAATCCCTCCCTGACCCTGGGCTGCGGCTCCTGGGGCGGGAACTACGTCTCCGAAAACGTGGGTCCCAAGAATCTGCTCAACATCAAGTCCATCGCCAAACGGAGGGAAAACATGCTCTGGTTCCGTGTTCCCCAGAAGGTCTATTTCAAATACGGCTGCCTCTGCACCGCCCTCGGCGACCTGGCCGGCAAGAAGCGCGCCTTCATCGTCACCGATAAGTTCCTCTACAGCAGCGGCATCCTCGGACCCATGCTGCGCAAGCTCACCGAGATGGGCATCGCCACGCACGTCTTCAGCGACGTGGCGCCCGATCCCACCATCCAGCTGGCACGCCGCGGCCTGGAGCAGCTCAAGAGCTTCGACGCCGACGTCATCATCGCCGTCGGCGGCGGCTCCCCCATCGACGCCGCAAAGATCATGTGGCTCATGTACGAGCAGCCCGAGATCAAGTTCGAGGACGTCGCCATGCGCTTCATGGACATCCGGAAGCGCATCGTGAAGCTGCCTGACCTGGGCAAGAAGGCCATGATGGTCGCCGTGCCCACCACCAGCGGCACCGGCAGCGAGGTCACCCCCTTCGCCGTGATCACCGACGAGGAGACCCAGCAGAAGTTCCCGCTGGCCGACTACGCGCTGACCCCCAACATGGCCATCATCGACACCGAGCTGGTCATGAAGCTGCCCAAGGGCCTCACCGCCATCAGCGGCATCGACGCCTTGACCCACGCCCTGGAAGCCCGCGTCTCCTGCATGCAGAGCGACTACTGCAACGCCCTGGCCAACGAGGCCGCCAGCCTGATCTTCAAGCACCTGCCCGAGTGCTACAAGAATGGCCCCATGAACGAGATCGCCCGCGAACACATGTTCAATGCCTCCGCCATGGCCGGCATGGCCTTCGCCAACGCCTTCCTGGGTCTGTGCCACTCCATGGCACATAAGCTGGGCGGCATGTACCACGTGCCCCACGGCCTGGCGAACGCCTTCCTCATCAGCTACATTATCCGCTACAACGCGGTGGACTGCATGACCAAGCAGGCCGCATTCCCCCAGTATCACTACCCCAACGCCAAGGCCGACTACGCCGCCGTCGCCCGCTATGTGGGCCTGACCGGCAAGACCGACGACGAGCTGGTGGACAAGCTGGTGGAGAAGGTGGAGGCCCTGAAGGCCGAGCTGGACATCCCCAAGGCGATGAAGCCCTGGTTCGACGCCAAGGGCATCAGCGAGGAGACCTTCCTGGCTCAGCTGGACGAGCTGTGCGTGAAGGCCTACGACGACCAGTGCACCGGCGCCAACCCCAGATACCCCCTCATCTCCGAGATCAAGGAGCTCTATCTGGCCGCCTACTACGGCAAATAGCCGCATGACCCCCACCCCGCCCCTCTAAAAAGAAGGCGGGGACCCGATCAATACCCCCCGCCTCAAAGCCCCCCGCGAGACGGCACGAAAGGGAACGAAAGGCCCCCGGGGCTCCCACCAGAGCCCCCCCCGCCACCGCTCCCCGAAAAGCCGCCGCCTCGCGAGGCTCCCTTGGGACGGGGGCTTCGG
>CAVDSU010000057.1:0-13259 GCA_963611685.1 bacterium
TTCGTGGTTAAAGGCAACCACAGAATACACAGTTCCGTGCCTTCCGTGGTTAAAGGCAGCCACTCCTGTATGCGCGTACGCGCGCGCAGGCACGCGCACGGGCCCTGCCCCCCTCCCTTACCGCTCCCCATGAGCGTAGCCCCAAAAACAAGTCCTGCCTTGCCATTCAACGAGTTGTCATAAAGATTGCAACTCTTGTGGTTTTTCGCAGGATTGTGGCTTTTCCCCGATGGAGATTCCACTGGTGGGGGGGCGGGCGTCTTCCATGGCATGACCCCCCGCAAATGGCCATCTGCGAGCGCGTCTCATGATAAGCCATGCGGTAGAATGGGGGGATATCCAAAGGACGGAGTGATTCCCCTTCTCCTTGGGATATTCTCCGCCTTTCATAATGCGCGCCGGGGAGTTTCGGCGCATAGTTCTTTGCAAGCTAGCCGTTAGCCACGGATTGCCCGGGGCTCATCCATGGGTGCGCGTGCAGCGATGCCGTGCGATTTTCCAGCGCAGGTCTTGGGGGAGGGCGTCGAGGACTTTGTGGAATCCCGTGTCCTCGTCGTGTCGGGGGGATATTTTTGCCAGGGAGTGGATTTCCTGGTCGGTGGCGTGGAAGAGTAGGATCCGCGCCTTTTGTTCGTCGCCGTTGCCGGCGTATTTTTGGAGGGCCAGGAGGGCCCTTTGGAAATGCCTGCGGCTGCGGAGATGCCGGAGGACAAGGAATGCCAGTGCGGCCAAGAGGGGAATCCAGTTCAGCCACAGGGGGAGGGATGGGGCGAATTGTGGCAGGGCGAGTTGTCCGATGGGGAGGAGCAGGCAGAGCGCCAGGAAGAGGAAGGAGTCCCACTGGCTGTGCATGATGCCGCCCCAGTTTCGTCGGAAGGCGCCGGTGGAGGTCTGGTAGGCGAAGTGCTCTTCGAATTCCGTGGCCTGGAGCCCGGTGCGCGCCACATGGCAGAGCTCGTGGGAGAGGATCTCGTCGCGGTCGTAGAAGAGATGGCGCTTTTTGGCGCGGAGCTTCTGGCTAATGATGAAGACCGTGAAGAGATCCGGTGGCGCGGAGAAGGTGCATCCGCCGAAGAGCCAGCTATGGGCGGGGCTGCAGAAGTATCCCGGCACCCAATCGCACTGGAAGCCGTAGAGGCCCCTGGTGCGCTTCCCAGAGCCCGCCAGCACCTCCGCGGCAATGGCGTCCTCACGCTTCACCGTCATGCCCTCCAGCGAGGCCTTTCCGGCGGTGCGGAGGGCGTCCTCCCATTGGGAGAGCCGCTCTGCGAGGCGCTGCAGCCGTGCCGCGAAGGCGGCGGCGTCCTCGTTGGGCGCGGGCGTCAGGCCGCGTCGGTCCAAGTCGACCAGGGTATCCAGGTCTTCCTGGCGGATGCGTTGCAGAACCTTTTCGTCCAGTGCGAGGGGCATGTGTGGGGTCTTTGGGGAAAGAAAAAGGGGAGAGGGGAAGAGTGGATCTTCCCTTCTCCCCGGGAGGAGCTTTTGTGGGGGTTAGCCGCCCAGCTTATCGATCATCTTCACCAGCGGCGCGAAGAGTGCGATAACGATGGTACCGATGATCAGAGCCAGGAACATGATCATCAGAGGCTCGATCAGTGCGGTGAGGCCTTCCACGGCGCGGTCGACCTCTTCCTCGTAGACATTCGCCACACGGTTCAACATGTCGGGCAGCGCACCGGTCTCTTCACCGACCTCGATCATGGAGCAGAGCATCAGGGGGAACAAACCGCTCTTTTCCAGGGGCTTGGTCATGCCCTCGCCTTCGCGGACGGCGTCATGGACGGTGTCGATGGCACGCGCGAAGTGCTCGTTTCCGGCGGTGTCGCGGACGATCATGAGGGCGGAGAGGACGGCGACGCCGGAGCCCATCAGGGTTCCCAGGGTTCGGGCGAAGCGCGCGCAGATGTTCTTGATCACCAATCCGCTGATGGCGGGGATTTTAATGACCAGCAAGTCCCACAGGTAGGTTCCGATTTTCGTCTTCAGGAAGAGCTTTAAGACGAAGATGAATCCCATGAAGCAGAGGAAGACGGTGAGGAAGTGGTGCTGCATGGCATTGGAGCAGCCGATGACGAACTGCGTGATGCCGGGGAGGGTCTCGCCGGGGAGCATTTCGTCGAACATCTGTCCGAATTTGGGGATGATGAAGATCATCAGACCGGCGGTGATGCCCAGTGCCATGACCAGAACGGCGATAGGATAGACCATGGCCGACTTCACCTTGCCCGCAATGCGCTGGCTCTTCTCCATGAATTCCGCCAGACGATTCAGGACGATTTCCATGGCGCCGGAGGCCTCGCCCGCGCGGACCATGGAGACGTAGAGCTTGTCGAAGGTCTTGGGGTGGGTGGCCAGTGCCTCGGAGAAGGTGGAACCGCCTTCCACGGAGTCGGCTAGGCTTCCCATGACCTTGAAGAGGGCGGGCTGCACGCCCTTCGCCTGACGCTGAAGGGTGCGCAAGGCGCGGACCAGCGGCAGACCGGCCTCCAGAAGGGTCGCTAGCTGGCGGGTGGCGGTGCAGAGGTGCTTCTTGGGGACCTTCGGCTGCCCAAAGAGGGAGCCCGCGCCGGAACCGGCTTTCTTGGACTTCTGGCCGCCGCCAATGGTGGTCAGGCTGGTGGGAGAAAGCGCCTGGTTCTTCAGCTGAATGGTCGCGGCCTGCTCGTCTTCGGCCTCGATGACGCCCTTGCGGAGCTTTCCGGCGTCGTCGTATGCGGTGTATTGAAATTTCGCCATTGGGATTTAGGGGGGATTTTCGGCGAGAGAGGGAATCGGAAGGGTTCTTTCTTGCGGCGGGGACGGGGGCGGCGAGGTCGCTACTGGCGTCTGGCGGCGGCGTTTGCGGTGGCCTGGTTCAGGGAGTTCTTGTTTTCCTTGAGCTGCTCGTGGATCTTCTGGACCACGCCCTCGGCGTCGCGGCACTTGGTGATCAGGTCGCCGTAGGAGATCTTTCCCTGGTTGTAGAGCTGGAGAAGGTGGGTATCCAGGGTGTTCATGCCGTACTTGGCGCCGGTCTGGATGTCGGAGGTGATACGGAAGGTCTTTCCGTCGCGGATCAGCGCCTGGATGGAGGGCGTGGAGATCATGACCTCGAAGGCGGCAATACGGCCCTTCTTGTCAATGCGCTTCAGCAGCAGCTGCGAGATCACGCAGATGAGCGTGGAGGCCAGCTGGGTCCGGATCTGCGCCTGCTGGTTGGTGGGGAAGGAGTCGACGATACGGTCGACGGTTTCGGCGGCGCCGGTGGTATGCAGGGTTCCGAAGACCAAGTGACCAGTTTCTGCCGCGGTGATGGCGGCGCCGATGGTCTCGTTGTCTCGCATTTCTCCCACCAGAATCACGTCGGGGTCCTGACGCAACGCGCGTCGGATGGCGTCGGCGAAGGAGGGCACGTCGTTGTGCACCTCGCGCTGCGTCACCACGCACTTGCGGCTGGTGTGGTAGAATTCGATGGGGTCCTCGATGGTGATGATATGGTCGTTGCGCTCATGGTTGATCACGTCGATCATGGAGGCCAGGGTGGTGGACTTTCCGGAACCGGTGGGGCCGGTGACCAGGACCAGTCCACGGGGGCGGAAGAGGATGTCCTTGCACGCCATGGGCAGGCCGATCTGCTCCAGCGTCAGCAGGTCGTTGGAGATGGTACGCAGGACCATGGCGATGTTTCCACGGGCGCGGAAGGCGGAGACACGGAAACGCGCCTTGTCGCCGAAGGCGAAGCCGAAGTCGACGGTGCCGTCCTGCTGGAGCTTCTGCTGGTTTGCCTCGCTGGTGATGGACTTCATGAGGTACTCGGTGTCCTCGGGCTGCATGGGCGGCACATCGAGGGGCGTGAGTTCGCCGTGGAGTCGGAGGGTCGGCGGGCAGAAGCAGGGCAGGTGAAGATCGCTGGCTCCTTCTTCGAGGACCAGGTCGAGCAGGTCTGCCATTTCCAGTCTGGGCATGGTGTATGTCTCCTGAAGATTCGGTTTCTAGGAAAAGTGTGGAAAGAGTGCCGCGGCATCGCGGCGCGTTTTGTGTGTGTGGTAGGCTCAGCCGAAGGTGAACTGGATGACTTCCTTCGCGCTGGTGACGCCCTCGAGCACGTGCTGGAGTCCGTCCTGTCGGAGGGTGGTCATGCCCTGGGACATGGCCTGCTTCTTGATCTCCTGGGTGGGGCAACGGCGGTGGATCATGCTCTGGATCTCGGGGGTGACCAGCAGCAGCTCGAAGATGCCGATTCGCTTCTTGTATCCGGAGCCATTGCAGTAGTCGCAGCCGGTGCCCTGGTAGAACTTCCGGCCGTTGAGCTGCTCGCGGGTGATTCCGAAGGCCTCCAGCTCGGCGTCGGTGGGATCGTAGGGCTGCTTGCAGTTCGGGCAGCAGCGGCGGATGAGTCGCTGTGCCAGGACGCCGACCACGGTGGAGCTGATCAAGAAGGGCTCGATGCCCATGTCGATGAGTCGGGTGACGGCGCCGGCGGCGTCGTTGGTATGGAGGGTAGAGAGCACCAGGTGTCCGGTGAGGGAGGCCTGGATGGCGATCTCGGCGGTCTCCTTGTCGCGGATTTCTCCCACCATGATTCGGTCGGGGTCCTGACGCAGGAAGGCGCGCAGCGCGCTGGCGAAGGTCATGCCGACGGCCTCGTGGACGGGCACCTGGAGGATTCCCTCGATGTTGTATTCCACGGGGTCTTCCACGGTGAGGAGCTTGTCCTCGAGGGTATTGAGCTCCTTGATGCCGGAGTAGAGGGTCGTGGTCTTTCCGGAACCGGTAGGACCGGTGACCAGGAAGATGCCGTTGGGGCGGCTGATGAGCTTGCGGATGTTCGTGACCGTGGTCTCGGACATTCCCAACGCGTCCAAATCCAGGTTCACCACGCTGCGGTCCAGGATTCGGAGCACCACGGATTCGCCGTAGCGGGTGGGCAGCGTGGAGACACGCAGGTCCACGGGATTGCGGTTGATGCGCAGCTCAATACGGCCATCCTGCGGAATGCGACGCTCGGAGATGTTCATGCCGCTCATGACCTTGATGCGGCTGATGACGGGGATGGAGAGGTGCTTCGGGGGAGGCGCCATCTCGTAGAGGTCGCCGTCGATGCGGTAGCGGATTCGGAATTCGTCGGCGAAGGGCTCGAAGTGGATGTCGGAGGCTTTGTCGCGAATGGCCTGCCCCAGGACCGCATTGACGAATTTGACGATGGGGGTGTCGTTGGCGGCGGCCAGCAGCTCGGCGTCGGTGGCGTGGGAGTAGTCCTTCTGCGCCAGCTTGTCCGCGGCGTTGTGCTCGTCCACCAGCTCACTGATGATGTCGTTGACGGAGGAGCCGCCCTCGGGATAGAAGGCCTCCATGGCCTCCAGGATGTCGCGGGGACGCGCCACCACGATGCGGCACTCCTTGTCCACCACGAAGTGCAGCTCGTCCACCAGCTTGGTGTCGAAGGGCTTGTCGGTGGCCAGGGTGAGGGTGTCGTCGTCTTCGAAGATGGGGACGATGCTGTAGGTGTGCGCGATTTCGGGGGAGATCGCCTTCGCCACATTCTTGTCGATGGAGCTCACGTGGAGTTCCACGAATTGCGTGCTGAGCTCCTGTGCCACGAGCTGCAGCAGCTGGTCCTCTTCGATGATCTGGTAGTTGAAGAGGACCTCCTGGAAGTCCTGTCCGGTATTCCGGCTTTCCTCCAGCACCTCCTCCAGCTGCTCCTTGGTGGCCAGCTTGCGCTTCACGAGGATCTGCCAGAGCATGGTGACTTCCGGCGTGATGTCGTTGTTGTCGTACATCGTATCAGATCAGAGGGTTATGAATAACTTTTGGGGATTCCTGCGGCGCCCTAGTCGCTGACGGTGATTCGGAGGACCTCGTTGATGGAGGTGACGCCCATGGCGGCCTTTCGGATGCCGTCGTCGCGCAGGTCGCGCATGCCGAGTTCCTTGGCGCGGCGCTTGATGATTCCGGCGTCGGCCTGGTCGTAGATGAGATTCTCGATGGAGTTGTCGAGGATGAAGATCTCGTAGATGCCCATGCGTCCGCGGTATCCCTTGTTGCAGTCGGGGCATCCCACGGGCTCCATGAAATTCTGTTTTTCGGCGTATTCGCGGGTGATGCCGAGGCCCTGCAGCTCGTTGTCGGTGAGCTTATGGGGGCGTTTGCAGTTCTTGCAGAGCCGCCGGGTGAGTCGCTGCGCCATGATTGCGCGGAGGGAGGATGCCACGAGGAAGGGCTTGATGCCCATGTCGATGAGTCGGGGCACTGCGGAGGGCGCGTCGTTGGTGTGCAGGGTGGAGAAGACCAGGTGTCCGGTGAGTGCGGCGTTGATGGCGATGGTGCCGGTCTCCGCATCGCGGATTTCACCGACCATGATGATGTTTGGCGCCTGACGCAGCATGGCGCGCAGGGCGCTGCCGAAGGTGAGGCCCACGTCCGTGTTCACCTGCACCTGGTTGATGCCGCTGAGCTCGTATTCCACAGGGTCTTCGGCGGTGATGATCTTCCGGGTGGGCTGGTTGAGCTCGTGGAGGAAGGAGTACAGGGAGGTGGTCTTGCCGGAACCGGTAGGTCCGGTGACCAGGAAGATGCCGTCGGGGAGGTTCAGGATCTTGTAGATCAGCTTCACGTCGTCGTCCATGAAGCCCAGCTCCGAGATGCCCAGCATGACGCCGCTCTTGTCCAAGATACGCATGACGATGGATTCGCCGAAGATGGTGGGGATGTCGGAGACACGCAGGTCCAGCTCGCGGCCCATGGCGGAGATGCGGATGCGGCCGTCCTGGGGGATGCGGTGCTCAGAGAGGTCCATGCCGCTCATGAGCTTCAGGCGGCTGATGATCTTCTTCTGCATGTATTTCGGCGGCGCCTCGACTTCGTTGAGCACGCCGTCGATGCGGTAGCGCACCCGGAAGCGCTTCTCCATGGGCTCCAGGTGGATATCGGATGCGCGGGAGCGGAAGGCCTCCGTGATCACCATGCGCACATACCGGATGATGGGCGCGGTCTCGTCCTCCTCCTCCGCGCCGCTCTCCGTGGTGCTGTCGGTGGTGGCCGACACGGTGACGTCGGTGGTGGTCTCGGTCATCTCCGTCAGGATGTCGCCGGTGTCCACGCGGCGGTAGTAGAAGTCCAGCGCGGTGGCGATCTGCCGTGCGCTGGCGATGACGAAGACCACGTCCATGCGCATCAAGTGCCGCACGGCGTCCTGGCTCTCGATGTCCGCCGGATCCGAAAGCGCCACCTTCAGGCAGTCGTTGCCAAAATCCACCGGGATCATGTGATAGCGGGTGGCGATCTGCGGCGGGAACATCTGGATGATATGCTCCGGAATGCGCTCCTTTCGCGCATCGAAGTCGAAGGAGTCCATGTCGTACTCCTCCGACAGCACCTTCACCACCGTGGCTTCATCCGTCGCCTTGACGGCATAGAGGCCCGCCAGGAGGTTGTCGACACTCTCTTCCTGAACACGCTTCCGGGCCTCCTCTACCTGGGCGTCCGTGATGACGCCCCTCGACAGGAGAAGGTCAACAATGAATTCTTCTTGGCCGATCACGCTGGTAAACTCCGCAATGGGGATATTTGTCGGGTGCAAAAAAGGAAGGACCCCATGGGCGTCACTACACCCCGGGGACAGACAGATAGGCTAATATAGCCCGAATTTCCACCGGATAAAACCGTCAAACGCCCTTTTTCCGGACGACGCGCGGGAAAAAGGGGCGTAATGCGTCGCTGCGTATTCCCTGGCGGCGCAAAAAAGGCCCGCTCCTCCTTGGAGAAGAGGAACGGGCCCTTTGGGGGTGGCGTTGTCAGGCTAGTAGGAGGTCACGTCCACGGAGGGGAATTCCTTGTAGCCGCTCTCGCCGATGATGGCGCACTGGGTGACGGCGCCATTGCTGCCCTGGCACCAGTATTCCGCGGTCTTGTTGAGGGAGACGCCCTCCGCATGGCCGTCCCAGAACGACATGTTGCACATGTCGGAGTGGTTGGCGTAGAGGGTGTAGAAATTGGCGTCGTGGGTGTAGTCGCGGGGGGCGACATAGGAGGCGCCCTCGTGGGTGGAGGTGCGGTCCTTGGTCTTGGTCGAGCAGCCCAGGAGCCAGCGGACGGCGGGGGGGACCTTTCCGCTGTCGGGACGGAAGCCGTGCCCACCATTGCCGGTGGCCGCCACGGTGCTGCGCTCCACGCTGCCCCAGATGTAGTCAAGCTCGTTGGTGCTGCTCAGGTTTCCGGTGATGCGGGCCATGGGCATGGCGTAGGCGGTGCCGGCGTGGAGCTCCATGGAGGTGTCCTCGTTGGTCACTTTGTTGCCCTTCAGGTTCGTGCAGTGCTCGACGCCGGCGGGGAAGTAGCCCAGGCCCAGGGCGCCGTTGCGGGGGTCGCCGTCGTTGTGCCAGCGCTTGTAGCAGGCGCCGTCGGAGTAGCAGGCGGGGTAGTACCAGAGGGCGCCGGCGCTGGAGCCGGGGACGATGAGGACATAGTCCTCGAAGTCCTGGGCGTACATGAGAATGCCCAGGGTGCACTGCTTCTGGTTGTTGATGCAGCTGATGGCACGCGCCTTCGCACGCGCCTTGGAAAGCGCGGGCAATAGCATGGAGGCGAGAATCGCGATGATCGCGATCACGACAAGCAATTCAATCAAGGTGAAGGATTTGCGTATGGATGAGTTCTCCTTTTGGGGGAAGAGTATGAGGATAAAAAATAAGTTCCCTCCAAATGATAGGCAAAAAATCCCCTGGACATAAGCCCACATGACAAAAAATTACGACAATTTTGCCACCCCTATGACAATTCATGACAGAATAAGCCGCCTGCCGACGGCGACGGTAAACTGCGGCCTCCGCCTGGTTCGTGGTTAGCCGTCAGTGGCCAGGGGACAGACAGTTTATGCGGTGCCTGCGGTGCTCATCCGCCGTTCTTGCGGCGGTGCCGCCTTTCGGACCGTAGGGTGTCGCGTGCTTGGCAAGGCGCAGTTTCGCAGGAGGGACTTCGATTCGTTTCGGCGTGTTCCGTGGTTGGTTTGTTAACCACGGAAGGCACGGACGCCGCTTGCGCGGACACGGAAGCACACCGAAGGGTGTTCTTTTGTCCCTTTCCGTGTCGGCGAAGCCGTTTCGGTGTGTTCCGTGGTTGGTTTTCACCACGGAAGGCACGGACGCCGCGGGGGGTCCGAGCGAAACCCTGGCCTAACTTTCTCCTTCCTCCTTCTTCCTTCCTCCTTTTTCAGATTGTGTGGTCACGCAGCGCACGGCCTCCTGGATCAGCCGTGGGATATTGTAGTCTTGGACGCCGACCACGGTATTGTCGCAGTGGTGGAAGGGTATCAGGATTCTCCGGGCGTTGCTTTGTGCCACGGCGAGTGCCATTGCGGGGGTGATTTCGCCGTTGAGGGAGTCGGCGATGACGATTCCGATGGGGCCGATGATGACATCCGCCTTTCGGCATCCGACGACCACCGCATTTTCGCCCGTGGCGGCGGCGGTGGCGCCCGCCTTGTGCATGGCGGTCGTGGCCAGGGAATTGGTCCCCACCGCCAGGATATCCGCCTCCGGCAACGCCTTGCGAAGGGCACAGACCAGTTGCTTGCCAACACCGCCGCCATGGGCGTCAATCACCAAAATGCGCATGGAATATCTCTCCTCCTCGAAAAAAAGGGTGTTTCTGGACGACTCCGCATAATGTAAGCGACGCCAAAAGACGCCGAAGGCAACCACAGAAGCCCCCGAAACGACTGGCGCCACCACGGAAAGGCACCGAACCTCCCTTCGGTGGATTCCGTGTCCGCGCAAGCGGCTTCCGCGCCTTCCGTGGTGAAAGCCAACCACTGAAGACCCCGAAACGGCTGGCGCCACCACGGAAAGACGCCGAACCCCCTTCGGTGGATTCCGTGTCCGCGCGAGCGGCTTCGGTGTGCTTCCGTGTCCGCGCGAGCGGCTTCCGCGCCCTCCGTGGTTAAAGGCAACCACAGAAGCCCCCGAAACGGCTGGCGCTGCTCGAAGTGGCTCCCTGCTAATTGGGCGAATGGCCGTAGGTCGCCTCGTCTTCTGCGGCGAGGTGGTATCTCTCTTCGGCGGCTTCCGGGGCGTTTGTTTCTTCGTGGGCGTGTGCGAGTCCGAGCCCGAGATATTTTTCGAAGAATGCGCGGAGGCGTTGGATGACGGATGCCTTCTTTTGTGTGCGGCTGGGCGTGGAGGGGTCCTCCTTGGAGACGAAGCGCGATATTCGAGGGAGGATTTTGTTGATGCCGTTGCCGGTGGTCTTCAGCTTGTCGTTGCGGAAGCAGTTCTCCACGAACTTCCGGGTCTTCTGGGGACGCAGCCCCTCGTCGTCGATGATCTTCTGGAGATCCTGCTCCTTGCGCTGCAATACGAATTGCCGCCAATCGGCAGGCACATCGTGGGAGAGGAGCGGCATGTCGATGCGGTCGATGAAGGCGTCGATGAGCTCCTTCTTGCTGCGGAGCTGTGGGGTGGACTCCACGGTCTTCTGGATGTTGGTGAGGATCTCCTTGTCCTTGCCGTGGGACTGGTGGTACTTCTCCACCAGCATCAGGATGTAGTCCACATTGACCTCATCCTGCTGGATGAGCTCAATCTCGAACTCCACGTCGTCCGCGATGTCCTCTTTTACGGCGTCGGAGCGTCCGCGATACTGGTCGTGGAGGCTCAGATACAGGCTTTGGTAGTCCTGGAGATCCCGGGGCGGGAGCACGGTCTCCTCCCGTTCCTTGAATTCGGGGAAGGAGGCCAGGAGGTTCTTGAGCGAGAGGAGGGATCCGAAGAGTCGGATGAACTCCTTCTGGCGGGTCTCGCTCTCGATCTGACGCACCTCCACCGGGAATTTCGCGGTCAGGTCCTTCACGATCTCCACATACCCCGCCTGGTGCCTCCCCGCCTTGTCATCATACCCATTCCAATAGTCCTGGAACGGCCGGATGAAGACGATGCCGCCGGCATCCCTGTCGCCGAAGAGCGCGATGGCCTCGTCGGACTGTCTTTGGAGATTTCGGAAGCAGACGACATTTCCGAAGGTCTTGACGGCATTGAGGATTCGGTTGGTGCGCGAGAATGCCTGGAGGAGTCCGTGGTATTTCAGGTTTTTGTCGACCCAGAGAGTATTGAGGGTCTTGGCGTCGAATCCGGTGAGGAACATGTTCACCACGATGAGCAGATCCACCTCGCGCGCCTTTACCCTCTCGGAGAGGTCCTTGTAGTAGTTCTCGAAGCGGTCGTCCTTGGCGCTGTAGTTCGCCTGGAAGCTCGTGTTGTAGTCGCGGATGGCGCGTTCCAGGAAGTCCCTCGCGGTCTTGTTCAGTCCGGCGGTATTGAAGTCCTCGTCGGGGAGGAGCCCCTCGGCTTGGTCCTGGTAGTCGTCGCCATTGGGTGGCGC
The DNA here is from genome assembly GCA_963611685.1 of bacterium. Lineage (GTDB taxonomy): Bacteria > Verrucomicrobiota > Lentisphaeria > Oligosphaerales > Oligosphaeraceae > UBA1724. The sequence continues at coordinate 11,356 of CAVDSU010000057.1, forward strand.
GCTGAAGATGGTAGCGATGGACAGATCCTGGTGTTTTTCGGCGAGTTGCCGTTGAAACTCGTCGTAGTATTTCATGGCCATGGGGATGGAGCTGACGGCGAACATGGCGTTGAAGCCGTTGACCCGCTTTCCCTTGAGGTCGTAGCATTTGTTTCGGCGGGTCTGTTGGTCGAAGGTCTCCAGGATATGCGCGACCACCTGCCGGATGCGTTCCGGGTGTCCCATGATCCGCTCTTCGTCAATGGCGGAGACCTCCTTGTCCTCGATCTCCTCCTTCTGCCGGACGGTATTGATGTAGGAGATTCGGAAGGGGAGGACATTGTGGTCGCTGATGGCGTCGACGATGGTGTATGCGTGGAGCAGTTCTCCGAAGATCTGTGCGGTGGTCATTATCTTCGGGCGTCCACTGGCGCCGCCGGCCTGTGCGGCGAAGATGGGCGTGCCGGTGAAGCCGAAGATGTGGTAGTGCCGGAAGGCATTCACGATCCTCCCGTGCATTTCGCCGAATTGGCTGCGGTGGCATTCGTCGAAGATGATGACGCAGGGTTTCCGGTAGACCTCGTGGCTCTTGTTCGCCGCAATGAAGCAGCTCAGCTTCTGGATGGTGGTGACGACGATCTTATGGCTGGGATCCTCCAGCTGCTTCTGGAGCTCGCGGGTATTCTTGTTGGGGCTGACGCAGCCCTTCTCGAACTTTTCGTATTCCCGGATGGTCTGGTTGTCCAGGTCCTTCCGATCCACCACGAAGAGCACCTTGTCCACGCAGTCGAGGTCGGTGGCGAGCTGTGCGGTCTTGAAGGAGGTCAGGGTTTTGCCGCTGCCGGTGGTATGCCAGATGTATCCGCCGGCCTCCCGGGTGCCGGTCTTCTTGTACTGTGCGGAGATCTTGATGCGCTGCAGAATGCGCTCGGTGGCCACAATCTGGTAGGGACGCATGACCAGCAATTGGCGGTCCTTGGTCTTCGGATTTTCTGCCGTGAGGACGCAGTATTTTGCCAGGACATTCAGGATTGTGTGCTTCGCCAGGAAGGTCTTGGCGAAGTCCACCAGATCCGCAATGCGCTTGTTCTTGGCGTCTGCCCAATAGGAGGTGAATTCGAAGCTGTCGCAGGTCTTTTGGGAGGAGTTCTTGCGGCTGGGGGAGGCGCCCTCCTTGACGCGGCTGTTCCGGGTGGTATTGGAGTAGTATTTCGTTTCGGTGCCGTTGGAGATGACGAAGATCTGGACGTATTCGAAGAGCCTGCTGCCCGCCCAGAAGCTCTCTTCCTGATAGCGCTTGATCTGGGTGAAGGCCTCCTTTAACGACACGCCACGGCGCTTCAGCTCAATGTGCACCAGCGGGAGGCCATTCACCAGAATGGTCACGTCGTATCGGTTGGAATGGCTGCCATCCTTCACGGTATACTGGTTGATGACCTGCAGGCGGTTCCTGTGGAGGACCTTCCTGTCGAAAAGGCAGATGTTCTTGGTGTGGTTTCTATCCAGCCTCAACGCCTTCACGGGATCGTCCTGGATGGAGACGGTCTTCTCCAGGATGCCGTCGTTGGAATTCGTTAGCTCCCGGTCAAGGAAGGACTCCCATTGATCCTCCGTAAAATGGAAGTCATTCAGCTCCTCCAGATGCGCGCGCAGATTCGCAAGCAGATCCGCCTCCCCATGAATCGGCAAATACTCGTATCCCTGCTCACATAAAAGACGAATCAACTCCGCCTCCAGGTCCGATTCACTCTGGTAGGCACCGGAAAGACGCCCCTGCGGAGTGTAGGAGGCAAGCACTGTGCTCTCATCACGCTCCGATAGGATCGCGTGATCGTCCGACTCTGCAATTAGGCTGTTACAAGACATACTTCAATGGGCAATGTGCAATGTGCAATGGGCAATGGGCAATGGGCAATGGGCAATGG
>CAVDSU010000058.1:0-13071 GCA_963611685.1 bacterium
GCCCCCGCATATTGCCCCGCCTAGGCTATGCCGGCACCATTCCATTGCGCATGCCGCTACCCTAGGGGCTTTAGGGAAATCCGGGGTCTATCGCTATTTTACGCCCCTATAGGGCACGGGGCTGCCGCTACCCTAAAGTATTCGGGGGTACGGGGGGCGCAAGCCCCTCCGTCCTTTGGAGATCTTCTTGCCACTTCCCCATTCTAGGGCACGCTCTACTTCCAAGAACGCGGGGAAAACCCGCCCCCGCTTTAGTACTTAGCCGGTTATTGGCTAGGTACTTACCGCCGCACCAGCGGCGGAAGAGCGCCTGCGGCGCCTTATAAACTAGCCACTAGCCACTAATGGCTAGGTACTTACCGCCGCACCAGCGGCGGAAGAGCGCCTGCGGCGCCTGATAAGCTACCCGCTACCCGCTAGCCACTACCCACTGGCCACTAATTATTCAGGCTATGGATTGGCGCGGGGATTCTTCCGCCGAAGTGAATGAATCGTGTAGAGGCGCCGGGGTTTCGTACGGGCATAACGGGTCCGCCGCCGAAGAGTCCTCCGAATTCCACGCGGTCGCCGGCCTTTTTTCCGGGGGCGGGGATGAGTCGGACTGCGGTAGTCTTCTTGTTGATGAGTCCGATGGCCATTTCGTCGGCGATGATGGCGGAGAGTGTCTCTGCGGGGGTATCGCCGGGAACGGCGATCATATCGAGTCCCACGGAGCAGACGCAGGTCATGGCCTCCAGCTTTTCCAGGGAGAGGTATCCCTTTTCTGCGGCATTGGCCAATGCCGCGTCCTCCAGGACGGGGATGAATGCGCCGGAGAGTCCGCCCACCGACTGCGATGCGAATGCTCCGCCCTTCTTCACGGCGTCATTGAGCATTGCGATGCAGGCGGTGGAGCCGGGAGCGCCGATGGCGTCCAGTCCCAGGATCTGGAGGATTTCGCCGATGGAATCGCCGACCTTCGGGGTGGGTGCCAAGGAGAGATCCACGATTCCGAAGGGCAGTCCGAGGTCCTTTGCGACCTCTCGTCCGATGAGCTCGCCGCAGCGTGTCACGCGGCAGCTGGTCTCCTTGATTTCCTCGGCCAGGTCATCCAAGCCGAGGTTTTCGGCGCCCTCCCGCTGGATGCGTCGTTTCAGGGCGCTGCAGACCACACCGGGACCGGAGACGCCCACATTGATGACGCCCTCGGGCTCGCCGTGTCCGTGGTATGCGCCCGCCATGAAGGGCACATCCTCGGGCTGATTGGCGAAGACCACCAGCTTTGCGCAGGCGAAGCCATCCTGTGCCTTCGTGGCCTCGGCGGCCTCCTTCATGATCTCGCCAATGCGTCCGACCACCTTCATGTTGATGCCGGAACGGCTGTTGGCCACATTGATGGACGCGCAGACCCGCTGGGTATCCACCAGCATTTCGGGGAGGGACTCGATGAGTTCCCAGTCGGCGGCGCTGGCGCCCTTCTGGACCTGTGCGGAGTATCCGCCCACGATGTCGATGCCGGTGGAAGCGGCGGCGGCGTCCAGCGCCTTCGCCAACCTCACCATGCCCTTGCGGTCATGGCCGGCGGCCACATCCGCTGCCGGCGAGACCGCCAGGCGCTTGTTCACCACGCTGATGCCGTATTTGCCGCCGACGCGGTCGCAGGTCTCCACCAGATTTCCCGCGAAGCGCTCGATCTTCGCCACCACCTTCCGGCAGAGGGCGTCGATGTCCGTGTCCCGGCAATCCATCAAGTTGATGCCCAGAGTGACGGTGCGCACATCCAGATTCTCCTTCTGGATCATTTCCACGGTATTGATGATTTGGTCGGTGCGAAGCATGGCGGTGGCTGCGTTGTGAGCTTGTCTTGTGGGGGGAAAAAGAAGGCGGAGAAAAATCTTGTTCGACCGGGACAATGTAGCGTGGATTTCCTACTACCAGCCCAGATTCCGGGGCCAGAATTCATCCATCATCTGCCGGATATGCGGCACCACGACAGTGGGGCGGTAGAGTCCCTCGGGCGGCATGGGCTCGCCGTTGCGCACGAGGACGGAGCGCATGCCGTTGTTGCAGGCAAAGGCGATATCGGTATCCAGGCGGTCGCCCACCATCACCATCTCGCCGGGAGTCACCTGGAAGCGCTCCTGGAGGACTTGGCAGAGCCACTTGTGGGGTTTTCCCGCAATCGCCTGGATCACCACGCCGGGACGCGCCGCCTTCAGGCACTCCAGGTACATCCCCACGTCCGGGAGATTTGGCGGGCAGACCGGATCGGGGTGTGTGGCAAAGACCGGCACGCCCTTGAGGACCAGCCGTGTGGCGGCATGGAGCTTCGCGTAGTCCAGCTCCTTGTCGAAGGCCACCAGCAGCGCCTGCGGGTCCTCCTCTTCGTGGGGAAAGCCCTCCGAGCCCATCCAGGCGCGGAAGCGCCGGGTCCCCAGGATGTAGAGGCGCTTTCCGCGCATCCCGTAGGCGCGCAGCATCGCCACCGTGCCGTGTCCGCTGGTGATCACATTCTCCGGCGTGGCGGGAAAGCCGATGCGCCGGAGTCGTTCCACGTTGTCGCAGGGCGGCATGGAGCTGTTGTTGGTCAGGAAGAGCGGCGTCATGTCGCTCTTCTGGAGCCGCTGAAACAGCTCGACAGCGCCGGGATACGGCACGCCGTCCAGGTAGAGCGTGCCGTCCAGGTCGAAGAGGACCAGCTTTGCCTTTCCGTAGGAGGTGGGATTCGCCATCGCGGGGAGCTACTCGGGGATCACGGGAGAGATCTTCCAGATCTGCTCGGCATACTCCCGGATGGTGCGGTCGCTGGAGAACTTTCCGCCGCGGGCGATGTTCAGCAGCGCCTTCCGCGCCCACGCCATGGGCTGGCGGTAGAGCTGGTTCACGCGCTCCTGCGCGGCGATGTAGCTCTTGAGGTCTCCCAGGAGCATGTAGTGGTCGCCGAAGTCCAGGAGGGACTGCACGATGGACTGGAAGAGCGAGGGCTCCTGCGGGCAGAACTTATTGTCGCGGATGGCCTCGATGGCGGCGCGGATTTCGGGATCGGTGTGGTAGATATCCCAGGGGGAGTAGGTCGCGCGGCGCTGTGCCACCTCCTGTGCGGTCATGCCGAAGATGAAGAGATTCTCCTCTCCGGCCTCCTCCGCCATCTCCACGTTGGCGCCGTCCAGGGTGCCGATGGTGAGCGCGCCATTGAGCATGAGCTTCATGCATCCGGTGCCGGAGGCCTCCATGCCCGCCAGGGAGATCTGCTCAGAGAGATCGGCGGCGGGGATGATGACCTCGGCCAGCGAGACCCGGTAGTCGGGCAGGAAGACCACCTTCAGGCGGTCGCGCACCTCCGGGGTCTCCTCGATGGTCTGCGCCACCGCGTGGATCAGCCGGATGATCTGCTTCGCCATGGCGTATCCGGGAGCGGCCTTTGCCGCGAAGATGAAGGTGCGCTTGGGGTAGTCCATGTTGGGATCCTTCAGCATCCGCTGGTAGATCACGATGATGTAGAGCACCAGCATGAGCTGCCGCTTGTACTCGTGGAGGCGCTTGACCTGGACGTCGAAGAGGCTATCGGGATCCACGGTGGTATCCAGCGTCTTCTCGATGTAGGAGGCAAGGCGCTTCTTGTTCTGGAGCTTCACCGCCATGAGCTGCTTCAGGAACTCCTCGTCGTCGACGAACTGCTCCAGCTTCTTCAGCTCGAAGAGGTCGGTGACCCATCCCTCGCCAATGCGCGAGGTGATCAGCTGCGACAGCGGCTGGTTGCAGAAGAGCAGCCAGCGTCGCTGGGTCACGCCGTTGGTCATGTTGGTGAACTTCTCGGGCCACATCTCCGCGAAGTCCCGGAAGATCACGTCCTTCAGGATGTCGGAGTGGATCTTCGCCACGCCATTGACGTGGGTGGAGCCGATGATGGCCAGGTTCGCCATGCGGATCGCCTGGACGCCGCCCTCCTGGATGATGCTCATGTTGCGCAGCTTGTCCAGATCTGCAGGATAGCGGGAGGAGACCTCCTCCAGGAACATGCTGTTGATGTCGAAGATGATCTGCAGATGGCGGGGCAGCAGCTTCCGGAAGAGGGGCACGGACCACTTTTCCAGCGCCTCGGGCAGGATGGTGTGGTTGGTGTAGTTCACGCAGGAGCGGGTGATCTCCCACGCCTGGTCCCAGGGCACCTCGTATTCGTCCACCAGCAGCCGCATGAGCTCGGGGATGACGAGAGTGGGGTGGGTGTCGTTGAGCTGGATGGTGGCGCGTTCGGGCAGCGTATCGACGGTGCCGCCCTCGGAGAAGTGCCGGCGCAGGATGTCGTGGAGGCTGCACGCCACGAAGAAATACTGCTGGCGCAACCGAAGCTCCTTGCCCTGCTCCACGTTGTCGTTGGGATAGAGGACCTTGGTCAGATTCTCCGCGCGCGTCTTGCTGTTCACCGCATTCTCGTAGGAGCCCTGGTTGAAGTCCTGGAAATCGAACTCCTGGTCGGCCTCCGCGGACCACAGGCGGAGGTTGTTCACATTCTTGCCGCCGAAGCCCACGATGGGGATGTCGTAGGGCATTCCGTTGACGCGCTCGGCGGGGAACCACCGCCAGACCAGCTTTCCGTTGACCTCCATGCGCCGGATCTCGCCGCCGAAGCACACCGAGTGCGCGTAGGCGGGGCGCTTGAACTCCCAGGGATAGCCGTCCTTCTTCCAGGTATCGGGCTCCTCCACCTGCGCGCCATTGACGATCTGCTGGCGGAAGATGCCGTAGTCATAGCGCAGGCCGTATCCGATGCAGGGCAGATGCAGAGTCGCCAGGGAGTCCACGAAGCACGCGGCCAGCCGTCCCAGTCCGCCATTGCCCAGTCCGGGATCCCGCTCCATCTCCTGCATGTCCTCCCAGGTCACGCGGCCGCCGTCCAGGGCCTCGCGGCACTTTTCATAGAGGCCCATGTTCATGGCGTTGTTGCCCATGAGCCGTCCGATGAGGAATTCCAGGGAGAGGTAGTAGACGCGTCGTGCCTTGTGCTTGGTGTAGGCCTCCTCGGTCTTCATCCAGCGGTCGGTGAGCTGGTCGCGCAGCGCCACGGAGAAGGCGCTGTACCAGTCCACGTCGGTCTCCTTCTGGGGGCTGCGCGCCAGGGTATGGCGGAGGTGCCATTCCAGGCCCTTCTTGATGTGCGCGGGGGTGCTTTCGGGAAAGACTTCGGAGGAGTCCATAGAAACAGGGGATACGGGGTGGGTGGATTGTCTTTTAGGGAAGGAGTCTTCGGGGCCCTAGAGCTGCGCGGCGGCGTCCAGGAGCTGCTGGAGGTGCTTCTTGGAGAGAGTGCTCTCCGCGTAGATCTTGAAGGTGTTTTCGGTGCCGGAGGGCCGCATGGCGAACCATCCGTGGCGGGTGGAGACCTTGATGCCGCCAATGGAGGCGCCATTGCCGGAGGCCTTCGAGATGGCGGACTCCACCGGCTCGCCGGCCACTTCCTTCAGGGGCAAACGCGACGGATCCAGCGAGGCGATGTGCGCCTTCTTCTCGGGGGTGCAGGGGGAGTCCTGGCGGACATACCACTTCTCGCCGAACTCCTTCACCAGGTCGTCGTGGTGCTGCGCGGGGTCCTTTCCGGTGGACGCCGTGATCTCGCAGGCCAACAGCCCCATGATCAGGCCGTCCTTGTCCGTGGTCCAGGTCTGTCCGTCCTTCCGCAGGAAGGTGGCGCCGGCGGACTCCTCGCCGCAGAAGCCCACGGAGCCATCGAAGAGTCCGGGGACGAACCACTTGAAGCCCACGGGGGTCTCCAGGACCCTCCGGCCCAGGCGCGCGGCCACCTGGTCCACCAGGCCGCTGGTGACCACCGTCTTGCCGATGGCGGCTGCCGGGCTCCAGTGCTTCCGGGTGCGGAAGAGGTAGTCCATGGCCACAGGCAGGTAGTGGTTGGGATTCATGAGGCCGTGGCTGGGCGTCACGATGCCGTGGCGGTCGAAATCGGGGTCGTTGCCGAAGGCGATGTCGTATTGGTCCTTCAGGGAGACCAGTCCCGCCATGGCATAGGCGGAAGAGGGATCCATGCGGATCTTTCCGTCATGGTCGATGTGCATGAAGCGGAAATCGGGCTCGTAGCGCCCGTGGATCAGCGTCAGGTCCAGTCCGTAGCGCTCGGCGATGGGGATCCAGTAGCCCAGTCCCGCGCCCGCCAGGGCGTCGGCGCCAATGCGCAGGCCGCTGGAGCGGATGGGGTCGAAGTCGATGATCTTCTCCAGGTCGCCCACATACTGCTCCACGTAGTCGAACTCCTTCACCAGGCCGCTGGAAAGCGCCTGGGAGAGCGTCATGCGGCGCACCTCCTTCAAGCCGCCCTCCAACAGACGATTCGCCTCGTCCGCAATCCACTTGGTGGCAGTGGTGTCCGCCGCGCCGCCATTGGTGGGGTCATACTTGAAGCCGCCGTCGGTGGGGGGATTGTGGGAGGGCGTGATGACGATGCCGTCCGCCAGACCCTTCTTCCGGCCGCGGTTGTGCTCCAGGATCGCGTGGGAGACCACGGGGGTCGGCGTGTAGCCGCCATGGGCCGCAATCAGCGTGGTGACGCCGTTGGCGGCCAGGACCTCCAGCGCCGTGGCGTGGGCGGGGCGGGAGAGGGCGTGGGTGTCCATGCCCATGTAGAGGGGGCCATCCACCTTCTGGGTGGCGCGATAGCTGCAAATCGCCTGCGTGATCGCCAGAATGTGGTCCTCGTTGTAGCTCAATTTCAGGGAGCTTCCACGATGGCCACTGGTGCCAAAGACAACACGCTGCTCCGGCACGGAGGGATCCGGCTTGCCTGTGTAATACCGAGAAATCAAGTCGGGAATGTCGAGATACAGGGAATCCGGAACGGTCTTGCCAGCGAGTTCGTGCATGATGAAAATACCTCGGGGTTACGCAACCTGGACGACAAACACACCACACGCTGCCGCCACTCAAAAGAAAGAGAAAAACTCGACGCCGACGGCAACAACAAGGGGCTCTTCGGAAAATCCGATAATATAGCCTGCGGATTCGTCGCAATTGTCCGGTTTTGTCCTCTTTTTGAGGATTTGCCCATGGTGTCGTCCAGTCCCTGTCGTGCCCTAGGTCTTGAGGGTGAAAAACGCCTATTTCGGGTTATAATAAGGCGTCTTCTTTTTCTGCGGGGAGTTCTTCTCCGCCCCCCCTTCTCACCCAACAGCAAAAGGATCCTCCTCTCATGAATCTTCAGAACGACCTCGACAAGACCTGCTATGCCCTCGGCCTCAACGTTGGCGCCCAGCTCTCCCAGTTCCCCGTGGAAATCCAGCTGGACGCCCTGTGCGAGGGCATCCGCGACATGGTTTCCGGCAAGGAGGCGCAGCTCTCCCGCGAGGAGTCCATGGCGCTGTTGGACAAGCTCTTCCACAAGATGAACCACGGCGGCTGCAACGGCAGCTGCCACGACTGCCACGGCGATTGCCATGACGACGGCGCCTCCGCCGAGGAGAACCTGAAGGCGGGCCAGGCCTACCGCGAGGAGAATGGCAAGAAGGAGGGCGTGGTGACCACCGCCTCCGGCCTGCAGATCCAGATTCACGAGCCCGGCCAGGGCCGTCGCCGTCCCGGCGCCAACGACGTAGTGAAGGTGCATTACACGGGCCGCCTCATTGACGGCACGGTCTTCGACTCTTCCGTGGAGCGTGGCGAGCCCATCGAGTTCTCGCTGGACCACGTGATTCCCGGCTGGACCGAGGGCATGCAGTCCCTGGGCATTGGCGGCAAGGCGACCCTGGTGATTCCCCCCGAGCTGGGCTACGGCGAATCCGGCGTGGGCGGCGTGATTCCGCCCCAGGCCACCCTGATCTTCGACGTCGAGCTGCTGGACATCCGATAACACACACCACCCTCGCAAAACAAGAACCTCCAAATTTCTGGACACGACAAAAAATGAGCAAGATCCGCGTCACCATCTGGAACGAATTCATTCACGAGAAGCAGGGGGGCTCCCTGGGAGACCTCTGCCGCTCTCTCTATCCCAACGGCATCCACGAATACCTGAAGGGCGTCCTGCAGGCCGATGACCTGGAGATCCGCGCGGTCTCCCTGGACATGCCCGAACAGGGCCTCCCCCAGGAGGTGATCGACACCACCGATGTGCTGATGTGGTGGGGACACGCCGGACACCACCTGGTGGACGACAAGATCGTGGACAAGCTTCAGGCGCGGGTGCTCGACGGCATGGGTCTCATCGTCATGCACTCCGGACACTACTCGAAGATCTTCAAGCGCCTCATGGGCACCAGCTGCTCCCTCCACTGGCGCGAGGTCGGCGAAAAGGAGCGCATCTGGCGCGTGGACCGCAAGCACCCCATCACCTTCGGCGTCCCCGAGACCTTCACTCTCCCCCACACCGAGATGTACGGCGAGTCCTTCGACATCCCCGATGACGGAAAGATCGTCTTCCTCTCCTGGTACGAGGGCGGGAATGTCTTCCGCAGCGGCGTGACCTTCCGGCGCGGCAGCGGGAAGATCTTCTACTTCTCCCCCGGACACGAGACCTTCCCCATCTACCACGACGCCAATGTCCAGAAGATCCTGGGCAACGCCATCCGATGGGCCGCCCCCACCGCCCTCCGCGACGAGTGGATCGAGAATATCCCCGAGGGACACGAGAAGATCACCACCGAGAACCCACTCCTCCATATCGATACCAGCGCCCTCCACCAGAAGGCGTAGACACGCAATCCACGCACTCCATGGCACAACGGCGGAACAACAGCATGGCGACCGTCGCCGAATCCCTCCGGGGACTCCTGGCGCGACGCCCCGTGGCACGGGATCTGTCACAGATCCTGGCGGCCCTGCTGTTGCTCTGCCTGCCACTCTCTTTCCCGGAAAACGCCCGAAATGCCCATGGCGGCCTGCGGACGTCGCTCCTGGACGCCGACGACGCCACGCCACTGTGCTGCCTCACCGTGGAGCCCTGCCGCCCACAGTGCCTCCGCGCAACCGGGCGGGATGACGGCAATGCCTCCGGAAATGGCCGCGGCGCCCTCCAGCGCTCCCGCGTCAAAACCGGCGCCAACGACCCCCTCGCCCTCTCCGCGGCACTCCTCCTCTTGGCCGCGTGCGCACCCTGCCCCGAAAAGGGACGCGCCCGGCACCCACAGACTCCCTGCATCGTCAAACAACGACTCGCAAAACGGTCTCTGCCCGTGCGAGCCGGCCCCTAGCATCACCCGCCTTTCCTTTTACGCCCGACCTCCCGAAAGACCGCCACGACTTGGACGGCTTGGAAAACGACCGGGACACGCCTTTTCTCCTGTGGCGCGCCCCACCCGTCGTCTCCATCGGGAGGCAATGATCCGAGCGTCGTCCGCTCCGTCATGCCCAATTGCCTGTGTCGGCCGCCTCGTCTGCGGCCGCGGGCATCCGGAGCGGCGCGAACCCAAGGGAGACAACCAAAATGCTGGGTGCCTTTATCATCTTGACCACCGTTTTCTGCTGGTGGTCCATGGGGAAACTCATCATCACCGGCGCACTCTAAAAAACACACGCCAGTGAGGATACCAATCCCCACACCGGGCCCGGAGAAGCGCGGAACCGCGAAATCCGCCCTTCCCTGGGCCCACTTTAGTACTTAGCAGGCTAGTGGCTAGCCCATTTGGCGCCGCGGGCGCTCTTCCGCCGCTGGAAAGCGGCGGCACTGGTACCAGCTGCCGCCTCCGCAAACGGGATTGGCACCGGAGCGCCTTCCCATAGCCGCCCCCCAACCAAAGGACGGAGGGCTGCCGCCCCCGTGCCCCCGCCTACGCTCTTCCGCCTAACGGCGGTACGGAGCATTGCACATTGCACATTGCACATTGCACATTCTCATTATGAAGATCATCATCATTGGCGCCGGCGAACTGGGCCAGCTGGTGGCATCCAAGCTGTGCTCCTTGAGTCACGACGTAGTCGTGGTGGACCCCCGTTCTGAGAGTCTCGAGGAGGCCAGCGGCTCTCTGGACACCCGTTTTCTGGTGGGTGTGGGCACGGATGTGGAGACCCTGAAGCAAGCGGGCGCCGCCCGTGCGGACTTGCTGTTGGCGCTCTCGGGTGACGAAGCGGCGAATGTGCTCTCCTGCGCCATCGCCAAGCGCCTGGGCACCAAGCGCGCGATCTGCCGCGTCTTCTCCCGGCATGTCTTTTCGGAAGAGGACGGCATTACGCCGGAGACCTTCCAGATCGACCACGTTTTCTCCTCCATCGACGAGAGCGTGGAGATGATCTTCGGCATTCTGCAGAACCGGATCCTCCAGCAGAAGATCACCTTCCATATTCCGGAAGCGCAGGTGGATGTGGTGAACATCCCCCTGAATTGCTCCCTCATCGGAAAGCCCCTGCAGGAGCTCTCCGGCGAGGAGGCGCTGAGGAACGTCCGCCTGGCGGCAATCATCCGCAAGCGCGAACTCATTGTCCCCCATGGGGATACCACGTTGCTTCCCGGCGACAAGGTCTATGTTTCCGGCACCACGGAGAAGGTCTCGGAATTCGTCTCCTGGCTCTCCCGTGACGTCAGCACGCCGCTGCGCCGCGTGGTGGTGGCCGGCACCAGTCCCATTGCCTTGCGGCTCATCGAGAAGCTCCTGAAGCAGAAGATGGAGGTGCGCGTCATCGAGAGCGATCCGGAGAAGGCGCAGAAACTTCTCACCGAGATGCCCCGGGAGAACCTGATGATCTTCCAGGGGGAGATCACGGACACCGATATCCTCTCCGAGGCCGACGTGGAGCTCTGCGACGCCTTCGCCGCACTCTCCGTCCGCGACGAAAACAATATCCTCGCCTGCCTGCTGGCCGACCGACTGGGCGCCAAGAAGATCATCGCGCTCACCCGCACCGCGGAATACATGGACATCCTCCCCTCCATCGAACAGGCGGGATGCTGGTTCAATACCACGCAGATCTCCGCAAACTGCGCCTTCCGCCTGATGTCCAGCGGAACCATCCGCGTGGATCCCGAGCTGCGCGCCCTCAATGCCCGCATGGAGGAACTCACCCTCACCGAAAAGTCGGGCTATGCGGGCATGAAGATCATGGACTGCAAGCTGCCCAAGAACTTCCTGATTGCGCTGTTGCTGCGCGGCGACCAGGTAATCACGCCCACCGGCAGCACCCTCCTGCAAGCCGGCGACCAGTGGATCGCCATCTCCACTCCCGAGGCCTCCCAGAAGGTCCGGAAATATCTCTAACCCACGATATCCCCCCGCATGCAGGAACGCAAGAGCCATCCCATTCAGACGCGAAGCGTGCTATTCACCGTCTCCGCCCTCACTCTCATCTTGGGAGCGGGAATGGTCTGCGCCATCGTAGTGGGCGTCGCCCGCGGCGACGCCCTGTCGGATCTGCGGGGCTTTTTGGCCAGCGCCGGAATCTGCCTGGGCGCATGCCTGGTCTGCGCGGGGCTCTCGCGGCTGCCCTGGGGAATCAACCGGGTCCGCAGCTCCATGCGATACGGCTTCTCCACCATCTCCCTGGCATGGGGATCCTCCATCCTCCTGGGAGCCCTGCCCTTCACGCTGTGCTGCGGACTCCTCCCCGTGGACGCACTCTTCGAGACCGCCTCCGGACTCAGCACCACCGGCGCCACTATCCTCCAACCCGGAATCCCACTGCGCCACGGCGGACTCCTCGCCGAGGGACTCGCCGGACTGCCACAAGCAATCCTCTTCTGGCGACAACTCCTCATCTGGTTCGGAGGCATCGGATTCGTGATGTTCGCGCTGCTGCTGCTGCCCGCCTTGGGCGGCGGACGACAGCTCTACAACGCCGAGGTCCCCGGCATGAAGAGCATCTACGACCAGATGATGCCACGCATCGCCTCCACCGCACGCGTGATCCTGGGATGCTACGTCCTCTGGACTCTCCTGGTCACCCTGGCATACAAGCTGGCCGGCATGGACTCCCTCTACGACGCCGTCTGCCACGCCTTCGCCACCGTGGCCACCGGGGGATTCTCGCCCTACCCCGAGAACTTCCAGCACTTCCCACAACCCGCCGTTCAGTGGGTCTGCATCGCCGCCATGCTCTTCAGCTCCCTGAATCTTGTCCTCATGGCACGACTCCTCCTGAAACACCAGTTCGTCTACCATAAGGACGAGGAGACGCGGACCTTCCTCTGCCTCTTCCTCATCCTCACGCTCTTCTTCGCCTGGAGACTCCATTCCGCCTCCACCGCACAGCTGCTCTCCCTGGACGGCACACCCATCGCCCACGACTGGCACACACTCCTGCGCACCGCCGCATTCCATGTCTCCGCACTCATGAGCTCCACCGGCTTCACCACCGCCGACTTCTCCCAATGGACCATGGTCCCCGGACTGGGAATCCTGGTGCTCATGATGAGCCTCACCGGCGGATGCGGCGGCTCCACCTCCGGCGGCATGAAGATGGGACGCGTCATCGTCATGCTCAAACACGGCGTCAGCGAAGTCCGCCGGCGGATCTTCCCCCACCTGGTACCCAATGTGCTGCTCAACGGCAAGCGACTGGATATGCCCTCCGTCAACCAGTGCACCGCATTCTTCGCCCTCTACATGGCGACCATCGCGGGAAGCACACTGCTTCTGGCATTCCTCTGCCCCGCAAACACGCCCCTCGAAAGCCTCCTCTCCGCCGTCGTCAGCTGCGTCAGCAACGCCGGCCCCGGATTGGGAGAGGTCTCCCCCACGCATACCTTCGCACTCTTCTCCTCACCTGCAAAACTCCTCATGGCCTTCGATATGATCGCCGGCCGTCTCGAACTCTATACCGCCTTCGTGATCCTCCTGCCTTCCTTCTGGGGAAAGAAAAGCCGGTAGAAAAACCACACACAATACAAGCGCACCGCCCCCCTTTAGTAGCTAGCAATTAGTGGCTAGTGGATAGTCTATTTGGTGCCTGCGGCGCTCTTCCGCCGCTAGGAAGCGGCGGTACGGTACCGGCCCCTTGGCCGCTCCGCGGCGCGTACCTTGCCAACGGCGCGTGCCTTCCAAGGCGCATTTACGCAGGAAGATCTCCAAAGGACGGAGGGCTGCCGCCCCCGCACCCCCGCCTATTTTCCCTTCCGCCGCAAGGAACCCGCGGCGGTACGGCACTACCCCGTACCCCCGCCTA
>CAVDSU010000059.1:0-12726 GCA_963611685.1 bacterium
CTCTGGCGCCTGCGTATGGGAAGAAGGTGGGCGCGGGTATAGTACCGCCGGTGGGTTTGCCGGCGGTATTTTGCGCGCCAACATGGGCGCGCTTGGCGCACGCGCCGGTAGATTCCGGCGCGGGGTTTCGCCCCGCGAAACCCTGGCCAAACTTCCTCCTTCCTCCTTCCTCCTTCCTCCTTCCTCCTTGGTGGGTTTGCCGGCGGTATTTTGCGCGCCAACATGGGCGCGCTTGGCGCACGCGCCGGTAGATTCCGGCGCGGGGTTTCGCCCCGCGAAACCCTGGCCAAACTTCCTCCTTCCTCCTTCCTCCTTCCTCCTTCCTCCTTGGTGGGTTTGCCGGCGGTATTTTGCGCGCCAACATGGGCGCGCTTGGCGCACGCGCCGGTAGATTCCGGCGCGGGGTTTCGCCCCGCGAAACCCTGGCCAAACTTCCTCCTTCCTCCTTCCTCCTTCCTCCTTTTTTTCATACGTATGTCTTCCCCCTTCCCCATCGAAGTCACGGGCGTGGGCGTCTTTGCCCTTTCCAATGCCCCCAGTGCGTTGTTGTTGTCGCGGGGGAGTCAGGCGCTTTCCCAGGCACTGGGGGGTGTGCCCGTGGTGCAGCGGTGCTGTGTCGTGGGCGGGCCCGGTCGGCTGGCGGGTGACGACGCCACGCGGGCGTCGCTCTTTCACTCTCTGGTATCGGAACCCTCGGTCAATCTGCTGGTGGCGGCGCGGGGGGGCTTCGGTGTGACGCGGATTCTCCAGGATCTGGATTTCGAGGCGCTCCGTCGTTCCGGGAAGGCGCTGTGTGGATACAGCGATGTCTCCGCGCTGCTGTTGGCGGCGTGGTCACGGGGGTGCCGTCGCCTCATTCATGGTCCCATGGTCTGTTCCAGCTGGAGCCGCGATCCCCAGGAGCCATCGTTCCAGGCGGAGCGGGACTCCTTTCGGGAGGTCCTCCAGGGACGCTGGCGCTTCGTCACTTCCGACATGGAGCTTCGGGTGCTGAAAGCAGGCGTCGCCGAGGGACCCGTGATTCCCATGAACTTGACGATGCTGATCTCCCTGCTGGGGACGCCCTTCCAACCGGATCTCACCGGGACAATCCTGGTATTGGAGGATGTCTCGGAGCCCGCACACGCGATTCAGCGGATGATGGTGCAGCTCCGCTCCGCAGGCATTCTCAAGACTCTGGCGGGACTGGTCTTCGCGGATTTCTCCCAGGGCGAGGACGCCGAATATCTCCCCGGAATTTTCCGGGAGGCCGCCCAATGGACCCCCGGTCCCGTCCTGGCAGGATACCCCCTGGGACACTGCCATCCCTCGCGCTCCTGCCCCGTCGGAGTCGTCGCGACGCTCACGGCACGGTAGCCATGAGGCCAGCACCGACGCGATTGCTATAAAATTGCCGGTTGGAAATCCCGTAAATTGACGGTTTCAGGGGGAAAGTCGGGCAATTTAGAGCGGACGCCGCGCGGAATCCCTTCTTTCGTGCCCAGCAGGTTCGTGGCTAGTGGCAAGCCTGCAAGGCGCCGCAGGCGCTCTTTCGCCGCCTATCGGCGGTACGGGTGGCGCCCCTGGGCCCGCTAGCGCGGCGCCCCGTATGCCATGGCATTGTATTTTTGGGGCCGCCTATCGGCGGTACGGGCGACGCCCCTGGGCCCGCCAGCGCGGCGCCCCGTATGCCTTGGCATTGTATTTTTGGGGCCGTCTATCGGCGGTACGGGCGACGCCCCTGGGCCCGCCACCGCGGCGCCCCGTATGCCTTGGCATTGTATTTTGGGGGGTGCGGGGGGCGCAAGCCCCTCCGTCCTTTGGATATTCTTTGCCCAAAAAAAAGACCCTGCAGCGGGCAACAAGGCCCACTGCAGGGCGTTCAAAACTCTCGCAGACCCGCCATGGCCTTGGCGAAGGCGGGCTCATTTCCCATGAAGTCTGCCGCGGTAAAATCGCGGCAAACCTACCGGTTATTCAGCATGTAGTATTGCGTGATTTCCTGGTCGCGGCAGAAGATGGTGGCGATGAGTGCGGCGCGGATCCACATACCGTTTCGTTCCTGTCGCCAATAGACGGCGCGGGAGTCGTCGTCGCAGTCGGTGGAGATCTCGAGGCGTCGGGGGAGGGGGTGCATGATGACGCCCTTGGGGGAGAGCTTCTTCAGGTCTTCGCCGGTGAAGTAGTAGTCCTCCTGGTTGTATCCCTTGGAGCTCTCGCCGGGCTTGTTGTCCCACTCGTCCTGGAGGCGGGTCATGTAGACGGCGTCAGCGTTCTTGATCTGTCCCTTGAAGTCGTTGGTGACTTCGTATTCCACGCCGGCGGCCCTGAGCTGCTCCAGGATGTCCTCGCCGATCTGGAGGGCATCGGGGGCGGCGAAGATCTGCTTCACGTTCTTGTATTGCAGGAGGAGTCCGGAGAGGGAGCGCACGGTGCGTCCGCGCGCCAGGTCTCCGCAGAAGAGGACGGTCTTGCCGTCGATTCCGCCCTGTTTTTCGAAGGAGCGCTGGAGGGTATAGATGTCCAAGAGTGCCTGGGTGGGGTGCTGGTCCTTGCCGCTGCCGGCGTTGATGATGGGGACGGGGCGCTCGGTGCGGGAGAGCATCCAGGCCATCTTTTCGGCGAAGCCCTGCGCGGGGGTCCGCATGATGATGAGGTCGAAGAAGCTGCTGAAGGTGCGGATGGTGTCCTCCTTGGTCTCGCCCTTCATTTCGGAGGAGATGGAGGGATCGCGGACCTCGGCGGGGCAGAATCCCAGGACCTGGCATGCGGAGAAGAAGGAGAGGAAGGTGCGGGTGCTGGGCTGGGTGAAGTAGAGCATCGCACGCTTGTTGCGCATGAGGCTGGAGAGGAAATCGCCGCCCACCTTGTTCTTGGCAATGCGGCGGATGCGGGTGGCCAGATCGCAGAGGTTGTCCAGGGATTCCCGGTCGAACTGCTGCGCGATGACGCAGTGGTAGGGCCGTCCACTGGACTGCTTGAAGTAGGGCGCACGCTGGATCAGGGGGAGCTTTTCGAAATCCTCCCACTGGAGCTCTTCCATCATTCGACGCTGTGTCATTCTCCGATTGCCTCCTCTCTTCGCTGTTCTCTTGGGGTGGTGACTGGTTTGGAATTGGATCCGCAGACGCGGCGGGTGGCGGGTGGCTCTCCCCTACTGCGCGTCGGACAGGGAGGCCACGATCATGGCCTTGATGGTGTGCAGGCGGTTCTCCGCTTCGTCGAAGACCTTGGAGAAGGGCGCCTCGAAGACCTCGTCGCTGACCTCCATGGCGCCGCAGTCCTTGGAGACCTCCGTGTTGTTGTCGTGGAAGGCGGGCAGGCAGTGCAGGAAGATCACCTTCCCACTCTCCAAGTTGCCGGTGTGCTTGACCATCTCCATGTTGATCTGGAAGGGCCGCAGGAGCGCCAGGCGCTGCTGGAAGAGCGCCTCTTCGCCCATGGAGACCCATACGTCCGTATAGAGGATGTTGGCGCCCTCCACGCCCTTCGCAGGATCGTGCGAGACCTCCACCGTGCAGCCGTTGCGCGCGGCGCATTCCCGCGCCATGGACAGGATCTCGGGGGCGGGAGTGAGCTCGGGGGGGCACACGTCCACGAAGTCCATGCCTACCTTGGCGCAGCCCACCATCAGGGAGCTGGCCACGTTGTTGCGACCATCACCCACGTAGGCCATCTTCAGACCCTTCAGATGACCGAAGTGCTCCGTGATGGTCAGGAAATCCGCCAGCACCTGGGAGGGATGCCACTCGTCGGTCAGGCCATTCCACACGGGAATGCCGCTGTATTTCGAGAGGTCCTCCACTACCTGCTGGGAGTAGCCGCGGAACATGATGCCGTCGAACATCCGGCCCAATACCCGCGCGGAGTCCTTCACGGATTCCTTCTTGCCGAAGTGCAGGTCATGTGCATTCAGATACTCGGTGTAGCCGCCTTCGTCGTGGACGCCGCAGACGGTGGCGCAGTGCGTCCGCGTGGAGCTCTTCTGGAAGATCAACGCCACATTCTTGCGATACAGCAACGCGTCCTTCAGGTTCGCGCCGCTCTTCTTGCGCGCCTTCAACTCCGCAGCCAGGGACACTAAACCCAATAACTGCTCGTCGGTGAGGTCCAGAAGACGCAAGATGCTCTTTCCGTGAAGACCTAGTTTCTTAAGATCCATAAAGACGTCGTTCCTTAAAAAGTGCGAGAGGGGAATTCGAAAGGCAAAAGCTAGCCCAAAACCACGGGAACCCACCGGTCCGTCGGGCACGTATCCTTAATATATGCCACCCCATAGGCACGGATTCACCCAAGCCCCTTCATCCCATAATCCCTTCTCCCGCAGTATAAGAGGAAGAAAGCCCCAGTTCGTCTGCAAAAAGTCTCGATATTTAGTGTAGTGTAGTGGAATTTGGTTGCCGCCCTGCCCTATTCAGTACCGCCTTCGCGCATTGGGGCAGGGGAGGGCGGGGACTTTGCTGAAATCCCGGGGAAGGGCGAAGAAGCGGCGTTACCTAGGAAAGGACTGAGCGATCTTCATGAGGCGCGCGTAGGCGTTTCGCAAAATCTCGCATAACAGCATTAGTTATTGTAGTATAGTGGGTTATAAATAGCAAATCCCCCGGATTTCCGACGTTTTTCATAGAGGGGAAATCTTTGCCGTTTCTGCTTGGAGTTCAACGGGATAGTTGTAAATCCCTCGTCATAGGAAATCCCGTTTCTGTATCATACTAGACCGAACTATATTTATTTTATCCTTAATCTACTATACTATATTATACCATGCGTTACCCAGGGATTCTAGGATTTGCAAGGAGATAGAGGGATTTTGTGGGCGGGATGGTATGGAGGAGAAATCGCAGTATAGTATGCTTTTGTACACAACTCCCCTGTTTTTGTGCGTGTTGAGGATCCCGGGTGTCTTTTGGGCTGGTTGGGGTTGTGGCTTTCCCGGGGTGGCGCTGGTATTTTCGTATGCGCTGGGTCCGAGTGGTTTTGCGGGTCCTGGCGTTTTTGTTTTGTTTTTGGCTTGGATGGGCGTCGTAGGGTTTGCGTCGCGTCTCCAGGTCCTTTGCCTTTCGATGGAATCAGGCGGAATTCTGCTGGAGTTTAGGTGAATATTTTTGGAGGTTTTGGATGCCTGGTCAGACAGCGGACTTGTTCATGCAGCAGCTCAGTCGTCTTGGGGAGGAGCACTTTTTGGTTCTTCTTTGGGCGGCGATGAGTGCGGACAAGCAGAAGAAGTACAACATCACGAACTGTTTCGACGACTTGAAGGCGGGTGGGATCACCCGTACGAAGCAGACTGCGGTAGCGGTAGTGGAGGCCATGAAGTTGCTGTGTCTGATTGACGTCAAGGACGAGCGGAACCGGAAGAACATCTACCTGACCAACTTTGGGGGTCAGGCTCTCGCGAAGTTGGCGGAGAGTGGTCGTTTTCAGTCAAAGAAGTCCCATTTTTTAGAGGAGACTGTCTAGCATGCAGAAAGTCATCGGCATTGGTGGTGCGGGAAGCAAGATTGCTTCCAAGTTGAGCCAGGACTGTGTCGTGGTGAACGTCAGTGAGGTTGAGCTTGGGAAGGTCCAGGCCCGGGAGAAGATCCAGGCGGTTCTGCGCGGCGGTTCTGGCGCCTACCGTGGTTGCCGCATGGATCCGGAGCTGGGCATGGAGGCATACGGTTCCGTGAGCCGCGAGCTGGAAAGCCGGATTCGTGGCGCACTGGTGATTTCCGCCACGGGTGGTGGCACGGGCAACGGCATCACGAAGGGCGTGCTGGCCCACTTGGTGTCGCGACAGGAGCAGATTCCGGTGGAAGAGAAGACCCTCTTCGCCTTGGTGCTGCCCTACGCCCGCCTGGAGAGCGCCGAGTTCGTGGAGAATACCTCAATCTTCCTCAACGACTCCGTGGCGCCCGCCATCGACAGCGGCAATACCGGAAATATCTTCATGTTCACCAACCGGCTGAAGTTCGAGAACCGGATCCCCGAGGACCACTTCAACCAGATGATCGTGGAGTCCCTCCAGGACTTCCTGTCCATCCCCAGGAAAAACGCGGATTTGCGGTTGATTGACGGCCATGTGGACCAGGAGGACTTCGATCTCTTCCTCTCCAAGCCCTACTTCAACCATTTCACCTCCTTTACCTACGATCCCATGCAGGAGTTCGGACGACAGCTCCAGGAGAACAGCAACCAGCTGCTGCTGCCCGCCGAGCAGTCCATCGAGGCGCTCTTCCTCATGGAAATCCCCGCCGGCGGCGACCAGACCGTCTTCTACAACCTGGTGGAGTTCTTCAACCGACAGGGGGTGAAGCCCATCTACAGCGTCGCGGAGAACCCCGCGCTGACCGCGCCCCGGGTGACGGTGGCGCAGCTCTACAGCCGGAAGCCCGCGGAATTGGTCCATGACTTCAATACCGTGGCGGACGAGCATGCGCAGACCAAGGTGAAGAAGACCATCAGCCAGTATGTCCAGCTGGAGCATCTGGAGGTCAACATGGAGGAGGAGGCGCGGAAGCTGAAGACCAGTGGACAGGAGGACATCCTGGCCATGTTGAAGCGCATCCACAAGATCTAGCGCCGACGGTCCTTCTCCTTCTTTGTGGTTTTCAAACGTTTTTTGAGGAGCGCCGGGAATCCCCGTCTTTGGGGGAGAATTGTCTCTCGGCGTTGATGAGACAGTGTCTGAAAGAAAATACCTAGATAGTGACGAGCTGAAGCGCTTTGCGGGCGATGCGCCCCAGGCTTCCGGGGAGAGGAAATACCTTTCCCCCGACGAGCTGGCGGCACCCCCCGCAGCGCAGCCCGCAGCACCCCCCGCTGCCGCCGAGGCACCCGCGCCCAAGAAGAGCGTTCTGTCGGTGGGGGGACCTGGCCGCGTGGTCATGCCCTCCGAGGAGGCGGTGAAGGCCCGCAGCAAGGTCCGCGTGCGCCGTCCCTTGGCGGAAACCGCGGTGCCCATTAGCCTGGAGGAGACCCGCCCGGGATGGCTGTCCGAACGTCCGGGCGCGGTGGCCTCCCCCGTGGCGGTCCCCGCATTCGAGCCCGTGGCGCAGCCGGAGGCGACTCCGGAGGAGGAGGCGCCGGCGACGGTGGCCCCCACGACCGTGCCCTCCCCTATCCCTACCCCTACGCGGCGCGCGGCCTCGGCGCCCATGGCGGAACTCTCGCCTTTGAGCGCCGGCGCACTCTTCCATCTGCAGAGTAGGCTGCCGGAAACCCTGAATATCCTTTCTGCCGAGCGCTGTGCACAGGTCATCGAGGACCTCCGCAATGGCGGGGAGTATTCCATCGGCTCCCAGGTGGCGCGCGGGGCGGAGAGCCTCCTTTACCAGGGTACCGCCGAGGGCTATAACTTCCTGGTCAAATCCATCCGAAACTGGCGGGATCATTGGCTGGGCGATGTGCGCACCCGCAAGGACGAGGGCCGCCTCACCACGGGCGTGACCTACGCCACCAAGGTGAGGCACCTGACCAACGAGTGGGAGATGGGACAGCATTTGCGGGACGACCATGGGACTCCCGTGGCGGTGCAATTCTACTCCATGCGGAAGGTGAGCCGTCTGGGCATGGAGCTGGGATGGGACCTGCTGATGGAGCGCATCAATGGCGTGGATCTCTCCGACAAGCGCCTGCTGGCGTCCATGACTCCGGTGGACAAAGTGAAGGTCTGCATCACCATGGCGCAGGCGATTTCGCAGCTCCACCAGCGCCACATGATCCACCTGGACATCAAGCCCAGCAATTTCATGGTGGACCGGCAGGGCAGGGTGAGGCTCATCGACTTCGGCATCTCCGTGCCCGTGGGCACTCAAAGCCGCACCGTGGCGGGCACCGCGGGGTACTTCTCGCCCGAACAGGTCTCCTGCCGCCCCCTGGGAGAGGACACCGATGTCTTCGCCCTGGGCGTCGCCTTCAATGTCATCTTCGGCGGAAAGACTCTGGTGCAGACTCCCGATGAGGTCAAGAGCCGGCAGACACGCCGCGATGCCGCCTCCGACCTGGAAAAGAATAACTTCCCCGCCATCACCGACATCCCCGAACTCACCGGCACAAACCGACCCATCGCCGACGTGATCCGAGAGTGCACCATCTTCCGGCGCGCCAACCGGATCTCCAATTGCACACAGCTTATCAGCAAACTGCGCCAGGCCGCCGCCGCCGCGGGAATGACTCTCTAGAGGACCGGCAGATCTACGCCGCACCCAAGGGGAGTTCCCCGGCGTGCCGTGCGCCCGCAATCCCGGCGTGCGCTCGGAGGGACCGGCGACACCGCCTTCGCGGGGAGGGCGGGAGAGGGCAGGGCGGTCGGGGGCTTTCCAGCGGCGACTCTCTCTTTCGTCCGCCTCGTTCTTCATGCGCGCATTGATTTGGACAATCCTGGTGTTGGGGACCATCGTCGCCCTGCCGCTGGCCTTCCGGCGGAAAGACGCGGCGCCTCTGCACGCGGAAAACCGCCTGGTGGTCATTACCGCCAACAACGAGGCCCTTCGGCATGAGACCGAACTGGCCTTCCGGGAATGGTATCGCAAGCGCCATCCGGGGGAGGAGGTCGCTATCGACTGGCGGACGCCGGGCGGGACCTCCGAGATCGTCCGGTTCCTGCGCAGCACCTTCGTCGCCAATGCCCGACACGCATGGGGACTCCGCGGCGCAGTGCGCCCGGAGGGCATTCCCACGGTGCCCTGGAGCGAGGGGCTCTCGCTGGCGATCTTTGGCGGAAATTGTCCCGGGGATTCCGTGCAGGCGGAGGCCTGGCGGTGGTTCCGGGAGAGCGAGGTCGGGGTGGATGTGGATGTCATGCAGGGGGGCGGACAGTATGACCACGAGGGGCTGCGGCGCAGCGGAATGCTGGCGCCATCCGGCGTCCAGGCACGACATCCCGAGTGGTTCCAGGGAACACAGCCTATCTTGTCTCCCGGCGGCGGCGGAGAGGTCTGGTATGACAAGACCGACTGCTACTACGCCGTGTGCTTCTCTACCTTCGGAATCGTCTATAATCCGGATCGCTTGGCACAGGCGGGATTCTCCCCCGAGGAAATCCGGGATTTCGGGAGCAAATGGAGCCATCTGGCGGATCCCCGACTCTATGGCGGCGTGGGACTGGCGGATCCCTCGCAGTCCGGCTCCATCGTCAAGTGCTTCGAAATGCTGATCCAGCGGGAAATGCAGGACGCACTCCTGGAGGAATGCCCCGGAGTCCCCGTGGAGGAGCTGCAACCTACCCCCGAGGAGCTGGATCGCGCCTGGCAACGCGCCATGACGCTCCTGAAGAAGCTGGGCGGCAATGCCGCGTATCTGACCTTCTCCGCTAGCAAGGTGCCCGTGGACGCCGCCAGCGGGCAGATTGCAGCGGGGATGTGCATCGACTTCTATGGCCGCTCTCAGGCGGAGTGGGAGCGTGTCCAGCAGGGCAGGGAGGTGGTCCGCTACCGCACGCCTACCGCAGCCTCCACCGTCTCCGCCGATCCCGTGGCAATCCTCCGCGGCGCACCCCACCGGAAGCTCGCCGAGGAATACGTGGACTTCCTCCTCTCGCCAGAAGCGCAGATGCTCTGGGGAAAGCGCGCGGGGAGCCCCGGCGGACCCCGCGACTACACGCTCTATCGACTGCCCGTGCGCCGCGATATGTTCCAAGGCACGGCACTGGAGAACACCGTCTTCGGAGAGGAACGGCCCCTCCTGCTGGCCGAACAGTTCCGCTACCGCGGGGATTGGACGGGGCGGCTCTTCCAGTCCATCCGGATTCTCGTGAAGGCCATGCTCATTGATTGCGGACCCGAGCTGCGGGCGTCCTGGGGGCGGATTCTGGCGGACGGCGGATGGGAGGCGCTCTCCGAGGAGCGACGGGAGGCCTTCGAGGCACTGCCTTTCCCCTACCGCGAGACCCGCGAGGCCACCGCTAGCCTGGATTCCCCCCAGGAGGAGGCACGCCTGCGCAGGGAATGGCTGCTCTTCTTCCGAAAACACTATCGATGGGCGGCGGAGGGAAAATGACGCATTGCGAAAACACCCAAGGAGGAACACCCCTCATGACGAACGCGGATAGGGTGCGGAATCTGTGTCTTCAGATGGATGCCCGCGACGCCAGCGATCTCTTCCTCAGCGCAGAACGACCCCCCAGCCTCCGCCGCCATGGCGTGGTGGAGACTCTCGCGGAACCGCCTCTGACGCTCGCGGAGGTGGAGGCCTTCATCCGCGAATGCCTGCCTACGGGCACCTGGGAGCGACTCCAGCGCCTCCGCGATCTGGATCTGGGCACCCAGATGGGCGCGGAGGTCCGACTCCGCGTCAATCTCTCCTTCCGCATGGGGAGCCCCACGCTGGTGATCCGAAGAGTGCCCTCCGGCGCACTCTCCTTCGAGGCGCTCCATCTGCCGCCTGTCATCCGCGGCCTCTGCGAATGCCCCCGAGGACTCATCCTGGTCACCGGCGCCACCGGCTCCGGAAAGAGCACCACCATGGCGGCGATGCTCAATTCCATCAATACCCGCTTCGCACGGCATATCGTTACCCTGGAGGACCCCATCGAATTCGTCCACCGCGATGTCCGTTCCGTGGTGACGCAGCGGGAGATCGGCGGCGATTCCCTGGATTTCGCCCAGGCGCTGCGACATGTGGTCCGACAGAATCCGGATGTCATCTTCCTGGGCGAGCTCCGCGATCTGGAGACCATCCAGACCGCCATCAGCGCCGCCATGACCGGCCATCTGGTGGTGGCGACCTTCCATACCGTGGACGCCGAACAGACCCTGGAACGAATCCTCAACTACTTCCCCGAAGGACTCCGGGACCAGGTGGCACAGGACTTCTCCCTGGCACTCCAGGGAATCCTCTCCCAACGACTCCTGCGCACCGCTGACGGACAGGGACGCATTCCCGCATTCGAGATCCTCCTGGCGACGCCGCTGGTCCGGCGATTGGTGGCACGACGGGAGCTGGGACAAATCCACGAGGTCATTAAGGAAAATGCCGCCGTGGGCATGGTGGACTTCCAGCACTCCCTCCTGGAGCTGGTCCATCAAGGCTCGGTCACTCAGGAGGACGCCCTCTCCGCCGCTACCAATCCCGCCGAACTCAGCCTCATGCTCCAGGGAATGGAGACCGGCGCCGACTCCTTCCGCCAAAATGCCGACGACGAGACCACTGTCAATGGCTTCAATCTGAAAAAACTCCTCCGGGACGCCATCTCCTACGGCGCCAGCGATCTCCTCCTCTCCGTCGGCATCCCTCCCACCATCCGGCTGGATGGCGTCCTGCAGCCCTTCGATCTCCCGAATCTCTCTCCCGCAGACTCCCGACAACTCCTATTCGGGGTCCTCTCGCCTGCCCAGCGCGCACGCTTCGAGGAGGGACGAGAAATCGATTTCGCACTCTCCATCACCGGCGTGGATGAACACGATACCACTGCCGAATACCGCTTCCGAGTCAATGGATTCTTCCAGAAGGGACGCGTCTCCGTGGCACTGCGGTTGATCCCCATGACCATCCCGAAGCCCTCCGCGTTGGGACTGCCACCCGTTCTGGTGGGAATGTGCAAGCGGCACCAGGGACTGGTCCTGGTCACCGGACCCACCGGACACGGAAAGTCCACCACGCTGGCCGCACTGGTCAACGAAATCAACGAAAACCGCCCCTGCCATATCATCACCATCGAGGACCCCATCGAATTCGTCCACGCCCATAAGCAGGCAATCGTGGAACAGCGCGAGGTGGGCGAGGACACGAAGTCCTTCGCAAATGCCCTCAAATACGTCCTCCGCGAGGATCCCGATGTGATCCTCATCGGCGAAATGCGCGACCCCGAGACCATCGCCGCCGCACTCACCGCCGCCGAAACCGGACACCTGGTTTTCGCCACACTCCATACCAACGACGTCTGCCAGGCCGTGGACCGTATCATCGATGTCTTCCCCGCAAACCAGCAGGCACAAATCCGCACACAGCTGGCCGCCTCCCTGGAGTGCATCGTCTCCCAAAGACTGGTGCCCAAAAACTCCCCAAAGGGCGGAAGACTTGCCGCTATCGAGGTCCTCGTGGGAACCTCCGCCGTCCGTGCATTGATCCGAGACGCCAAAACACACCAACTCCCCGCTCTCATCGAGACCTCGGCGAAGTACGGAATGATCACTCTCCAAAAGGCACTCCGAAACCTCTTCGACGCTAAACTCATTGCCCGCGAAACCTATCTCAATATGCTCCCCCCAGGAACACCATTGGAACAGATGTAGGAGAGTGTAGTATACTCTGGAAGTTTTTCGCCTCCGCTACCCACTATTTCCCCCACCCGGAACCCCCAGAAACCGCTAAGCCCGCCCGCGCTGCGGCCCAAATGCCGCCACCGTACCGCCAGTAGGCGGAAAAAGCGCCTGCGGCACCTTGCAAACTAGCCACTAGCCACTGGGATCTAGCCACTAATTCGGGGGGGCACGGGGGGCGTAAGCCCCTCCGTCCTTTGGTTGATGTCCGCCTAGGAAAGAGTCGTCTTAGGCTAACCGCGCTGTCGAAGGCGGTGCCGTACCGCCGCACCAGCGGCGGAAGAGCGCCTGCGGCACCTTGCAAACTAGCCACTAGCCACTAACCTGCTAAGTACTAATTCGGGGGGGCACGGGGGGCGCAAGCCCCTCCGTCCTTTGGTTGGTGTCCGCCTAGGGAAGAGCCGCCTTAGGCTAACCGCGCTTTCGAAGGCGGTGCCGTACCGCCGCACCAGCGGCGGAAGAGCGCCTGCGGCACCTTGCAAACTAGCCACTAGCCACTAACCTGCTA
>CAVDSU010000060.1:0-12456 GCA_963611685.1 bacterium
GGTGTTCTGTGCCTTTCCGCGCCGGCGCCAGCCGTTTCTGTGTATTCAGTGGTTGGCTTTAACCATGCATTCCCCATTGCACATTGACCATTTGCGGGCGCACTTTGGCGCCCGCTCGGCGCACGCGCCGGGTAATTCCGGCGCGGGGTTTCGCCTGCGAAACCCTGGCCTAACTTCCTCCTTCCTCCCTCCTCCTTCCTCCTTTTTCAAGATTTCTGCCGGCGCACTTGGCGCCGGCTCGACGCACGCGCCGGTAGATTCCGGCGCGGGGTTTCGCCTGCGAAACCCTGGCCTAACTTCCTCCTTCCTCCCTCCTCCTTCCTCCTTTTTCTGCCTTCCTCCTTCCCTCCTTCCTCCCTCCTCCTTCCTCCTTTTTCTGCCTTCCCTCCTCCTTTTTGTGTGGCGCCTTCGCGCTACATTAGCGGCATGCGCATTTTTGCCCGGAACAATCTAGTTTTTGCAGTAGCGGGGGTGCTGTTCCTTATGGTTATGGCATCGCCGTCCTGGGCGTTGCAGAATGGCAGCATCTACGATGGGGACTCCTGGCCGGCGGAGCGTCGTTCCGCGTTGCCGGAGTTGCCGGAGGGGCGCCGTTCCGAGAAGGCCTTCCTGCTGGAATATGTGAAGCAGGCGTACGTTGTAGAGGAGAAGGATCTCGCGCGGCTTTCTCCCGCCCGTCGAAAGGCGCTCTCCGAAAAGCGCGCGTTGCTCTTCCACAAGGCGCTCTCGCTGTGCCCCGAATCGGAGACCGCGCTGACCCACCTGGTGGAAGAGCGCCTCAGGCAGGAAAAGCTCCCGCAGCTGCTGGAGGAGCTCCGGGGATTCATTGACCGCGGGGACTCCTCCTGGGAGACCCGCGGCATCTGCCTGAATCTCCTCCTGGAGGTCGGTCGCATGGAGGAAGCGAAGGCCATGCTGGATACCCTGGAGGGCGACGACGACCACGCCCCGAATCTCCGGATTCTCCAGGCCACCTACTACAACAAGGCGGGGGACTTCCCCCACCAGAAAGAGGTCATGGACGCCGCGCTGTCCAGCGAGGAGATCCGCGACGAGCCGCTCTGGCAAATCCACCTGCTGCCCCTCTGCCTCTCCGCCAACGACCAGGAGAATGCCGAGAAGATCCTGCACTGCCTGGAGACCAACGAGCACTTCCTCCAAGCCCCCAAGGAATACGCCGACGTCATCTGGAATTCCCTGGCCTCCGAAGAGCAATTCGGCACGGCCGCCGCAATCCTCCAGTTTCTCCTCGTGAAGGGGAACCTGGAGACGCTCTCTCCCGCAGAGCGCACCGAGATCTTCTGCCAGGCCTTCGCCGCCGCCTTTCATACCCCCGACCTGCAAACCGCACAGGAACTGCTGGCGCTCTTTCCGAAACTCTTCTCCGGCGCCCACTCGCGACAGGTCCTCCATGACCTGGAAGAGAGCCTCTATGACGCCGCAGAGGGCGATACCCTGGAGGGCCTCCCCCCCGAACGCCTCCACGAGGCCCTCCAGATCTGCGCGCTCATCGGCGATACCGCCCTGCGGCTGCGCGCCCCCGCACGCACCGACGACCTCACTCTCCTGCGACTGGCACAAATCCACGTGCGCCTGGAGGAATACTCCCAGGCACACAAGCTGGTCCTGCAGTTGAAGGACCCCCACTGGGAAGCCGGGAACTTCCTGCTGGTCGTCCATCTCATGGCGGAGGATCTCCCCCACGCCGAACAGGCCTACAACGCCCTGCTCCAAAGCGGCAAATCCCGCCCGTCGCCGCTCCTCTGCCAGTGCCTCGCCCAAACCCTGGAGGAGGCCGGACGACTCCCCGACAGCATCGCGGTCCTGGAACAGGCACACGCACTCTACCCCAACGACGTCGGCGTGGCGAACTCCCTGGGATACACCTACGCCCTCCATACAAACCGACTGGACGAGGCCGCCAGACTCCTCTCCTTCGCGCTCTCCGAAAAGCCCGACAACCCCGCATACCTGGACTCCATGGCGTGGATCCGCTTCCGGCAGAGGGCCTTCCGACAGGCGTTCGTCCTCCAGTGCAAATGCCTCTGGAATCTCCCGAAGGACCAGGAGCTCCTGTCACAAGACCACAGCGAGCTCTTCGGACACTTCGGCCTCATCCTCCTGGCGAATCTCCTCCCGATCCATCCTCTCCAAACCCCTCCGGCGCCTTGACCCCACACACACAAGCGCCAACGCCCCCATGCCCGCACTCTTCATCACCTTCGAAGGCCTCGACAAGGCCGGGAAATCCACCCAAATCAGGCTCCTGGAACAGCGCCTGCGCGACAGCGGCCGACAAGTCCTCTGCACCCGCGAACCCGGCGGCACCGCGCTAGGCGAGGACATCCGTGCGCTCGTCATGAAAAACCGCCAGGAGGCCATCTCCGACGAAACCGAGCTGCTCCTCTTCGCCGCCAGCCGCGCACAGCTGCTGCGGGAGACCATCTGGCCCGCCCTGGAACGCGGCGCCGTGGTCCTCTGCGACCGCTTCGCCGATTCCACGGTGGCATACCAGGGATATGCCCGCGGCATGGACCTGGAGTTCCTGCGCCGCCTCAACTCCTTCACGCTCCAGGACCGCTGGCCCGACCTGACCTTCCTGCTGGATCTCACCGTGGAAGAGAGCTTCCGCCGCCTCGGGAGGGTCCTCCAGGAAACCGCCGCCGAAAGCGACCGCTTCGAGATCCAGGGGCAGTCCTTCCACCAGAAGGTACGGCAGGGCTTCCTGGACGCCGCCCAGGAAAATCCCGAGCGCATCCGCCGCATCGACGCCACCCTCCCCCTCCAGGAAATCGCCGACCGCATCTGGGACGCCGTGCAGGAGAGACTCCCCCAATGAAAGACAATACCCCGCCCCCGCCGCCCATGCCCTCCTGGAAGGAGCTCTTCCCCGAACAGGCGCATATCCTGGAGACCGCAAACGCCCGACACCACCGCGGGCAGGCATACCTCTTCGTGGGCACCCAGGAGAGGGCCCTGCGCGCCTTCGCCATGGGATGGGCACAGACCGCCGCCTGCCAGAACCCGACTCCCACCGGCGCCGCCTGCGGCACCTGCCACAACTGCCAGCTCTTCCAGGGAAAGGACCGCTGCAACTACCCGGAAATCTATACGCTGGCGCCGACGTCTAAAAGCGCCACGATTGTCACAAATGACGTCCACGACTTTACCAAGCTCCTGGTCTTGACCGCCCCGCCGGGAATGCTCAAGATCGCCCTGATCACGGAGGCCGCCGCCATGCAGCCGGAGGCCGCAAACGCGCTCCTGAAAAATCTGGAGGAGCCCGACGACCATACGCTCTTCATCCTCCTCACCACCGCCCCCCACAAGCTGCTGCCCACCATCATCTCCCGCTGCCAGAAGATGGTCCTGTCGACCAGCCGCTACGACTACGCAAAGGACCCCGGCGAGGACTTCCTGAAACTCCTGAGCCCCCTCCACCGCGGCGCCGGCACCCGCGTGGCGCTCGCGCAGGCACGACGCCTGACGGCGGTCTTCAAGGCGCTCAAGGCACAGGCGGAAAAGACAGTGGATAAAAGGAATTTCGCGGACGCCAACTACCGGGATCTCCTGGAACAGACCAAAAAAGATCCCTCTCTGAAAGACAAGCTGAAGGAAGCCAACGCGGGCGCCGTCTTCTCCGAGTATTCCCAGCAGCGGGAGAAGTTCCTCGACGCCCTGCAGAGCTGGTTCCGACAGCGCTATCTGCTGGCCTCCGGCGTCCCCCGCGAAAAGCTCCCCCAGCAGGAGATGCTGCCCTTCATGCCGCCGGAAGCAGACCCGAAATCCCTCCTGGAGTCCCAGGAGGACATGCGGGAAATCGACACCTTCCAGCGCGCGCTGCAGGCGAAGGTGCCCGAGGAGCTGGCCTTCGAGGCCATGACCCTCACCATTTGCCAGATCCCACCCCGCGCGTGACCCGACACGCGAATCCCGCCCCGAAAGTCGTCACTATCTCCTGGAAGAGAGGCGCCTTTCGGGGCTTTTTGCTCCTTGCGGAACACACCCTCCGGAGTTACATTAAGCGCCATTTCCGTGGAGAGATGCCGGAGTGGCCGAACGGGGCGGTCTCGAAAACCGCTAACCTGGCAACAGGTTCGGGGGTTCAAATCCCTCTCTCTCCGCCAATTTTTTCCGCCGCGCAAAACGAGACCTATTCGCAACAATAAGCCCCGCGGCGGCCCAAAAAACGCCACACACGGAAAAAGGGCGGTCCCCAAGCGGCCCCGCCACCCTCCCCACCCCACGCCTTTCTATCCTTCCACCCACACTCTTTCTGGAGGCTAGCCTTGAAAGTCCTCGTCATCAATTCCGGAAGTTCTTCCCTGAAATTCACCCTCTTCGACATGGAGGACAAGTCCGTCCTCTGCAAGGGCCTCGTGGAGCGCATTGGCATGGACGGCACGAAGCTGACCTACCAGGCGAAGGGTCAGAAGTGGGAGGAGCCCCTCCAGATCACGGGACACAGCCAGGCGCTGGCACCCATCTGCGCGAAGATGACCGGCGAAGAGACCGGCGTCATCAAGGACCTCTCCGAAATCAAGGCGATCGGACACCGCGTCCTCCACGGCGGCATGGAATTCACCCAGCCCTGCATCGTCAACGAGGCCGTCAAGGCCGGCGTGCGAAAGTGCTTCCCCCTGGGACCCCTCCATAACCCCGCTAACCTGGGCGGCATCGAGGCCTGCGAAGAGAATTTCCCCGGCATCCCCAATGTCGCCGTCTTCGACACCGCCTTCCACATGACCATGGAGCCCAAGGCGTATCTCTACGCCATCCCCCAGGAATACTACAAGAAGTACGGCGTGCGCAAATACGGCTTCCACGGCACCAGCCACAAGTACGTCTATGGACGCGTCTGCGAATTCCTGGGGCTGGATCCCAAGACCGCGCGCATCATCTCCTGCCACCTGGGCAATGGCTCCAGCCTCTGCGCCGTGAAGGGCGGAAAGGTGGTCGACACCTCCATGGGACTCACCCCCCTGGCCGGACTGGTCATGGGAACCCGCTCCGGAGACGTGGACGCCGCCGTCGTCATCTTCCTCCAGCAACAGTGCGGACTCTCCCCCAAGGAGGTCGATACCCTCCTCAACAAGAAGTCCGGATTCCTCGGCGTCTCCGGAAAGTCCAGCGACATGCGCGACATCCGCGGCCTGCGCGACTCCGGTGACCAGGACGCCGCCACCGCATACGATCTCTTCCTCCATCGACTGGTCCACTACATCGGCGGATACCACCTGCTGCTGGGAGGCATCGACGCCATCCTCTTCACCGGCGGCATCGGCGAGAACTCCTACGAGACCCGCGCCGACATCGTCCGCGCCCTGGCGCCCCTGGGCTGCCGCCTGGACGAACAGGCCAATGCCTGCCGCGGAAAGGAGGTCGTCATCTCCACTCCCGACTCCGCCTTCAAGGCCGTGGTGACCCCCACCAACGAAGAGCTCATGATCGCCCTGGAGACCGAGCGCCTCGTGGAAGGGAAGTAACCACACACGCCCCGCACCCTGTTCTCCCCGCCTTCCGAATACAGTCGTTCCCCAAAAACGAAAGGAATCCCCCCATCATGGCCACTCTCATCGAGAATCTGATCGCCAAGGCCACCGCCGCCTACAAGACCCTCGTTCTGCCCGAAGGACAGGACCCCCGCGTGGTCGAGGCCGCGAAAATCATCGCCTCCAAGAAGATGGCGAAGGTCATCGTCCTGGCCACCCCCGCCGAAATCCCCGACAACTCCGTCTTCGCCGGCATGGACGTGGAGGTCCTGGACTGGACCACCTCCCCCCTGCTCGACGAGCTCGCCAACCTCCTCTATGAGCGCCGCAAGGCGAAGGGCATGACCCCCGAACAGGCACACCAGCAGACCCTCAACCGCCTCTACTTCGCGAACCTCTTGCTCAAGAGCGGAAAGGGCGACGCCATGGTCGCCGGCTCCATCGCCTCCACCGCCGACATGCTGCGCAGCGCCTTCCACTGCATCGGGACCGCCCCCGGAATCAAGAGCGCGTCCTCCTGCTTCATCATGGACCTCAAGACCCCCGCTCCCAACGGCGAAAACACCCTCCTCTTCGCAGACTGCGGCGTCAATATCAACCCCACCGCCGACGGAATCGTCGATATCGCCCTGGCCACCATGAAGACCTGCCGGCAGCTCCTCGACAAGCAGCCCCGCGTCGCTTTCCTGAGCTGCTCCACCAAGGGCTCCGCAAAGGACCCCATCATCGAAAAGATGGTCGAGGCCTCCGCCAAGTGCGCCCAGCGCGTCCAGGAAGAGGGCATGGACGCCGTGGTCGACGGCGAACTCCAGGCCGACGCAGCCCTGGTGCCCAAGGTGGCCGCCCAGAAGGCCCCCAATGGCTCCCTCCAGGGAACTGCGAATATCCTCGTCTTCCCCGACCTCAACAGCGGAAACATCTGCTACAAGTTGGTCCAGCGCCTCGCACACGCCGACGCCTACGGCCCCATCCTCCAGGGACTGGCACTGCCCGTCTCCGACCTCTCCCGCGGATGCTCCCCCGAGGACATCGTCGGCGTGGCCGCAATCACCATCTGCCAGTCCCTCTAGCAACACGGCAGAAACGACATTTCTAGGGCTCCCGTAGCTCAGTGGATAGAGCAGTGGTTTCCTAAACCATTGGTCGGCGGTCCGACTCCGCCCGGGGGTACCAGGCATTCAACGCAAAAAAGGCGTCGATGTGTTCGCACATCGGCGCCTTTCGCGTTGAGGGCAATGCGGGGAATGGGAGGGAAAAGACAACCACGGAAGGGCACGGAAACGGCTTGCGCCGACACGGAAAGGATATTCTTCCGTGTCTTCCGTGGTAAAAAAAATCTTCCGTGTATTCCGTGGTAAAAAAGAAATCTTCCGTGTATTCCGTGGTAAAAAAAATCTTCCGTGTATTCCGTGGCAAAAAAATTCTTCCGTGTATTCCGTGGGTAAAAAAAATCTTCCGTGTATTCCGTGGGTAAAAAAAATCTTCCGTGTATTCAGTGGCAAAAAATTCTTCCGTGTCTTCCGTGGTAAAAAAAATCTTCCGTGTCTTCCGTGGGTAAAAAAATTCTTCCGTGTCTTCAGTGGTTATAAAAAAACCACCGCGTTCTCCCCCGAACGTCTTACGACCGAAAAAGAAAGAATAAATTATGCGCCTTTCCCAACAGACAAGCCTCCGCGTCTTTTAGAAAGCCCCCATCCTTCCCGCTTTTCCCTATGGAAATCACCGACGACATCCTCTATCTGGGCGTAAACGACTACAGCACCGACCTCTTCGAGGGGCAGTACCCCGTCCCCCACGGCGTCAGCTACAACTCCTACGCCATCCTGGACAAGAAGACCGCGGTGCTCGACACCGTGGACGAGGCATTCACGCAGCTTTGGCTGTCGAACATCCGGAATGTCTTCCGGGACGCCGCCCCGGACTACCTGGTGGTGCACCACATGGAACCCGACCACGCCGCGAACATCGACTGCTTCCTGGAGGAGTACCCCGAGACCGTGGTCGTCGCCTCGGCGAAGGCCTTCGCCATGATGAAGAACTTCTTCGGAAAGGACTACGAGGACCGTCGCGTCGTGGTGCGCGAGGGGAGCGTCCTGGAGCTAGGGAAGCACTCCCTCACCTTCGTGGCGGCGCCCATGGTGCACTGGCCGGAGGTCATGGTCTCCTACGACGCCTGCGACAAGGTCCTCTTCTCCGCCGATGGCTTCGGAAAATTCGGCGCGCTCAACGCGGAGGAGCCCTGGGATGACGAGGCACGCCGATACTTTATCGGCATTGTCGGAAAATACGGCGCGCAGGTGCAGATGCTCCTCAAGAAGGCCGCTTCCCTGGACATCCAGAAGATCTGCCCCCTCCACGGACCCGTCCTCACACAAAATCTCTCCCACTACCTCTCCCTCTACGATACCTGGTCCAGCTACCGTCCCGAGGAGAAAGGCGTGGTCATCGCATACACCTCCGTCTATGGACACACGAAAGGCGCCGCGCTGGCGCTGGCGCTGCGTCTGGAGGCGAAGAATGTCCCCGTGAAGGTCTACGACCTGGCACGCTGCGACCTCTCCCAGGCTGTGGCCGACGCCTTCCGCTACGACCGACTGGTGCTTGCCACCACCACCTACAACATGGATGTCTTCCCCCCCATGCGCGCCTTCCTCGAACACCTGACGGAACGAAACTTCCAGAATCGCACCGTGGCGCTCATCGAAAACGGCTCCTGGGCCCCCGTCGCCGCAAAGGTCATGGGCACAATCCTGGCAAACTCCAAAAACCTGAAGTTCGCCGAAAATGCCGTCACAATCCACTCCGCGGCATCCCACGAAAACGTCCTGCAACTCGACAAGCTCGCAGAAGAACTGCAACACTGCTAGCTCATAATGCCCCCCGCCGCCTAAGGACTCCTTGACGCTGCAGCTGCAAGTCAGGAATGCGCAATGGGTGAGACGCCAGAATAGCCCCGCCGGTAGGCGAAAGAGCGCCTGCGGCGCCTTGCTGACTACCCACGAATTGCCAGGTACTACCTTTAGGCAGTGTGGCATTTCTCCCAAATGCCATTATAGTAACGCGTTTTCCGGCCGGACGAGCCCCGCCAGGCGTCGGCCGGTCCCACGCAAGTCCCTTTCAAATGGCCCCAAGGGGGTGAGTAAACATGCCAGAAGTCAAGCTCCGCAAAGGTGAACCCATCGAGCGCGCCATCCGTCATCTCCGCAAGAAGATGGACAAGGAGAACGTCATGGACGAGTACAAGTCCCGCCAGGCTTACGTGAAGCCCTGCGAGGCCCGTCGTCGCGCGGCCGGTCTCATCCGCTAGGCCCTCCAACGACCTCAGCACAGAAAGCGAACAGAGCCCATCTTGGTCCTCTGTTCGCTTTCTTCGTTTTAGCCACTTAGCACCTGGCAGGATAGCGACTAGACCGCTTCGAAGGCGTTGCTAGCCCCAAGCGGCTCTGGAAGAAGTACATAGCCATTAGTGGCTAGTGGCTAGTCTATAAGGTGCCGCAGGCGCCCTTCCGCCGCTCCCTGCGGCGGTACCATTCTGCCCTGCCCTGCACGCATTGCACATTGCACATTGCAACATTGCACATTTTCGGGCGCACTTTGGCGCCCGCTCGGCGGAATCGCCGGGTCTTCCCGGCGATGGGTTCCAAGGGAACCCTGGCCTAATTTCCTCCTTCCTCCTTCCTCCCTCCTCCTTTTTCTGCATTCCTCTCGATGTTTTCCTTCGACAACCAGAAATATCTTGATGCCCAGAAGGCCTCCATTCTGAAGCGTGTTTCGCAGGGGGAAGGCCGTCTTTATTTGGAATTTGGGGGAAAGTTGATGGGGGACTTCCATGCCGCGCGAATTCTCCCCGGCTACGATCCGGACGTAAAAGTGCGTCTGTTGAAGAGTCTCTCCTCCACGGCGGACATCATCGTCTGCATCTATGCGGAGGACATCGAGCGCAAGCGCATCCGCGCGGACTTCGGCATCACCTACGACAACGCGGCCTTGAAGCTGATTGACGACCTCCATGCCGTGGGCGTGGAGGTCACCGCGGTGGTGGTCACCCGCTATTCTGGGCAGCCGGCGGTGCAGGCCTTCAAGCATCGCCTGGAGCGCCACGGCATACAGGTCTTCCTCCACGGCAACCTGGATGGCTACCCCAACCAGGTGGACCGCATTGCCAGCCCGGCGGGACTGGGCTCGTTGCGCTATGTGCCCGTGACCCAGCCCCTGGTGGTGGTCACCGGCCCCGGCCCCAACTCCGGAAAGATGGGCACCTGCCTCAGCCAGATCTACCACGAATTCCACCAGGGACGAAAGGCGCGATACGCAAAATTCGAGAGCTTCCCCGTCTGGAACCTCCCGTTGAGCCACCCCGTCAACATCGCCTACGAGTCCGCCACCGCGGATCTCCTGGACAACAACGCCATCGACCACTTCCACTTCGAGGCATACGGCATCCCCGCGGTGAAC
Organism: bacterium; assembly: GCA_963611685.1. Taxonomy (GTDB): domain Bacteria; phylum Verrucomicrobiota; class Lentisphaeria; order Oligosphaerales; family Oligosphaeraceae; genus UBA1724. Next base: position 9,948 of record CAVDSU010000060.1, read on the forward strand.
TACAACCGCGACCTCCAGACCTTCCCCCTCCTCAAGGCACTGCTGGAACGCATCTCCGGCGGCGAGGCCGGATACCGCTCCCCCACCGACATGGGCGTCAACTGCATCGCCGCCGGCATCGTGGACGACGCGGGCGTGCGGCACGCCGCCGAGATGGAGATCATCCGGCGGTATTTCCAGTATGTCTCCGCCCTGGACGCCGGCCGCGCCACCGAGCAGACGGTGGAGCGCGCCGAGGAGCTCATCCGCAAGGCGGGGCTGAAGCCGGAGGACCGCCAGGTAGTCGCGAAGGCGCGCGAGACCGCCACCCGCTGCGAGACCGAGGGCGAGGGCGACGGCGGCATCTACTGCGGCGCCGCCATACAGCTCCCCGATGGCTTCATCGCCACCGGAATGAACTCCAGCCTCATGCACTCCGCCGTCGCCATGATCCTGAATGCGGTCCGGCATCTGGCGGGCATCCCCCGGGAGCGCCATCTGCTGGAGCCCGCCATCCTGGAGAAGGTCTCCACCTTCAAGCACGGATTGGGCACCAACATCCGCACCAGCCTGAATCTCTCCGAGGCGCTCATCGTGCTCACCGTCTCCTGCGCCCAGAGCCCCGAGGGACAGAAGGCGCTGGACTGCCTGGCGCAGCTCAAGGGCTGCGACGTCCATCTCTCCCACATGCCCGGACACGGTGACGAACAGGGCCTGCGGCACCTGGGATGCTCCTATACCTACGATCCCCTGGCCCCCACCAGGAAGCTCTTCCCGTAAAACAAAAAGACTATTTTTCCCCCCACCGTGCCCATGGATGACGAGCTGACGGTCGAGCCCCTGAAGCGTCCGAGGAAAAGCGCCCGGTCGCAGCGGGACACCCGCCAGGACTCCCAGGGTCAGACGGTGGAGTACGAGCGGGGGTATCTCCGTCGTCAGGCGAAGCTCGCCCGCGGCGAAAATGCCCCCGACTCCTCCCTAAGACGCACGCCACGACCCACGGAATACCGCCCCGCACTGGCACCCGATTGCGGCGTGGAAATCCTATATGTGCTCCTGATCCCCGGAATCCCCTGCCATATCCAGGGGCCCCAGGAGGTGGAGCTCTGGTGGCGTCCACAGGGGCAGCCCGGTCCCCTGCGACCCGTGGCATTCCTCCCGGAGACCGCCGTCCCCACCCCCGCCGACCAGGCACTCTTCGCCTTCCTGGCGCACTGCCCCACACCCGCCCACAACCTGCGCGGAAACCGCTTCCTGGTCCCCCAGGAAAAGCAGCGCACACTCTGCGAATTGCTGGAAAATGCCGGCGCCTTGCGGTGGTGCGTGCCGCCGCAAATCGGCGAACAGCGCTTCCTCCATCCCCTCGCCTGGCAAGGAAAGGCCACCTGGTCCGTGAAGACCCAGGAGACCGCCCTCACCGGGACGCCCTTCCAGCTGGAGTTCACCATGGCGACCCCCCAGGGGGAGCTCCCGCTCAGAAAGTGGCAGGCGCTCTCTGACGCAGGATGGTCCATCGCCGACAACGCACTCCATCTGCTCGCCATGCCGCAAATCGCCCCGAAGGTCGGCGAGCTGCTGGGAAAAGCCCCGCAGCCCCTCACTGTCCGGGAGGCCCGCGAGTGGTGCCGCCTCCTGGAACTGGACGGCGGCGCCGACATGGCCGGCGTACACCCCGCCTTCCGCGTACCAAAGGAACTCGCCGATCCCGTCCCCTGCCTCTACGTCACCACCGCGCGCTACAAGCACCTGGGACAGGAACAGCTGCAGTGCCAGATCTCCTTCCGATACGGCGATGTCCGCTGCCCACAGGAATCCACCGCCCTGCAACTCCTGGGACAAGACCAGCTCTTCCTGCGCTCGCTCGACCAGGAAAAGGAATTCCTGGAACGGCTCCCCGCACTGGGCTTCCGACTCGTGAAGCGCGCCTCCGACGAGGATCCGGGCTGGAAGCTGCTGCCCTCGCTCCTGGACCGCGCCGTCCGCACGCTGGTCCTGGAGGGATGGGAGGTCACCGCCGAGGGCCGCACCTTCCGCCGCCCCCTGGAAAAGGCCTTCTCCGTCTCCGGCAGCGGCATCGACTGGCTGGAGCTCCAGGCAAGCCTCACCTTCGAAAATGGACTCCGGCTCGAGACCCCAATGCTCCTCCGGGCACTGGAAAAGCACACCAAGGCGGTCCGGCTGGACGACGGCACCTACGGAATCCTCCCCCAGGAATGGCTGGAAAAATTCACCGCGTTGGTGGAGATCGGCCAGACCACCGACCAGGGCGTGCTCCTGCGACAGGAACAATGCGCGCTGGTGCAGGCGCTCCTCCAGGAACAGCTCCAGGACGCCGACGGACGCTACGCCGACACCCTGGAACGCCTCCGGCAGGAAGACGCGCTGCCCCTGGAGCCCCTCGCGCCACCCGCGTGGTTCCAGACTGCCCTCCGACCCTACCAGGCACTCTTCCTGGGATGGGCAAGACGCCTCGCCGCCCGCGGGCTCTCCGGCATCCTCGCCGACGACATGGGGCTGGGCAAGACAGTAC
>CAVDSU010000061.1:0-12359 GCA_963611685.1 bacterium
GGGGGGCGAAGCCCCTCCGTCCTTTGGATATTCTCCCCCCTTCCTATAGCGCATTCCGCAGGCGGGTTCGCCCGCAAGCGCCCCCCGAATGAATGGCCCAGGCGTCTAGTGTGCTTTGGCGATGAATCCCCCTCCCAGCAGGAGGTCGTCCTGATAGAATACGGCGGCCTGTCCGGGGGCGACGGCCAGGATTCCCTGTGAAAATTCGGCGGTTATGGGGTCCCCGGGGTCATTTCCGGGAGTGAGGATGCAGGGGACGGGCTTTTGGACGGAGCGGACCTTCACTTGGCACTCGATGGGCGCCGCGGGGAAGGGAATGGAGACCCAATTCATGCGCGTGGCCTCCAGAAAATGGTGCATCACCAACTCCTTTCCGCCCAGAATCACCCGATTTCGGCAGGGATCGATGGCGGTGACATAGAGCGGATGGGTGGACGCCACGCCCAGTCCCTTCCGCTGTCCGATGGTGTATTTCCAATACCCCGTATGGTGTCCCAGCACCTTCCCTGTGCCGGCCTCCAGGATCTCGCCAGGACGGTCCTCCTCGCCGATGAGCTCATTGGCGTCGCCGCTATAGAAGTCCTGGCTGTCCTGCTTCTCGGCGACGGCGAGTCCCAGCTCACGGGCGGTCTGGCGGACTTCGTCCTTAGTGAGTTCTCCCAGCGGAAAGAGCTGTCGCGCCAGCTGTTCCTGGCTCAACCGGCAGAGAAAATAGGACTGGTCCTTCGGGAGATGCCTCGCGCGGAGGAGCCGCATGCGTCCATCGGGGCCCTTTTCCACGCGGGCGTAGTGTCCGGTGGCGAAAGCCTGGAAGGGGATTCCGGCCTCGCGGGCCAGCTTCGGGAGCATCCCGAACTTCACCAGCGCATTGCATTGCACGCAGGGATTGGGGGTGCGTCCGGCAAGATATTCGTCCCGAAAGTAGTCTATGACCTGCCGTTCGTATTCCCCGGAGCAATCCAGGACATAGAAAGGGATTCCCAGGCTCTGGCAGACCCGCCGTGCCTCCTCCTGGCTCTTCTCCTCGCCGGGACCATAGCAGCTCTCGCGCTCGCCCCCGCGATAGGGAGAGCTCTCCTTCCAAAGCGCCATGGTGACGCCGGCGACACGGTGACCCTGACGACACAACAACGCGGCGACCGTGGAGGAATCCACGCCGCCGCTCATGCCCACAATGACATCCATTTCCTTCTCTGCACAAAAAACGGTGATTTCCTCCCCGGAAATCCTCACGGGAAGACGACGGCGGGGCTCTCCAGATAGCGCATCCGCGCCGAGCCGGGCACCAGGAGGCTCTCGGCGTCCAGCTGCCGGAAGGCGTGCCTGTCCACGGGATACTGTCCCTCGGTGGACTCCGGGAGATGCTCGGACGTCACGCCCAGGAACTGCCAGCCCGCCTCCACCGGGAGCCGCACCTCCAGGGGCGCGGCGCCAGAGAGCGCAAGGACGCCCGATGTCTCCCGGCACACGAAATACCCCCGTCCGGGCAACAAGAGCTCCTCCGCCGCCGGAACAATCCGGCCATCCTCTCCGCGGAAAAGCGCGCCGGCTCCCAAAGACGCTGCACGCACGCCCTCCAAGGGCACGGAAAAGGCAGACCATCCGGCGGGAAGCGACAGCTCGAATTTCTCGCAAGACGGCACGGGCAACGCCCACTGCCCCTCCCAAGAGGCGCTCTCCGAAACCAGGACACTGCCCTTCAGGACCACCTCGGCGCACTCGGAGTCCAACGGCGACACGATACGCACCGACACGCAGGCGGACTCCCGCGATTCGCTCCAGGAGACCTCCAGGACATTGCTCGCCTTGCCAATGTCGGCAGCCGCATCCCCGTCTCCCTCTTCCGACACGCGCTCCAGCGTCCAGCCCTCGGGGGCCTCCAGACGGAAGCAACCATTTTCGGGGAGATTCCGCAGCTGGAAAGAGCGCTCCTGCGGGACGCCGGGGAGGAGTCGATTTTCCTGGGGAGCCATCCAGCAGACGGCCCCTGCGGAGGAATCGGCCTCCAGCAGCTCGCTCGTGGCAGACGAGAAGCCCTCCGCCTGGAAGAGGCAGTCGCCTGCGGAGGCCAGCGGCAAGTAGTATCGTCCCCGGCTATCGGCGCGGGCGGTGCATTGGGAGGCGCCATTGGAGACCAGCGCGTAGGGGATGGGCTCATTGGTGGCGGCATCCCGGACCACGCCGCCCCGCCCCTTCGACGCCAAGTCCTTCAGGAGAGCGGCAAGCATCGCGGGCGCCGTGTTCACGCAGCTCTCCTTCGGCAGATAGAGCTCCAGTGCGGGGCACTCCAGCCAGGCGGCACTCCACTCCAGGAAGCGCCCGGAAGCGGAGTAGCGATTCTGGGACGCCTGGGCAGCGGGGAGGCTCTCGCACGCCGTCTTCCAGGACTCCGACAATGCCTGCGCCGTATCGCCGGCATACGCCACGCAGGAGTCCCCCCAGCGCAAACTCAAAATCAGGTTGGGCTGGCATCGCGCCAGCCAACGCGCCAACGCGGACTGTTCCGGCTGCGGAGGCGCAGCAAGCGTCCCCTGGCTGGAGGGATAGTTCCAGTCGCCAGAGAGGCCGGCAGCGCCGCCCTTCGCCAGCGGCGTCGGCTCCAACGGGTAGCCCCACTCCAATTCCACGCCGGCGTCATTGGCGGAGAGTCCCTCGTCATATCCAGAGGGATTCAAAACGGGGGCGACCCAGAGCACGCACTTCCGGAGCGTCTGCGACAGTTCATCGGAGGCATCCTCCGACGCCTCGCGGGCACTCCAGCACTTCTCCAGGAAGGCCATGAGCCCCTCCACGGCGCACGCCTCGTCGCCGGAGAGCCCAGCAAAGAGGAAGACCTGCGGGCGAACGGCGTCGATGGAGTCCTTCTCCTCGTCCAAGGAGATCCGCAGCAAGGAAAGCGGAATACCATCCGCGTCGTTCCCCAGCTTCGAGAGCTGGAAGCAGGGCCATCCATTCCGGCTCATCTCCGCCAACCGCTGACAGAGCTGAGCCACCGTGCGACTGGGCGTGGACGACACCGCGTCTTCCCGAGAAATCGGGAAGACGCCCTGCTCTATCAGCCACACGCATTCCGATGGATTGAGGCGCACCCGGAGGGTGCCCGCATTCGCATCCCGCGCGACCAGGGGAATTCCCGCGCCAGCCAGAGTGCTTGCCAGCGAATCAGACCAATTGAGGGTCCAAAGCTGTCCACGATTCTCCGCAATGGTCTCCGTAGCGGGGAACTGTTTCCGGAGACTCCGCGCCTGCGCCTGGAGCGCCTGTGCCTCGTCGCCGGAGGCCTCGTCGCCGGGATAGGCGTCGTGCCAGAGGAACTGCCAGTCGAGATACTCCTGAATGCTCACCGTGCCGTCGGCGTCCTTGTCCAGCCAGGGAATCCGCTGTTCCACGTAGGGACCTGAGCCGTCCAGCACCCGGAGGACAATGCTCAGGGGCTCCCTCCCGGAGGCCTCCGACGCTTCGTATGGCGAGAGGGCCAGCGTCGCCTGTCCCTGGGCATCCGTGCGGCAGGCATCCAACTCCCCATTGGCCACCAAGGCCGCCACGGCGCCACGGACCGCCTTGGCCTCGCCGCCAGCGCTCTCGGGAAGCCCCGACACCGTGACCGTCATTCCGCCAGAACGCAGGGCGCACTGCACCGAGAGCTCCGACTGGAGACCCTGCCGCACAACCGCAGTGGGATCACCCAGAAAATTGATGCTGCGCACATGATAGGCGCCATCCTTGGCGTCATACGAGCTTGAGGGATTTCCGGCATTTTCCTTCGCATAATTCTGCGCATAGTTTTCGCAGAAGCGCAGGGACTCCCAGAGGGAGTCCATGGCGTAGGCGCCTTGGGTGCCGAGGCGCTCCGCTCCGCGGCTCTTCGCCAGATCGTCGCAGTAGGACTCCATCTGGGCCATGGGGGGCTCCCAGTAAGTGGCGCCGCCGCCCAACACAGCGAAGGTAGCGGAAAGGCCGCTGTTCGGACTCTGGAAGAGCGCCTGTCCCAGGGAATACCTGTAATTGGTCCAGCTTGAGAAATTGTTCCGGCAGGACTTGTCCGCATACCCCTCGCGCGCATGATCCAGGTTTCCCACGTCGCAGACGGGCGTCATCCAAAAGGCCGCGCGACTCCCCATGGAGAGGCTAAGCGCACCGCACTCGACTCTTTCCCTCTCTTCCGTCTCCGGATCATAGAGAATATAGGAATTGTAGGTAGAGAACCCCGTGGTGGCGAACTGCACGCAGGCGGCGCCATGCCCCAAATAAAGGACCGTCCCAGCGCCATTCTCCAGCGACTCCTTCACCTTCCGGGGACAACTCAGCGAACTGTTCGTAGAGGGATCCCAAAAGAGCGTCCCGCCATTCACAATGCCGGCATCCGCGAGCTTCTGCCGCTGTGCCTCCACAATCTCCTGGTCCCTCTTGCCGTCATAGGGCCATACATCCGTGGAAGCCGCCGATCCCAGGCAGACCACCTTCTGGGTCCATCCGGCGTCCGTCCAGGCATCGCCCCGCTCGTATTCCAGATAGCCGGAGAGACGGTTCTCCAGCATCGCCTGCGAGTCCACGGGAATGCGTCCCCAGAGGATGTCTCCGTAGGAGTCATTTCCCGCCAGGAAGGAATAAGGCTGGTCGGAGTAGAGGCCCGCCGTATCGCCGTCGTTCTTCGAAGTGCAGTGCTGGAAGGGCGGCAGCATCGCGGAGTCCCCCAGCAGGAGCAGGTGCGTGAGGCCCTCCTGGTTGTATTGCTCCTGGATCCAGGCCTTGATGGCGGAGGCGGTTTCTCCGGTATCCGAGGGATACGCGCCCACGAGCACCTCCCAGCCGAGGCTCTTCTTCCAGGCGACATACTGCGCCAGGAGCTCGTCCTTCTTCCAGGCGTCGGGCACCACCACCGCCAAGACGCCCACGCTCGCGCGCTCGACACTCCGGAAAGACTCGCCATTCCGGAAGAAATGCCGCTGCATGGTGGCAAGGTCGCTCTGGGAATCCACCTCGGGCTCCTGGATGGCGCTGGAGCGAATGCGAACCACGCCACGTGTCAAGACGCGATAGCCGCCCGCCTCCTCATCATAGAAAAAGGGCGACAGGCTCACATTGACGCCCTGGATGCCGCGGAGCTGGTAGCTCTCGGAGCGCCAGAGGGTCTCCTGATTCGCCAACTCCATGGGCTGCGGTTCGGAAACGCTGCGGCCGTCGCTCGCCCAAGTGGGGCCCGTTCCCGCCAGGGGCGCCTCCGCATCCACAAAATCGTATGCGGCGTCCTGGAGATCCACCGTCACCCGCGCATCCGGGAGAGTCCCGTAGGGGACCACATAATAGGGTGCCTGAGGGGCGCCCAGCGCATTGCGGGTCATGCTTCCCGGCAGCTCCACGCGGCTGTGAAGGACGCCCTCTTCGTCCACGATTTCCTCCAGGGCATACTCCGGCAATTCAAATTCCAGGAGGGTCTCCTGGGGAGTCGAGGAAAGAATCGTGAAGGGCCCGCGCTCCCGCCCCGACAGGGAAAGCCGCTCCCCCGGCACCGCGTCTTCGTCCTCCTGGGAGCTCTCGTCCTCTTCCAAGACGGCGGCCTCTTCCGCTGCCAAAACGCCCTCGCCTTGCGACAAGGCAACGCCATCCCCGCTGGAGGCGTCAGTGCGGTTTCTGCCACGCAGGCAGAGAAGCACGACGAGCGCCGCCATCAGGCAGAGGAATGCGCAGAGAAGAAGGGACCGTCTCATGGAAGAATGCAAGAGTCGACGAGGCTACTTTTCCTGTTCGTCAAAGAACTGGCGGAAGGAGAGGACGCGCACGCCCTCCTTCTTCAACAGCGCCATATCCTGTCGGAAGCCCTCCGAATCCCGGTTCACCCAGGGATGGGCGATCTCGGGGACGCCATGGTAGAGGATCGCCACGGGAATGCCGGGCTTGCAGAGCCCCAGCATCTTCTCCAGCAACCCGGGCGTCTCGTCGTGAATGCAGGCGGCGGGGAACTCCATGGGGTCCGCATTCTCGGCGCTGACATTCCCCACGGAACGAGCGCAACGGTATCCACGATCACGCAACATCGAACGGACCTCGGGCGTAGAGTCGCCGCAGGGATAGGCGAAGGTGACGGGACGGCTCACGCCCGCCTGCGCCAAAAATTCCTCCATCTTCACCACGTCGGCGGTGAATTCCTCCAAAGTCGTGCGGCTGGGCAAGAGATGATGCCACGTGTGGTTGCCAATCTCGAAGCCCATCTCCTCCAGCTCCTTGAGCTCCTTGCCGTCCATCAGGGCGCCAGGCCACTTCTCCCGCCATACGTGATCCCAACGGCAGGGAAAGAAGGTGGCGCCAAAGCCCAGCTCCTTCAAAAGCGGAGCCACGAAGGTGCGCTGGTTGATGACGGCGTCGTCAAAACTGAGAATCAGAGTGCGTTCCATGGGATGCTAAAATGTGCAATGTATGTATATGGAAAACCAAAAAGGCGCCGCCGGCAGGCAAAAGGCGCCGCCGGTAGGAAGAAGCCGCCGGTAGGCACAAGGCGCCGCCGGTAGGAAGAAGGCGCCGCCGGTAGGCAGAAGGCGCCGCCGGTAGGCACAAGGCGCCGCCGGTAGGCACAAGGCGCCGCCGGTAGGCAGAAGGAGCCGCCGGTAGGCACAAGGCGCCGCCGGTAGGCAGAAGGCACCGTCCGCAGGCAGAAGGCGCCGTCCGCAGGCAGAAGGCACCGTCCGCAGGCAGAAGGCGCCGTCCGCAGGCAGAAGGCGCCCCCGTCCTTTGTAACTACCCCCTAGCCCCTGGCTGCTGCCACGAATTAGGCGGGGGTACGGGGGCGGCAGCCCCCGTCCTTTGCAACTACCCCCCTAGCCCCTGGCTGCTACCACGAATTAGGCGGGGGTACGGGGGCGGCAGCCCCCGTCCTTTGGGCATTGCGCTAGGGAAGAGCCGTCTTGGGCTAGCAGCGCCATTTCTTCGCCGCCGAAGGAGGCGACACTTGCGCGCCAATTTGGGCGCGCCGGGTGCACGCGCCGGGGAATTCCGGCGCGGGGTTCCAAGGGAACCCTGGCCTAACTTCCTCCTTCCTCCTTCCTCCTTTTTCAGAAGAAAATCCCTACTCCCACTCGATGGTGGCGGGGGGCTTGGGAGTGCAGTCGATGACGACGCGGGAGATTCCCTCCACCTCCTGGGGGATGCGGCAGGCCACCTTCTCCAGGAGTTCCCAGGGGAGATGCACCACCTGCGCGGTGACGGCGTCGGTGGTGGTGATTGCCCTCAGGGCGATGGTGTAGCCGTAGCGGCGCTGTCCCTCGTGCATTCCCACGGAGCGCACCGGGAGGAATGCGGCGAAGGCCTGCCAGGTCTTGGCATACCATCCGGAAGCGCGGAGCTCCTCAATGAAGATGGCGTCGGCCTCGCGGAGCATCCGGAGATACTCGCGGCGGATTTCACCCACGCAGCGCACGCCCAGCGAGGGTCCCGGGAAGGGCTGTCGGTCAATCATGACCTCGGGCAGCCCCAGGAGGCGTCCCACCTCGCGGACCTCGTCCTTGAAAAGCCGCGCCAGGGGCTCCACCAGCTGAAAGTCCATCTTTTCAGGGAGTCCGCCCACATTGTGGTGGCTCTTGATCACGCCCTTGGGATCGCCATCCAGGGGGATGCTCTCCAGGAAATCGGGATAGATGGAGCCCTGTCCCAGGAAGGGCGCATCCACCTTCGCGGCCGCCTCGGCAAAGACCTCGATGAATTCGGCGCCAATGATCTTGCGCTTGCGCTCGGGCTCGTCCACGTCCGCCAGCTTGTCCAGGAATCGGTCAGAGGCGTCGATGTAGACCAGATTCATGTCGAAGGTATCGCGGAAGACGCTCTGTACCTGTTCGGGCTCGCCCAGGCGGAGGAGTCCGTGGTTCACGAAAACGCAGGTGAGCTGCTTGCCGATGGCGCGATGGATCAGCGCGGCGCACACCGAGGAGTCCACGCCGCCGGAGAGTCCCAGGATCACGCGCTTGTCGCCCACCTGCTTGCGGACGTCCTCCACCGCCTCCTCCAGGAAGGACTCCATGCGCCAGAGCCCCTGGCAGCCACACTCGTCCTTGCAGAAGGCGATGGCGCCCGCGGCATCCAAGGCCTCGCCCTCCTCCACGCGCAGCGGGATTCCCAGCTTGGCGAAGGCCTCGCGCTCCTGGGGATGCTCCTTGGACTGGGGTTTCCGGCAGAGAATCAAGCCCACGGGCTCCTCCTGCATCACGCGTTCCACGGGAGTGGTCCAGGGCATCACCATGGTATAGATGTGCTGGGCACGGATGGCGCGGGCGAGCTGCTGGATGTCCGGGCAGCCGAAGTTCAACAGGATGACAGTCTGTGGGGTCTTCTTGATCATGATGGTCTCGTTGGTTGTGCGGTTGGGAATGGGGATTACGGAAAAAAGCCACTTGAGGCGGAAAATATAAAGCCCCCGCCTCGTTTTCTCCACGCCGCCACAGGGAAATGGCGCGCAGAAAAAGGGGAGCGCGGGGGCTCGCGGAAATTCGGCGAAAAGAGAGCGGAGGGACTAGTCCTTCTTCTCCTCCTCCTTGGTGGCGGACTCCTTGACGTTCTGCAGGACCTCACGGCCATTGCAGAGCAGCACATAGACCAAAGCGGCGGCCATCATGCCATTGATGGCAGGGATGCCGAAGTTCTTCACGCAGATGGCCACGTAGACACCCACGCCCCATGCCAGCACGCCGGGCCAGAAGATCTGTCGGAAATTCTCCTTGTCGGGGGACAGGTAGTTCATGTCGCGGCGCAGGAAGTAGTCGGCGATGACCACGGCGCCCACGGGGGGAATGAAGATGTTCAGGATGTTCAGGTAGCTGACGAAGTGGTTGTAGAGCCACAGCGCCGTCAGGGTGCCCAGGATGCCGTTGAACAGCACGGTGAAGCGCTTGGGGATTCCGGTGATGTTGGAGAAGCCCAGTCCGGAGGTGTAGATGGCGTTGTCGTTGGTGGTCCAGATGTTCAGGCCCAATGCCAGGATGGCCCAGACGATGAGCCCCTGGTTGAAGAGGACCTCGGAGATGTCGTTGACCTGGTAGGTCATGGTGCCCACGGCGCCAAAGAAGAACATCAGGGAGTTGCCCAGGAAGAAGGCGATGACCGTGGTGATGACGGCCACCTTCGCGTTCTTGGAGAAGCGGACGAAGTCGGGGGTGCAGGAGCCGCCGGAGATGAAGGATCCCACGGAGATGGCGATGGCGGTGGCGGCGCTGATGGCGGCGCCCTCGGCGGGCTGGTGGTTGAACATGATGTCCCAGCCGCTGCGCACGATGTCTGAGCCCTCGGCCACGGGGAAGCCGGTGGTCAAGGCGCGGATGGAGGAGTACATGCCCAGGATGATGATGGCGGGGACTGCCACGTAGGAGAGGATGGTGAGGCTCTTGATGCCGAAGTAGGCCGTGGAGGTCATGGCGCATCCGGCGATGATGGTGATGATCCAGAGGGTGGAGGAGTTGGCGGCATTCTCATAGCCCAGGCTGATCAGCCACTTCTGCACGGGAATGGAGAACATGGCCACGCCCACGCCAAACCAGCCCACCTGCGTGATGCCCAACAGGAAGCTGGGGAGGTAGGAGCCCTTCGTGCCGAAGGAATAGCGGCAGAGGATGTGGATGGAATTGCCGGTGCGCGCCGCAATGAAGGCCAGCGCGCCGCAGTAGGCGCCCAGGATCAGGTTTCCCGCCATGACGGCGCCCAGCAGCCCCTCGAAGTCCATGCCGGCACCCAGGGTGCCGCCCGCCCACATGGAGGCGGAAAAGAAGGTGAAGCCCAGCATCACCACCAGCATCGACATGAAGCCCCGGCGACTCTCCTGACTCACGGAGGTCTGCTCGAAGTCTTCGCTTACATGTTTCTTCTGCTCACTCATGGAAGTAACTACTCCTGTTTTTCGTTGGATTTTTGGGGATGAAAAAGAATTCTTGGGAATCTATGGGAAAGGGAAGAAAAGGGGGGCGTTTCGACCCACAAAAAAATCCGGGAGGGGAATCCCGGATTCTTTGAGGGGTCGCTGTGTCGTCAGAGCATCTTCTCCATTTTCGCCAGCTGTCTGAGGGATAGTGCCTTCAGGTCTGTGTCAGCCGGGAAGCGGGAGAGGTCGAGATTGGGGAATCTCTCCGCCAGGAGCTGCGGGAAGGTCATCCCGTGCTCGGCGAACTGGAGATTCTGCCGCCAGTAGCCGATGACGTCCTGCACGTAGTCCCGTAGCCAGAAGGCGCGGGAACCGGCGTCATAGATGGTGCAGCGCTCCAGGGGATACGCGGGATCCTCATACTGGGAGGCGACGAACTCCGGAGCCATGAGGGCGTGCCAGCGAAGGAGGTCGGTGCCGGTGAGGCGGACGGAGAGGGGGGTGTCCACCTGTGCGCAGGTGAAGCATCCCTCGAAGTAGATCAGGACGCTCTTTTCGTAGCCGGGGAAGAGGTCGCGGCACTGCCGGTCGATGTCCTCCAGGATCTCCGCGGCCTTGCTGCCGCCGAAGGTGAAGAAGAGGAGGGAGCGCAGATGCACCCGCTGCTCCAGGGCGCTGCGCAGGAGCTCCTGCAGGGCATAGCGCAGGCTGGTGCCCGTGGCGACCACATCGCCAATGACTAGGGTGGCGACCTCCGGGAAATAGACCTTCTCGTAGTCGTTCTCGGTAATGTGCCAGTCCTCGGAATCCGCAGAATTCCGGGCGCGCTGGGCGCTGATGAAGCAGGTAGTATGGCTATTCCAGCCGTAGGCGTCCGCCAACGCATCCCGCAAGCCGTAGTTCAGGCCGCCGCGAAGAATATTGACCACCACGGTCTCCTTCTCCTTGAGCTCCACAGGACGCTGCTCCAAAACCTTCCGGCAGGCGCAGGAGAGCTTCCGGGTGTAGTTCATGCCCGCCACGCCGGGGTCGTTGCAGATGGAACGGGTCTCGGGAGTAGAGGCGATGTAGGCCTCCACACGGGCGCCGTTCTCAATACGGTAGAGGGAGATGTCGTCCCCTAGATAGGCGGGGTTCAGGGTCTGGTTTTCCAGTTTGTCTGCCATTGTTCGGAGATAGCTTGAAAAGTCGGGAAGCAAAAAGGTTTCGTACGCGCACGCACGCGCACAGGCGAAATGCGCGAATTCCAGAAGGAGACGCCTTCCGTGCACGCAAAAAGCCGCCGCGCATGGCCGCAAATGGTCCCTGCACGGGGCGGATTCTGTCGAAAATGAATACAAAAAAGCCGCTCGGGGAGGCACCGGGGACTCCGCTCTGCCAATCCAGGTCGCGGAGAGAGTCCTGCCGGTTTTGAGCCGCCCCAGGCGGCCATTGTCACGAAGAGGAAAAGAGTGCTCTTCGCGGAAAGGAAAGGGGAGTCTTCAGGGCTCCCCTCTCAAGAAGGCGAGAAGGCGCGAGTCAATCGGCGGGGTGGTGTTTTTGCGGTCTCCTGGGGAGCCGGCGCTCCTCCGGAAATCGTGGGGGGGGACCATCCATCAAGGGACTGCCCCCGCCCCCCGCCGGATCCGCTCCGGGGACTTAGTCGAAGAGGAAGTTCACGAAGGGGAAAACGGGCACCTTGCTGTTGCGGATGATGTTCACCAGACCAATCTGCACGCCATTCATCTGCTCGGTGTAGTTCACCAGGCCCAGCTGCACGCCCTCCATGTCGTAGGTGAAGTTGCAGAAGCCCAGCTGCACACCCGTCGCGGCCTGCGCGGCAGTGACAAAGGCAGCCTGGGCACCCTTGACCGTGCCGCCATCATAGACGAACAGTCCACTCTGCAGACCGCAGAAGTCCTTCCGGGCAACGCCAATCCAGCTGGACTGCCAGCCGTAGAAGTCCTTCTCCACGTCGTTGAAGAGGCCCCACTGCAAACCGCGGATCTCGCCCTCGTTCAGGTTGACGAAGCCCAGGGTGGCGCCCTTGGCGTCGCCCAGAGTGGCGTTGGCAATACCCAGGGTCAGACCCACGTGGTTGTTGACCTTGCCGTAGACCTCCAGACGCAGACCGCGCAGATCGCACTGCTCGGCAGGCCACTGGACCGTATCCCACAGCGCCAAAACAATGGGCTCCTCCTTGGCCTGCAGATTCAGGGCGAGGCAGCAGAGCACCACGGCGAACAGAGAAAGAATCTTCTTCATGATGATTATGAACTCCTTCAATTAGTTGACCAGACCTGTATCCCAGCCCCCGCTCTCCGCAACGGAAAGATACGCACGACCGGAGGCTCTGGCAAGTAACTCGCTTAATATAGGGCCTCCCTTCCACTCGCATAACAAATCAACACAGTTTTTCACCCACCAAAATCCCCCCACAACACACACCACACGCCACTGCCAACAGACTGGGGGGCTTTCAAGGACACAAAAAAACACGGCGCATAAGCCCCGCAACACCAGCGCCGGACGGGCGCCTGCAAAG
>CAVDSU010000062.1:0-12354 GCA_963611685.1 bacterium
CATTGCCCATTGCCCATTGCACATTGCACATTGCACATTGCACATTGCCCATTGCACATTGACGCAAGTCGCCGATAGATTCCTGCGTGGGTTTTCGGAGCACCCGCCCCCCTAGCCTAACCTCCCGAGGGCCCGCCGGAGCCTTGTCGGAGGCGGTCTCCTCCCTCCTTTTATAGAGCAAAGGGGCCCGATTCCCTAGTGGGGAACCGGGCCTTTTTTGCCTTAGATATTGCTGAAGAACTGGAATCCGGGATAGGCGTCGCCGCCGTGCTCTCCCATGTCGAGACCACGCAGCTCCTCTTCTTCCGAGATCCGGATGCCGCAAATCTTCTTCAGGGCATAGAAGATCGCGAAGGAGGACGCGAAGGCGCAGGAGCCGATGACGGCCACGCCCAGCAGCTGGACCAGGAAGGTGTATTCGGGGGCGAAGAGTCCCACGGCCAGGGTTCCCCATATGCCGTTGACCAGGTGGACCGAGAGCGCACCCACGGGGTCGTCCAGGTGGATGCGGTCAAAGAAGAGCACCGCAAAGACCACGATGACGCCGGCGACGGCGCCGATGAAGGTAGCCGCGCCCACGCTGACGCAGTCGGCGCCGGCGGTGATTCCGACCAATCCGGCGAGGACGCCGTTGAGGGTCATGGAGAGATCCACGTGTCGGAGGAGTGCGCGTCCCGTGAGCATGCTGGTAATCAGTGCGGCGGAGGCGGCGATCATGGTGTTGACCAGCGCCAGGCTGACCACGCCGGGATCCGCGCTGAGGGCGGAGGCGCCGTTAAAGCCGAACCATCCCAGCCAGAGGAGAAAGACGCCGGTGGTGACCAGCGGCATGCTGTGCCCGGGGATGGGCATGGCCTTTCCGTCCACATATTTTCCGATGCGGGGTCCCAGGAGGATCACGCCGGAAAGCGCCGCCCATCCGCCGATGCTGTGCACGAAGGTGGAGCCGGCGAAGTCATGGAAGTTCAGGGCCGCCAGCCAGCCGCCGCCCCACCCCCAGGAGCCCAGAATCGGGTATACGATGGACACATAGATGACTGTGAAAATCAGGTAGGTGCTCAGCTTCACGCGCTCAGCCACGGCGCCGGAGACGATGGTTGCCGCAGTGGCGGCGAACATCCCCTGGAAGAAGAAATCGGTCCAGTAGGTGAAGCAGCCGCTCTTGTAGGCGTTGGTCAGTCCGCCCTCCGGCACTGCGACCCCGAAGCCGGCGAAGCCGAAGACATTGTGGCAGAGCCAGGCGGTGCCCGGATACATCAGGGCGAAGCCCACCACCGCGTAGGTCAAAAAGCCGATGGCGGGGGTGATGGTGTTCTTGAAGAGGATGTTCGTGCAGTTCTTGGCACGGCAAAGCCCGCTCTCCACGCAGGCGAAGCCCAGGTGCATCAGAAACACCAGGCAGCCTCCCAGCATGACCCACAGGTTGTTCACCGCAAAAAGCGCCGCGCTCCCCGGGTCGGAGACCGACGAGGGCTCCTGCGCCCACAAGGGCGCACTCATCAGCAAGAGCAACGGAAGAATTCCAAAAAGCTTTTTCATGGTCGTGAAATCCCCAAAAGTATGAAAGAGTGTTGTATGCGTGAATTTGCGGCTCACTAGCCGATGGCGTCGGAACCCCGCTCGCCCGTCCGGATCCGGATGCACTCCTCCATCGGCAAGACGAAGATCTTTCCGTCGCCGATGTGGCCCGTCCGCGCGCCTTCGCAAATGCCCTCGATGGTCTTTTCCACGAAGTCATCGTTGACGCCGATTGCCAGACGGACCTTCTTCAGCAGATTGACCTCCTGCAGGGCGCCACGCCACGCCTTCACATACCCGCGCTGCTGGCCACACCCCAATGCGTTGGTCACCGAAATCTTGAACACCCCGCGGGCATACAACGCCTGCTTCACCGGATTCAGACGGTCCGGCTGGATGTAGGCAATGATCAGCTTCATCTTCTTGCTCCCTAATCTGACAGTGGGTTGAAAACACGAAAAACAACACGAAAAACCAACGCCACCAAATGAGCAACGGCTATGCCATCCCCCCGCCAACTACACCACCCCATGGGGACTTTCCCCAATTCTTTACAATGAATGTACTCCCCTTCACCCAGGGAAACACAAAATATGTAATGAACTGCCCTTTTCCGCCATTTGCACGCCAACCCGGACGCCCGCTTGACCCCACAATCGCCGAGCGCTTCTCGGCGGGCGCCGAACGCTTCTCGGCAATGAGTGTCGCATGCGCCCCCAGGCCTAATTTTCCGAAGGCCCGCCATAGCCCTGTCGAAGGCGGGCTCCCTCTTCCTTGCCTGCCCCCCCTCGCTCCAAAGCATCTACATTATCGCACCGGCAGCACGCACAGCCACCCCCTATATTCCCAACTGTTTACCGGCGCATTGAGGCAATCGCAGATGAGCAACAAGCTAGACGAAGTCGTGACAATCAACAATCTGCGGCACGCAGCGGGAGCACGCTCCTATCTCCGCGGCGAGGACTATTTTTACGATGGAAGAGTGCGGCGCTTGAACATCCAGGACAACCTCCTGACGGGGGATGTCCACGGGAGGGAGACCTACCACGCGCGCATCTCCGAGGTGGACGGGATGCTCTGTGGGGACTGCTCCTGCCCCATGGGCGAAATGGGCATATTCTGCAAGCATCTGGTCGCGCTCGGGCTGGCCTACCTTGACAAGCGAAAGAAAGGTCAGGACATGGAGACTGCCCCCGCCTTCTCCTGGAACGACTTCCTGCATACGTGCGACAAGGACAAGCTGATCAAGATCGTCCAGGAGATGTCGCCAAACAACCCCAATATCATCGAGCGCTACCGCCTGGAGACGCTCGCACGCGACAAAAACAGCGTCCTCCCCGCACTCAAAAGCAAGGTCGATGAGCTTGTGGAGCTTGTCGAAAATGTGGACGATGAGGATTACGGCGACTACGCGAATGAATATGACGACTTCGACGTGCAAAGCGACCTCCTGCTGAAGACCCTCCGTGCGCTTTCCCAAAAGAAGGAATACGACCTGCTGTGGAAAATAT
The DNA here is from genome assembly GCA_963611685.1 of bacterium. GTDB lineage: Bacteria > Verrucomicrobiota > Lentisphaeria > Oligosphaerales > Oligosphaeraceae > UBA1724. The sequence continues at coordinate 3,030 of CAVDSU010000062.1, forward strand.
CGAGCTACGCAATCGAAAAGTTTCTGAACTGCGCAAATGCCAGCCACGTCCTCCTGGAGGACTCCTTGGAAGAGCTGTCACGCCACTTCCTGGATGCCGTGAATGACGGTGCCAGGTCCCACGACGAGGTCCTCAAGGTCTTTCTCAGCTGGGAGGACAAAGTCGAGAATGTCGGATACTTCTTCCTCCTCCAGATCTTCAACGGGCTGCCGCTCGACATCCGGAAGAAATGGAGCGTCCATGCCCTACAAAAATGGAAAGCGTATCCGCCCCGCAAGCTCGGAGACTACTCAAGTGACGAATTGCGCGAGTATCTGGAAATCACTCTTCTGCATTGGGGGGAAGAACAGGGCGACGACGCCCTGAAGCTAAAGATCCTGAAGAAGCGAATGTCCTCCAGCCACGGCGTAATCGAGCTGGCGGACGAATACTGCAGGCAGGGTCTGACGAAGGAAGTCCTCCCGCTTCTCCAGAAGGCCCACAAGGAATTGCCGCAGTGCCGGGAAATCACCGATCGTCTCACGAAAGAGCTCCAGCAATCGAACAACCCGACACAGGCGCTCGAGCTCGCCTGGGACGAATTCACGAAAGCCCCCGCCAGCAACGATACGCTAGGCCGCCTGGAGGAGGTCGCCGGCAAGCTGAAATGCTGGGAAGAATACTACCAGAAGGTCCTGGACACCCTGGAGACGCAAGATAAGAATTCGCCCCCGCCCTCCCCCAGGGACCTCTGGTTTCCGCCACCCCGCTGGCGGCAGCTGCGCGTGGAGGTGCTTTTTTCCCATGGGAACCAGCAGGAGGCCTGGGATCTGGCTCAAGGCGCTAGGCTCTCTGAGGATTGCTGGCTGACGCTGGCCGACTGGCGCTCGAGGCAATTCCCCCTGGAGGCGGCCGATGTCCTAAAAAGAGTGCTGAACGACGCACTGGCCCCCACGGGCGAAGAGGCCTACCGGCACGTCATCTGGCTTCTGGAACGCTATCGCCAATATCTCCAGGTCGGAAACAACGAAGGCGAATTCGCCGCCTACTGCGACAGCCTCCGGCAGACATACAAACGGCGACGGTTGCTAATGGAACAGCTAAAACGCGCCGGATTCTAGACTATCGACCGAATCTCTCCAAGGGGGGGCTTGCGGTCTTGCAGCCCCCTATCGGGACGACCTCCGTTCCACGCCGCAGCCCGAATGTCCGCGCACAAGCGCATTGACGCGTTCCAGGAACAGGAAGAGCGGCACGAAGAAGAGGAGCAGATAGTATGGCAAAAGTGCCATGGTGATATGCTGTGCGAGGAATCCGAAGAGGGGTGGCACCAGGGTGGATCCCACGTATGCGCTGGCCATCTGTATGCCGACGATCGCCTGGGAGTTCGCCGCACCGAAGTTCGCGGGGGTCTCGTGGATGATGGAGGGGTAGATGGGGGCGCAGCCGAGTCCCAGCAGGAGGAGCCCCGCCAGGCACGCGGCATTCCAGGGGAGCGCCAAGAGCACGGTTCCCGCCACCGCCACACCCACGCCTAGTCGAATCATATTCCGGTCCCCCAGGCGCACCGACACCAATCCGCTCAAGAAGCGCCCCACCATGATTCCCACGAAGAGCAGCGCGCCATATCGCGCGGACAAGGCGCTGTCGAGCCCCCGCATGATCGCCAGATAGGAGCAGGACCACAGGATCGCCGTGGCCTCCAGGCCGCAGTAGCACAGGAAGCCCGCCAGCACCAGCTTCACTCCGGGAATCCCAATCGCCTTCCGGAGGGGCACCGGCTCGTCCGGAGCCGCGCTCTCTACAAGCGCATTTTCTGGAGACACCGCCTCGCGGACGCTCTTCCACAACGGCAGGCTCAAGAAAATCCCCGCCGTCAGAATGAACTGCAGGACCGACACCACGTCGTAGCCCGCATGCCATCCCAACTGCCGCGACAGGCAGAAGCTCATGACATACGGACTGATGGTGACGCCCACTCCCCAGAAGCAGTGCAGCCAATTCATGTGCCGCGAGGAGTAGTGCAGCGCCACATAGTTGTTCAGCGCGGCATCCACCGCTCCCGCCCCCAGGCCATAGGGCACCGCCCACAGGCATAGCATCCAGAAGGCGTCCGAAAATCCGAAACCCAGCAGCGACACCGCCGTGAGCAGCACGCTGAAGGCGGTCACTCTCCCCGCCCCCAAACGGTGCGTCAGACGATCCGACAACAGGCTGGACACCACCGTCCCACAGGAGATGATGCACGAGATGATCCCCGCAAACGACAACGGCACCCCCATCTGCGGATAGATCTCCGGCCACGCCGAACTCAACAGCGAATCCGGCAAACCCAGGCTGATGAACGACAAGTAAATGACCGCCAATAACAGGGAAGACATAGCAAAACAGAAAAAGGAGGAAGGAAGAAGGGGAAAGGAGGAAGTTAGGCCAGGGTTTCGCAGGCGAACCCCCGCGCCGGAATTCCCCGGCGCGTGCGCCAGAGTGCGCCCAGATTGGCGCAGTGAATCAGTAGGAGTTAAAGGGGGCAGGAAGTAGGTTTATTGGGGCGCTACGCGGCTCTTTCTGAGCGGCGACACCAGCACCGCGGCTCCCGCCGCGGAAGAGCGCCTGCGGCACCGCATAAACCTACTCCCTACTACCTTCTCCCTACCATCCAACTAGGGGGGGAGTACGGGGGGCGCAAGCCCATCCGTCCTTGGGTTGGGGCCATCTAGGGAAGAACCGCCTTGGGCTCACTGCGCTTTCAAAGCGGCATTAGCACCGCTGCCCAAGCGGCGGAAGAGCATCGCAGATTCCACTCTAAGTTGCTCCCCGCTAACCACTAACAGCCAACTGCGAGCACACCGCGCCCGCACGGGCGCCAACTACGCTACGCCATAGCAGCTCCGTCAACAAGCAAAAGATAATCCTTCCCCCAAAACCACCGCATACATATTGTCAACTTACGACAAAATAAGACACTACCGCCATTCCTTTTTTCCAACGAAAAACCTCCCGCCCAGGTTTGTCAGACTTGCCTCTCCTTTCCCATTTCTTTGCCGAGAAATTCGCATGGCAAATTGTGCCTTTATGGGAAAAATCCCACTATTTTCGCGCAACCTCTTGAAAAAAAAAAAAACTTATGACATAATACCAGCACGCCCTGCCGCGGAAAATGAATCGTCGAGCGTGTCAAGAAGGAGTGTTCCCCCTTTTTTTACCACGTAGTTTTTCCCTAGGTCTTCCGCGGTCTTTTTATGAACTAAGTGTCGGCGTGTCTCGGAAGGCGTCCTGACTCCAAAAGTCGCCTTCAAACGTAGTGTCAACAAGAGGAGAAGAAAATGAAGATTGCAGGCAAAGTTGTGCAAGCGGCTTTCCTTGGAGGCGTGCTCCTAACGGGAGCGGGCTGTGTCACGCAAAAGACCGTCAGGGCCCGAATGAACGACCTGTGCGATCAGCACAAGTTCCAACAGGCGCGTAACCTGGAGGTTTCCCCCACCGACCTCAACATGCTCTTGTTCCGTAACAAGCTCATCCAGGAAGAGGTGAATCCCGAGGAGATCGCCTTCCATCACGGGCAGTTAGACAGCGCCGTGAACGGCTATGTCGCGAAACACAACTACACCGGCGCCCGGAACTACATCTGGGACTATCAATTTGACAGCGTCGAGGAAGTCGTCACCGACGTCAAGGAATATGGCCACAAGCTGCTCACCGAGACCGTGAATGTGAGCCAGTTCCAGTATTGCGAGCCCCTCATGCGCCAGAAGGTGCAGGAGCTTTTGGATCTGAACCAATATGCCGAAGCACGCAAGTTCTTGGCGGACTTCCCGGCGGCGAAGGTCTATGCCAACGCCCTAGATGTCTCCCTGGACGCCATCCAGCAGGCGCTCCTAGCCCAGCAGGTCGGTGACGATAAGGTCAATCCCCTCATCGCCTCCTCCCAGGCCTCCCTGGCAGAGATCTTCGGGGACATGGAGGACGAGGCACTCTTTAAGGAGACCGCCGGCGAGCGCAAGGTCGATCTTACCAAATTTGACGAATGGTTGGATGCCTTCCGTCAGCGCGTGATCGCCTACGGCGCCGATGACGCAAAGGCCGAGGAGCTCTGCAAGACCATCCGCGAGAATGCGGAGGCCCTGGCCAACGAGCTCTATCGCCCCGCCGAGCAGACTGCCGATGGCTACCACGCCCTGGGGACCACCGCTCTCAATCAGAAGCTGGAGGAACTGAAGAACGAATTAGGGAAGGCCATCAACAACCAAGAAATCGAGTTCCGCAACAACGACCTGTCCGCACAGGTGACCGCGGCTCTGGATGCCCTGGAATTCGACAAAGCCCGTGACCTCGCACTAGCCTACTGCCTCTCCGCCAGCGAGGACGCCTCCGTCCGCGAGGCCGTCAACGCCTTCGGACGCAAGCTGATTCGCGAGCAGGTGAATCCCCGCCAGCTCCAAAACTGCGCGCCTCTCATGCGCCAGAAGACCCAGGAGTTCTTGTCCAAGAACCAGTTTGCCGAGGCACGGAACTACCTGAACGCCTACCCCGCCGCCCGTATCTACGCCCAGGCCCTGGAGAACATCCTGGACGCCATCCGCAAGTCCCTGGTGGATCAGAAGATTGCTGCTGACAAGGTGGAGCCCATCCTGACCTTCGCACGCGACTTCCTCGCCAAGGTGGTAGCCGATCTCTACAACGACCTCGATGACGAGACCGCGCTGGTTCGCAAGGCCGGCAGTGACAGCCAGCCCGACATGGCGCGCTTCGACGAGTGCCTGAAGGAACTCCAGCGTGGCATGGAGAGCTACGGCGCCTCCCAGGAGAAGGCCTCCGAGCTCTGTGGAAAGATCCGCTCCGACGCCGAGAAACTGGCCCGGGAGCTCTACTCCCCCGCAGAAGACTTCGACGACGGCTTCACCATCCTGGGCACCGGCGCCCTCAACAAGCAGCTCTGCGCCCTCAAGCTGGAGCTGGAGAAGGTCATCAATGCCCAGGAAATCGTCTTCCGTTCTGACGACCTCCGCAAGAAGGTCAATGCCGCCTTGGAAGCCAAGGACTACGGCAAAGCCCGCGAGCTCATCTACACCTACGGCGTCGTAGATTGCGAAGAGGTCGACAAGGCCATCTTCACCCTGAAGTGCGCCCTCCTCAACTCCTACGTGAATCCCGGATACCTGGCCGCAGAGACCGCCGCACGCACCGCGAAGATCGAGCAGCTCATCGCCGAAAAGAAGTTCGACGAGGCCGACAAAGAAGCCAGCACCATCCTGCCCGTCCGCGCCTATCCCGTCCAGGCAGACGAGGCACTGGAGGCCGCCCTCCAGGCCGCTCTGAAGCAGCGCGTTGACGAAGAGAAGGGCCGTCTGGCCATCGATGACACCATCGACGGACTCTACGAGAAGATCGCCAAGCGCGGCGGGTGCGATCTGCTGGAGCCGCTGAACTTCACTGCCGATTGGGGCGAGGTCTCCCAGTATCTCGATGCGGCCAAGGCCATCCTGGTCGCGGATGACCTGGGCGTCGCCTGCGCCAAGGGTCTCGTGGACGCCGTCCTCGAGAGCTTCAAGGGCAGCCTCCGTCCTGCGAAGACCGCAGAAGAGCTGATCACCTTCGACCTGAATCTGAAACTGACCACCCTCCGCGATGACCTGAAGCGCCAGGTCGCCGATGCCCTCCAGAAAGAGATCGAGGCAGAGATGGCACGTCAGGCACAAGCGGAGAAGGATGCCGCCGCCAACAAGGCACAGGCCGAGAAGGCGGCCCTGGAACAGCTCATGCAAGTCCGTCAGGGAATGATCGCGGACGCGCTGTCCGCCGTGAACATGGACTCCAAGATCGCCCAGCTCACCGTGAATCTGCCCGGCTGCACTCCCGCTGACATCGTGAAGATCGCCGCCGACGCCGCCCGCGCGCTGCGCCTGCTGAACCACGGCAAGGCCATCACCCCCGCTCTGGCCAACTCCCTCTTCGTCTCCGCAATCTACTTGGGCGAAGAGAACCTGGCCAAACTGGCCGTCCTCCACGACGCCGACATCAACGCGCCCAGCCCCAAGGATTCCCTCAAGCGCCCCGCGCTCCTCATCGCCCTGCAATACGGCTTCAACCCGGTCGCCGCGAAATACCTCAAGGACGCACGCCTCAATATCCGGGATGCCAATGGCGCCACAGTATACCACTACGCCATCCGCGCCTTCAACACCTGCGCCTTCCAGAAATTCTACAAGGAAGGCATCAGCCTCAAGGACGCCGATGCCCAGGGTTCCACGCCCCTCATGCTCGCATGCCGTCTGGGCTATATTGAGTTCGTCAAGGCCATCCTGGCCGACTCCGACCTCGATGCACAGGACGCACAGGGCGACACCGCGCTGCTCATCGCTGCCCGCAGGGGCTCCCTGGAGCTCGTCCGTCTCCTGGCCGACTCCAAAGCAAACCTCGGCATCCGCAACGCCGCCGGAATGGATCTGCTGGATGTGGTCATGAACCTCACCCTGGCCAAGGGTGACGAGGCACTCCTTGACTACCTCTTCGACACCCTGAAGATCGCCCCCACCGAGGCCTGGGCAAAGGTCGTCATCGCCAACCGCGCCAGCATGAGCCTCCTCGCCAAGATGATCCGCCATGGCCTGAGCGCCAATGACGCTCTCCTGCTCTTCGCATTGGAGAGCCGCAACGAGGGCGCCGTGGAGGCCCTCGTGGAGATGGGCCTCGACCTGGATCAGCCCGCAATCCTGGCGGTCCTGAGCACCTACACCCTGCCCAAGACCGAGAAGGCAATCCTCGAGGCCATTGACGCCATCGGCGCACAGGAGCTGGTCCCCGCCCTCAAGGCCCTCGGCAACGCGGAGCTCCTCAAATCCCTGGAGCCCCTCAATGACGCGGAACTCCAGAAGGCGCTGGCCGAGAAGTTGGACCTGGTCATCTACCAGATCAAAATCACGCTCTCCAAGCCCGGACAGGATCCCAAGGAGACCGAGAAGCTCCTTGAGGCCCTGAATGCCTTCAGCAGCAACGACCTCCTCGGCGCTCTGAAGACCCTCAGCGGCAAGGACCTGCCCCAGGCCCTGCAACTCCTTGACGAAAAGGCCGTCCTGAACGCCGCCAAGTCCCTCATCCAGAAGCGTGCCGACAGTGAGCGCGCCATCCTCGCCTACCTCGCCTCTCAGGGTCTGAGGTAGCGCACGAAATCCGCCCCCGGGCTCCCGTGACTGTCATGACTCCGTTGCGGGGGTTCGGGGAGGGATAACCACCACCCCACCCGAAAGGAAATTTCAAAGATGTCAAAGATTCTGTCACTCGTGCTCTGCGCCGCGCTGTCCCTGGGACTCCTCGGATGCGGAGCCGCGGGACCCTCTGACGAGGAGATCATCGGCTCTCTCGGAGAAAAGTTCATGGTCGCCCTCTACACCAGCGACACGGACACCGCGAAGGAAATCTGCAACAGCACCGGATACGATACCTTCAAGAGTCTCAGCGGCGCCATTGCCCTGGCGACCATGGGAATGAACAGCGAGGTTGACGAAACTGGCATTGCCAGCAAGATCACTCTCCTCGAAGCCAAGAAGACCAGCGACACCAAGGGATACGCGAAAGTCTTTGATACTTGCCCCGACGAGCCTGCCACCTACACCATCCCCTGCGAAAAGGATGCCGATGGCAACTGGAAGGTCGCCGTCACCAAGCAAAGCTTCAACTAGGCACGTGCATCCCCATGTCCCCCAAGGGAAGAGCGCAACAGCTCTTCCCTTTTTTGCATTATGCCCCAAAGGACAAAACGCCACGCCGCCCTTCTCACACTGTTGCTTCTTCTCGCCATCTTCCTCGCAGGAGGACTCCTGCACAGGCGCCAAAATGCCGACAGCAAGCGTCGGCGCATCCAGGAACTCCTGTCAACAGGGGAGACCGCAGCGCGCCTCCGCACGGGCGATGTCATCTGCAGAAAAGGCAATGGGATTTGGTCCGACCTCTTCCGGAAGATCTCCCAGCGCGACCAGCGATTCTCCCATGTGGGAATGATTCTCGCCCCAAATGGGGGTCCCATCACCGTCATCCACGCCGAAGGGAACGACTACACCGCCATGGGCGCAGTCTACGAACAGCCCTTGGAGGAGTTCCTCCACGAAGGCGATGGCGTCGCCGTCTATCGCCTGAAAGACGAATTGCTGTACGCCCTCCCCGACGAAAACGCCCTCACCACCCTCATGCGACAATACTTGGGACGACCCTTCGACTTCAGGCTGGATCTCACGACCCCAGACCGACTCTATTGCACCGAATTCGTCTATCTCGTCCACCAACAATACGCCCCGCCTGTCCTCCTTAGGACATATTCCCGCGACAACACCCCCTATATCCCCGTCGACAGCTGCAACGACCCGCAACTCTTCCACGAAATCCTCTCCCTGGAATACACACCATCCAAAAAGGAGTGAGCACCAAAAAGACGCATAGGGGGATTCCAGGGGGGGGGATCCATGGGGGGCAAATCCCACTATTTTCGCGCACCCCCTTGAAAAAAAACTTATGACATAATACCAGCATTTCGTCGTCGCAAACTGACGCCAAACCCGCAGTTCACGAGGGGATGCATTCCCCACGCCGCGAAGGAATCTCCTTGCCCGGCACCGTCGCCATTGCCCCATCGTCTGACGACCGTCCTCAAAAGCCCCCTCACTCACTCCCTCCCAGGAAGCCATTATGCCTATCGTCTCCTGCCCCAACTGCAAACAAGAATTTGATATTGATGCAGAACAACTCGGAAAGATCTGCATGTGCCCTAAATGCGGCGTGACCTTCACGGCTACCGCACCACAGGAAGCGCAGGCTAATCCCAACAGCGAAAAGGACGTGGATGGGGACTATTTTACAATAAATGCCTCCCAAACCATACACGAAGGATGGGATACCATTAAGACAGCAAACTGGCACGAAATTATTCCACTAAAGGAAATCTTGAGCTAGAGAAACCTAGAAAATTCTTTACTCAGATGCTGTCTATTTATAATATTATTTCCACTTCTATTTTCTGTCATAGCCCCTCTGATCAGCCTACTTCTCAACCTTATGCCATCTGCAAAGCATCACGATCTTGGATGGTTTGCATGCATCATGTTCTATTTTTCATATGGTGCTATGGCTTTTCTTTGCAACTCAACTTAAGGCAAAGATTCCTCTAGCTTTACGTTGCCTGTCTTACTTGTTCTTCACAGCAACAACAGGAATAATGATATGTTTTGCTCTTCAAGAGGTGCCTTTCTTTGCGACGCTATACTCTTATCTAGATAGACGGGGCTCTCAAAAGCCGCTTTTCCCAAAACTGCCCAATTGGGGTTTTCTTCCAAAGCCTGTAGAAAACTTCTCGGGGATT
>CAVDSU010000063.1:0-12349 GCA_963611685.1 bacterium
GGCGCACGCGCCGGTAGATTCCGGCGCGGGGTTTCGCCTGCGAAACCCTGGCCTAACTTCCTCCTTCCTCCTTCCTCCTTCCTCCTTTTTTCCCAAAAAGGGGGGGTGGGGTGCGGCAACAAACGGGGCCGTTGTTTTATTTGTTGTAACTCCTTAATTATCAATATCTTATGCATTTATTTTCGCTACTGCTCTGCCTTCCGATTTTCTTTGGGGCGATTTTGCCGTTGAAGAAATCGTGGGTTTGGAAGGCGGGGTTGTCCCTGGTTTTGCTGGCATTTGCCTTCAAGTTCCAGGTAACGATGCTCCTTGGGGGCGGGCATTTTCTATCCCCTCATTTGCCGGGCTGGCTCATTTTGTTTTTATCCTGGGGCTATGGCGTGGTGCTTTTTGATTCGGCGTTCATGCTTCTCTGGCTTTTTATCCAAGGGATTCTTCTGCCCTTTCAGAAGTTCTCTTCGGCAAAGCGAAACCAAGCGAACTTGGGGCTTTTGTTGTCGGCCATCCTTTGCACGAGCGTGGCGTTGTGCAATGGCCTTTCCATGCCGCAGGAACACGACATCGCACTGTCCATTCAGAATCTTCCAGAGCAGGCGGTGGGCTGTCGCGTAGCGGTTCTGACGGATTTGCACATCGATAACATCACGGGCCGTGGGCGCCTCGGAGCCATTGTGGAGAAGACCATGGCCTGGAAGCCGGATCTCATTCTTCTGGTGGGCGATTTTGTGGATGGGACCGTCTCGGAGCGTCTGGAAGAGCTTCGTCCCTTGGAAGAGCTCCATGCGCCCCTGGGAGTCTGGGGGGTGCCGGGCAACCACGAGTACTATTTTGGCCTTTCGGAATGGATGGATGCCCTGGGATCTCTGGGAATCAAGATCCTGCTGAACGAGAGCGCATTGCTTTCCAATGGCATCGCCGTGGCGGGGATTGCGGATCCCGCGGCGGAGCGCACGGGCGAGAGTCTCCCGGACATAGAGAGGGCCCTGCAAGGCATCCCCGCAGGCACTCCCGTGTTGCTCATGAGCCACCAGCCGAGGATGGCTCCCGAGGCCGCGAACCATGGAGTGGATGCGGTCTTTTCCGGACATACCCACGGGGGAATGCTTGTAGGAATGGATCTGGCGGTGGCCGCGCTCAATCAAGGCTTCGTTTCGGGAGAATATCGCCTGGCGCCCAAAACGCGACTCTTTGTCTGCAATGGCACCGGAATCTGGAAGGGCTTCCCACTCCGGCTGGGACACCCCGCCGAAATGCTGTTCGTCACCCTGAACGCTTCCGCAACACAAGACGATTGAGGCGCGGAACCAACCAAAGGACGGAGGGGCTGCCGCCCCCCGTGCCCCCCGAATTAGTGGCTAGCCGCTAGTGGCTAGTAGCTAGTCTATAAGGTGCCGCAGGCGCCCGTGCGCCGGCGGGTGCCGGCGCTGTAAGTACCTAGCAATTAGTGGCTAGTGGCTAGTCTGCAAGGTGCCGCAGGCGCCCGTGCGCCGGCGGGTGCCGGCGCTGTAAGTACCTAGCAATTAGTGGCTAGTAGCTAGTCTATAAGGTGCCGCAGGCGCTCTTCCGCCTGGCGGCGGTATTTGCGCGCCAATTTGGGCGCGCTTTATGTTTTCACGCCCTGCATCCTTGCAGGGCCTGAAGCACGCTTTGCATATTTTGTGGGCGTTGCTTGGGATTTTTCTGGAGGCAGTTCCGGACCAGGAATTCCAGGTCGGAGGAGACATATGGGTTGATTTCCTGGATAGGCCGTGGGAGAATATTTGGGCTTGCCTGGTGTTTCCAGGTGTCTTTTGGGGTCTTTCCTGTGAAGGGGAGTTTTCCGGTGAGCAGCTGGTATGCGATCAGGCCGAAGGCGAAGACATCGGAGGCCTGGTAGGAGAGCTTCTGGAGGAACTGTTCCGGCGCCATGAATGCGGGGGTGCCCAGCTGCTTTCGGGGGCCATTGTCGTCCTTGGGGCGCGTCAGGTCGAAGTCGGTGAGCTTCACCGTGAAGGCGTGCGGGGTGCGTTCCATTAGGAAGTTCTCGGGCTTGACGTCCAGGTGCATGAAGCCGCACTGGTGTACCCACGCCAGCGCCTGCGCCATTTCCAGGAGGATCTGGAAGGTGTTTTCCTTGAGTGCGGGGTCATTCTGGGTGATGTGTCCCCGCAGGGAGGTCCCGTTCACGAACTCCACGATTTCGTAGGGCGTGAGGAAGTGCGAGCCGCGCTCCAGGGAGTTCACGATATTGGGGTGCGGCGAGAGCGTGAGGCGGATTTTCGTGCCGCTCTGGAAGCGTCGTCGGAGGGAGAGCGAGAGGAGTTTCGAGCTCTGCATCTCCCGCAGCACGGCCGTGGAGCCGTCTTTCAGGGCGATCTTCTTGAGCGCGGCCATCCCCCCGATGGCCATGTTCTCCTCAAGTACCTTGAATGGGAGCTTCTGCGCGCACATGAGAGGCGGTAGGAGGAGGGGCTACTGCGGATCCACAACCAGGAGACCGCCCTGCAGGACCACCTTCCGGTCCTCGGCAGTCAGGTTGCACTTCAGCACGAACTCGCGGCCGTTGGCGAAGGCGTGGACCTCGTCGCCTGCGGCGAGCTGTCCGCGGATGCCGGCGATGGTGATCTTGTCGCCCTCCTTGAGGGACTCGTAGTCCTCGCGGCTTTGGAAGTAGAGTGGGAGGATTCCGAAGTTCACCAGATTTGCGGCGTGGATTCGTTCGATGGAGATGGCCAGGACGGCGCGGACGCCGAGGTACATGGGGCAGATGGCGGCGTGTTCGCGGCTGGAGCCCTGTGCGTAGGACTCGCCGGCCACGATGACGCCGCACTTTCCTTCGTCGCGGATGGCGGCGGCGCGTTGTGCGAAGGTGGGCTTTCCGGGCTCATTGAAGCAGTCGAAGACCACCTGTGCGTATCGGGGGATATTGCTGCGCAGCTTCAGGTTTGCGCCGGCGGGCATGATGTGGTCGGTGGTGATGCGGTCGCCCACGGAGATGACCACCTGTCCGTCCAGGGTATCGGGCAGTTCGGTGCAGTGCGGGGGCTCGCCGATGGTCTCCTTTCGGACGATCTCCACCTTTTCGGAGGCGGGAGCGGGGGGGATGACCATGCTGTCGTCCACCAGGAAGTGTTCGGGCATTTGCCAGACGGGCTCCTGGAGTCCCAGCTTCTGCGCCAATTCGGCGGGGTCGGTGAGTTCGCCGGTGAGTGCGGTGGCCACGGCGGTGGCGGGGCTCACCAGGTAGCACTGGTCGTTCTTGGTGCCGGTGCGGTTCAGGAAATTCCGGTTGTTGGTGCGCACGGAGACGGTCCCGGAGGCGGGGCTGAAGCCCATTCCGATGCAGGGACCGCAGGCGCTTTCCAGGATTCGGCAGCCGGCGGAGAGCATGGTCGCCAGGGAGCCATCCCGGGAGATCATCTCCAGGACCTGCCGGGAGCCGGGGGCGATGGCCAGGGAGACCCTGGGGCTCACCTTTCGGCCCTTCAGCATGGCGGCCACCAGCTGCATGTCCTTCAGGCTGCTGTTGGTGCAGGAGCCCACCATCACCTGGCTGACGGGCAGTCCCGCCACCTCGGCGACGGTCTTCACGTTGGCGGGATTGGAGGGGCAGGCGGCCATGGGCACCAGCTCGTCCAGCGCGATCTCCAGCAGCCGGTCGTATTGTGCGCCCTCGTCGGCACAGAGGGGTTTCCACTGGTCGCCGCGGCCCTCGGCCTCCAGGAAGCGGCGGGTCTCCTCATCGGAGGGGAAGACGGAGGTGGTCACGCCCAATTCGGCGCCCATGTTGGTGATGGTGGCGCGTTCAGGAACGGAGAGGGTCTTGACGCCCTCGCCGAAGTATTCCACCGCGGTGCCCACATTGCCCTTGCTGGAGAGGATGGAGAGCACCTTCAGGATCACGTCCTTGGCGGAGACCCAGGGGCGGAGCTTTCCGGTGAGCTTGACGCCCACCACCCTCGGGCACGCCAGATGGAAGGGGAAGCCCGCCATGGCGCGGGCCACATCCAGTCCGCCGGCGCCGATGGCGACCATTCCGATGCCGCCGCCGGTGGGGGTATGGGAGTCGGAGCCCAGGAGGGTCTTTCCGGGGATGCCGTAGCGTTCCAGATGGACCTGGTGGCAGATGCCGTTTCCGGGGCGGGAGTAGAGGACGCCCTTGGAGGCGCAGACGCTCTGCAGATAGAGGTGGTCGTTGGCGTTCTCCGGTCCCATCTGGTTGGTGTTGTGGTCGATATACTGGATGGAGAGCTCGGTCTTGACGCGGGGAACGCCCATGGCCTCCAGCTCCAGGAAGCACATGGTTCCGGTGGCGTCCTGGCAGAGGGTCTGGTCAATGCGGATGGCGATGGGGGTTCCGGCGACCATTTCGCCTTCCACCAGGTGGTCCGACAGGATTTTCTGAATGAGATTCCGTGCCATGGTTCTTTTGCTCCTTGTGCTTGGGAGTGAGGTGTGTGTTTTTTGTTGTTTGAGAGGGGGGGTGTGCGGCTACCACTCCAGGGCGAAGCCCAGGGAGTTGATGCCGCTGCCGATGCCCAGGAGGGCCACCCTTGCGCCGGGAGCGAGCGCGCCGCGCTCTTCCGCCAGCCAGAGCGCCATGGGCAGGGAGGCGGAACCGCAGTTCCCGGTTTCTGGGAAGATGGGGAAGTCTCGTTCGGGGGGCAGTCCCAGGGTCTGGAAGAGGAGGTCCCGGTGCGCCTTGCCGACCTGGTGCCCGCAGACGACGTCGGGGAGGGCGCCCCGCCAGGGATCCGAGGAAAGGAGGTCCTTCCACATGCGGGAAGCCACCTCCACGCCACGCACCAGCAACTGGTGGGAGTCCGTGTGCATGACCGGCGCGCTGCCATCCACCATGCCGCCACAGGCATCGCCGCGGCAGAGGTCGTCGTGCTGGCAACCGGAGGCCTGTCCCATGGCCAGCAGGCGGTGTCCGCCTTCGCGGGTCAGGAGGACCGCGGCGGCGCCGCTGCCGATGGTGAGGCTGGCGAATTCGCCCTTGAGGGTCTGTCGGGTGAGGGAGAGATCCTGGTTGAGGCGGGCGATGGTGTTCTGGACCAGGGGTCCCGCATTCTCGCAAGTGACCGCCAGGGCGCAGTCCAGCATGCCGGACTGGATCATTCCGGAGAGCGCGGCGATGGCGCTGGCCACGCCCAGGCAGGCGTTGGAGACGTCGAAGTTCAGGATGTCCTCCCGCAGGCCCATCTTTCGGACCACGGCAGTGGAGGTCGCCGGTTCCACACAGTCGTGGGAGACGCCGCAGAAGACCAGCGCCTGGAGCCTCTCCGGCGCAATGCCGCTCTTCTCCAATGCCAGACGGCCCGCCGCCGCGGCGCCATCGCTGGGCAGAAAGCCGGGTTCCCAAAAGCGCCGCTGGACAATGCCCGTCATGGCCTCCAGACGCCCCTCCGGAAGATGCAGGCGTTCATAGAGGGGCTCCAGCCGGGTCTCCAACTCCTCGGAGGTCATGACCACCGGCGGCAGGATGCCAGCCACGGTGTGGAGATGGACGCCTTGGAGTTTCATGGAGGGGAGGGCAGGGAGGGAGGGGGCCAGGGAGGGAAAGTGGGCGGGGGAGTGCGTGGCGGGGCTTTCGTACGCGTGTGTGCGCGCCCGCATAGACGAGAAAGCGCATAATGTAGCGTGCCTTCCTCGGGCGGCATTCCGGGGGTGGCGCGCGCGGAGGCTTTCTCAAGCGTCGTCGTCGGCGGCGGGTGCGGTGCGGGGTAACAGCGGCGGCGTGGGCGGTGCGCCAGCGATTCCGTTAGCGTGGTTGCTGCTGTGGCTGCGCGGCGTTCTCGGCCTCTTTCTGTCTTCGGAAGAAGTCGAGGGTTTTGGCGGGGGCGTCGACGTCCACAATCGTGACCTCGGTGCCTGCGGTGGCGGCGGTTCCCACCACCACGTCGCCGTAGTTCAGGATGCGCTCCCAGAGGTTCTGGCTCAGCCAGACGGCGCGGATGTCCCGCACGCCTACCTCCACTTCCTGTCGGCGGAGAAGACCGGTGCGCACGGAGAGCCGCTTGTTGGAGAGCAGGTAGCTGGTGGTGACGATCTCAATAAATTGCGACAGGAACCAGAGGAAGCCGAGCGCCACCATCGCCAGCACCACGTACATTCCGCGCTCCAGGACTTTCAGGAAGGGGATGGTGCACAGGATCACCAGCACCACCGCCGCCATGGGCGCAATCAATCGCTTCCAGGAGGGATGCAGCTCAAAGAGGGTCTCCTCTTTCTGCGACCCCGAGGGAATCTCCCGCAAGGACGACGCCTCGCGGGGCGCATCGCCCTCCGCTGCCTCGGAGGGCACGCCGTCCGCGCCCCCCAAAAGCGACACCGGCGCCGGCGCCGACGCCGACGCGCCACCCGGCAGGACGCCATGGCACCACCGACAGCGCGTGGCGCCCACGCGGATCTGCTCATGGCAGAAGGGGCAGGGGCGATAGCCCTCTGTCACGTCCTCCGGAATGGGCTCCGCAAAAAAGGGCTTGCCACACTGGGGACAGGTCACCACCATGCCAGAAAGGTTTCCCGGCACGTTGTGAATATTCTGACAGAGGGGACAGAGAATGCGCATTTTTGGAAAAAAGGAGGAAGGAGGAAGGAGAAAGGAGCCCGCCTTCGCCAAGGCTACGGCGGGTCTGCGAGAAAGTTTGGCCAGGGTTTCGCGAGGCGAAACCCCGCGCCGGAAGGTTACCGGCGCGTGCGTAAAGCGGCGCCAGAGTGCGCCGCAAATGCTGCCGGCAGGCGGAAGGATTTGCGCGCCAATTGGGCGCGCTCGACGCACGCCCACTGCAAAGTGGCCACACCTACTCCCTACTCTCTACTCCCAACTCCCTAACAGGGGTTTATGGCAATTGGAAGATGGGCATCAGGTGAGTTTTCTTTCCATCGGTGATGCCGGGGGAGAACTGGTAGAAGTATGCGTGTCCGCTGCCCTCGTCGTCATCCATGACCACGGCGGAGAATCGGAAGAGGTGCTGGGGATCCTGGAGCCCCAGGAGCTTTCGGTCCAGGGTGATGGAGTAGCTGGTGACGCCGTCCTGGTCGTTGCGGGTCACCTGGAAGTCCTTTCCTGCCTGGAGCCTTTCCGCGGGGTAGGAGCCGTTGTAGACGTACGCCTTGGGGCCCTCGGGGGTGAGCGCCAGGGCGATCTCCAGGTCCTCGGGGGCGTACTTTCGGGCAACGCCCTCCTGGTCAATGCGGACGTGCGGGACGATGGCGAACTGGAAGCAATCGCCGTCCCAGAGGAGGTAGTCGGCGTGTCGGTTGCAGTGTTTGTCGTCGGCGACGGTGGCGATGAGGGTGAGGGTGTCATCGGTCACGCGGAGGGCGATTTCGCCGCCCAGGTCCTGGGATCCGGTCCAGCGGATGTGGGGATCGGGCGGGAAGATGTCCTGTCGGCGATTTCCGAAGGCGGCGATGGCATTCTCGCCCTTTTGGAGGGCGGTGGAGGGGAAGGCGAGAGGGGAGGTGCTCTGGAAGCCCTTCGCGTCCTGGAGAGTCACCTGCATGGCGTCGGTGCCGGGGGCCAGGGAGAGCCTTTGCTTCCAGGGGAAGGGTGTGCCGGGCTTCTTGTTCAGGGTGGCGGTGGAGGAGCCCTCCCGGGTGACCTGGACGACCGCCTCCTGGGTGCTGTTGGGAATGGTGTCCTCCAGAACCAGGAGCGCCTGTGCGGGGGTCTCCAGCTCCAGGTGGCAGGTGAGCGAGAGGCTCAGGTTTTTGGCGTCCTGCATGGCCTTCTGGAGCTTGGCGAAGGCGTCGGGTCCCTGGAGGAAGAAATACTGCGGCAGCTGTGTGGCGACCAGGCGGTTGCCTTCGGGCATGGGCGTCTCGTTGCCCAGGAAGTCCTGGCAGGTGGTGCCTTCGGGGAAGGTGATCTTCAGGGGATTGGTCTGGGTGTCGCACCAGATGGCGAGGATGGCGTGGTCGCGGTGGGCGAAGACTCCCAGCTTCAGGTTGGTCTCGCCGGTGCCCAGGCGGCTGTCGCACTCTCGGACGTTCTCCACCACATGGCAGAGCTGCACCAGTGCGGGGAGGGAGAGCGTGGGATTGCCGTCGGTGTGCCAGAGTCCGTAGTCGAAGTAGTTGGATTCCACGCAGTTCTGTGTAAGGAACCAGTAGAAGATGGGGGATCCCAGGAGCTTCGCGTTCAGGGCGGCGGTGAGCATTCGGGAGCAGAGGAGCTGTTGGAGCGGGTGGTCCAGGGGGAGTCGGTTGTCGATGGCGAAGCCGTATTCGGAGACGAAGGGCTTTTGTCCCTGGAGGTAGGTGTGCGTCATGAGATTGGCGCGTTCGAAGACGCCGGGGAAGTCCACGTTTGCGGAGCCGATGTAGGGGAGATTCTCCTCGTTGATGTAGCGCATGCCGTAGGGATAGCAGTCCATGGGGAAATACTCGAAGTCCCCCTGCACCTGTGTGAGGATGTCGCGGGAGAATTCGAAGTAGTGGGTTCCCCCGGAGGGTCGTCCGGCGGCGATGGGGATCTCGGGTCGTGCGCGGCGTGCGGCCTGGATATATACGGTGGAGATCCGCGCGATGTCGCGGCAGACGGGTCCGTGGACGATTCCGTCGATGGTGTGCTGGGGATACTTTTTTCGGTAGTATGGCTCGGAGCCCCCGATGAGGTCGTCCTCGCCGCCGATTTCCAGAAGATCGATGTCGGCGCCCGCGCGGCGGATCAGGTTTTCGAAGACGACGGAGAGCCTCGACAGGGATTCCTCGGTGGCGGCAAAGCCGATGGATTCCCGCAGTCCCCAGGACTTCGCTTCGGCGACCTCTTCCGGACGATGCGCCCAGTTGGGGGTGCCCGGCAGGTGCAGCAGGGAGAACTTCACTTTGTAGCCCCGCGCCTTGAATTCCCGGAAGCGCTGCAGGAACTCCTCGGAGTTGTCGGCGTCGGGCGTGGGCATGAGCTGCTCCATGTGGGCGCCCACCTCCACCCACTTGGGGCCAATGCGGTCAAAGACCGGGCTGATGCTGCCGGTGACGCCCAGGTAGGGCATGACGTCGGGCTCCTGCGCATAGCAGTCCCGCACCACCACGTAGGAGTCCTGGCATTCCGCAAGCACCCCGCCGGTCTTCTGGGACCTCCAGACGCCGCGTACGGCGTAGAGTCCGGGGCGTCCGGAGGGCGCCTCCAGGGAGGCGCGGACGGTCTGAGGGGCCTCGGCGGGATCCGTCACCGTCTCCTGGGAGGAGAGCACATTCCCCTGGTAGTCGGTGATGCGGACTTGGCAGAGGACGGGGGTGATCTCGGGGGAGTATCCGGTGCTGTTCACGAGGACAGTGACCTTGTCTTGGAGGCCGAAGACCTTCATGTTCTCGGAGGGAATGGTGACGTTGGCCAGGAAGCCGCTGTTGGCCTCGTATTTTCCGGCAGTGCGGGTGTCGGCCTCCAGCTGGGTGCCGTCCAGGCAGACTTCGGCAGGGGCGCCATCTTCGGTGAAGACCTCCAGCAGAATCCAGTAGGGCTCGGAGTACTTGACCTGGAAGGGGATCTGCACGCGCCGCCACTCCCGCGTGGGATTCAGGTCGTAAAAACGGGTGTCCTTCCAGTCGCGGTTCACTAGGCCAACCTGCATTCGGGCGGGGGCGGAGGACTTGACCCAGCAGGAGAAGACGTAGTCGCGTCCCGCCTGGAAGTCCATGGTGGCGCCGTCCTCAAAGGATCCCATGAAGGCGCTCTTTCCCTTGGCGGGAATGGTGTGGGAGACGAACTGTTTGCCGTGGGGGGCGTCGCTGCTCTGGCGGATCGTCCAGGCTGCGGAATTCCCCATCCAGGGCAGGCGGAAGAATCCCTCGCTGATCTCACAGCTGGTGTCGCCAGGCAAGAGGTTCGCTGCACTCAGGGAGAATGCCAGCAGGACGAACGCCAGGAGCGCGAGAGGCGCGCGGGAGAGGATCGGGGGCTTTTTCATCGTGGGACGGAGGGGAAAGGGCGTGGCTTGCGCGAAGAAAGAAAAGAGTGACTCGCTTGAGGTGGAATTTAGCGTGTGACGGGGTGCTTGTGGCTTGCGCAGCGCTCCTTTTTCAACGCGTTGTGCGTCGATGGGAACGGCGTCAAATGAGGGTGTAGAGTATGTGCAGTTGCGGATGGGAGTCGAGCTCCATCCGCAGGGAAGCCGGGAAAGGAGGAGCGGTTCTCCTCCCAAGAGTCCCCCCCATCGTAAACAAAAGTCCCTCTCAACAAAAGGAGTGATCCCCGTATGAACAACAAGAAAGAGAAGCTCGTGGCTGCACTGCTCGCAATTTTCCTCGGTTGGCTCGGAATCCATAAGTTCTATCTCGCCTCGGGCAGAAAGCCCTACGTGATCGCGGGTGTCATCCAGATCGTAATCAGCTTGTTCTGCGGCATCGGCGGCATCATCGGACTCATCGAGGGAATCATCTATCTGATGAAGAGCGACGAGGAGTTCCAGAGCGTCTACGGAGACGGCGTGAAGGCGTGGTTCTAAAATACGGCCGTAAACGCAAAAAAGGGGCCCGCGCGGCAAGCAATGCCGCCCGGGCCCCTTTTGCGTACAGGGAAAAAGAGGAAATACAATAAAAAAAAGGAGGAAGGAGGAAGGAGGAAGGAGGAAGTTCGGCCAGGGTTTCGGGTGACCCCGAAACCCCGCGCCGGGAAGACCCGGCGCGTGCGCAAAGCGGCGCCAAGTGCGCCGCAAATGCCGCCGGCCGGCGCCGGCGCACGGGCGCCTGCGGCACCTTATAAAGCTACTCCCAACAGCCTTTACGGTTTTTGGAGGGTTCGTACGGCGGCCAGGATTTGTGGGAGGAGCTGTTTCTTTCGGGAGAGGACCCCGGGCAGGTTATAGAGATGGTGTCCGATGCAATCGTAGGGGAGTGCCTGTGCCAGGGCGTCGGGTCCCAGCAGCAGGAGATGCGAGGTTTCGCGGACGGGGTCGGTGACCAGCAGTCCCACGAAATCCAGCCGTTCCTTCGCCATGGTGTCCTGCATGGTCTGTTCCAGCTCGTCCTGCCGCTGGTTGAGCAGCATGAGGTTGCTCTCTTCCACCTGTGCCAGCGCGAAGGAGAAGGCTCCCTCGGTGTAGGACTTCCGGTCGCCGTCGAGGACGTCGGAGGCGCTCTGGGAGGCCAGGGGGGAGGCGATGGAGGAGAGCTCCTCCATGAGCTGGGTGGCGGTGCAGCCGGCCAGCTTCTCCAGCCAGGCAACCGCCTTGGCGTCGCGGTCGGTGGTGGTGGGGCTCTTCAGGTTCAGGGTGTCGGTGACGATGCCGGCCAAGAGCATTCCCGCCAGACCGGGGGAGAGGGATTCGCCGGCGTCGCGGTACATCCTGGAGATGAGGGTGCAGGTGGAGCCCACCACGTCGGCGGTGAAGCGGATGGGCTGGTCGGTGGGCATGGTCTTGAGGCGGTGGTGGTCCACGATTTCGATGACGGGGAGTGCCTCCACGCCGGGGAGGCTCTGCTCCACCTCGTTGTGGTCCACCAGAATCATGCGGAAGGGCGGCTCCTGGGCGATGTCCTTCTTCAGGAGGATTCCGGAGAGGGTCTTGTCGGGATTGAGCACGGGGATCACGTCCTCGAAGTGCGAGCTCACCTTCTGGGCGATGTCCTTGAGGCGGTCATCGGGGGAGAGGATGAGGGACTGTCCGCGCAGTCCGGAGTTCTCCACGGCGGGGGCGAAGGCGAGTCGTCGGATGACCTGTGCGGAGTCGCCGGGGCTCTCCAGGATGGTGACCTGCTTTTGTCGGGCGAGCTCCGCCAGCTCGGGGGTGACGGGGTGGCTGCCGGTGACGATGAGCAGTCGGATTTGCCGGGTGATGACGTGGTATTGGATATCGGGCCGGTCGCCGACGATGACCGCCAGGTGTTCCCGGTCTTGCCAGGGGAGGTGTTTGTCGAAGGTCTCCATCTGCATGGCGGCCACGTAGACCTGGAAGCTGGCGGGCTCCTGGGGATCGCAGGCGGCCACCACGGTCTTGGCGTCTAGCGCACGCGCGATGAGCCCCACGGAGGCGGTGACCTCCCGGGAGGCGAGCTTCCGGGAGCCCTCCTGGTCGCCGAGGCCCAGCAGCTGGTTCAGCACGCCCATGGGACTCAGCATGCCATGGTAGCAGCCCCTGGCATCCACCACGGGCAGCCGGGGAAGGCCGCTCTTGCGGAGGATCTCGAAGCCCTCCCAGAGCGTCACGCCGGCGGGGATGGTGACGGGATGCGCGTCCATGAGGTCGGAGACGCGCACATAGACGTCGTTTCGGCAGACGGGCGCGGGCAGATGGAAGCGGTTGAGGAGGAATGCGGCGCGCTGGGAGAGCCCGCCGGGGCAGAGCGCCTGGACATTGGGCAGTCCCTGCCTGCGCCGCAGCTCCGCCAGTGCAATGGCGGCGGAGATGGAGTCGATATCGGG
>CAVDSU010000064.1:0-12318 GCA_963611685.1 bacterium
CTTCCGCCTACGGCGGTACTTCCGCCTACGGCGGTGCCATTCTTCCCATTGCGCATTGTCCATTGCGCAGTAGGCGATTCGCCCGCCCGCGCGTGCTTTCGCCGCGATGCGACCGGCGGCACGGACGCCGCAAGGCGGCTACATTATCCCACTGCGTCGAGCCGCTGAAGCACAGTGGGCGGCGCTTTTTTCGCCCAGCCGTCTTTTTTTTCTACGGCGCAAGGCATTGAGCACATGAAAAATCCTTTCCGCAAGCATATATCCCTCTTGATTGTTGCCGTCATCCTGCTGTCGCCAATGCTCCTTCCGGCATCCTGGTGGTGGCCCTTCGGGCGAAAGAAGTTCAAGCCGATTCCGCCCGAGGAGCCGCTCCACGGCAAATACATCCCCACCGACGGCGACAGCTCCAAGAAGATCTATCCCAAGAAGAAAGAGGATGACAAGGATGCGGTCTCGGTAAAGAAGGTCCTGGAATTGGCCAAGCGCGGCAATGCCAATGCGCAGTTGACTCTGGGAAAGATCTACTTCGATGGCAGCGCGGGCGAGAAGCAGGACTACAAGAAGGCATTCAAGTGGTTCGCCGAGGCCGCCAAGAACGGCAATCCGGAGGCGATGTACAACGTGGCGATTTGCTACGACGGCGGTTTTGGCGTAGCGAAGGCGAATGGCGCTCGGGCATTGGAGTGGTACCGTTATGCCGCGGACCACGGCGTCCCGGAGGCGCAGCTGAAGACCGCGGTCTTTGCGGAGGCGCAGGGCAATCCGGAGCTGGCCTTCCGATACTACAAGATGCTGGCCGACTCCGGCGATCCCGCCTGCCAATTCCAGGTGGCCCTGCAATACCTCAATGGCTATGGCGTCGACACCAATCCCCAGGCGGCGGTGGAGTACCTCCTGAAGGCCTCCGAGGGCGGCCATGTGCGCGCGCAGGTGCGCCTGGCGGACTGCTACCAGCAGGGCGTGGGGACTGCGCGGGACTTCCGGGAGGTCTTCCATTGGCTGACGCTGGCGGCGCACGACGGCGATCCCGAGGCGCAGGCGAAGCTGGGCACCTGCTATCTGGAGGGCATCGGCACGCCTCCCAACGAAAACCTGGCATTCCATTGGTTCACCATCAGCGCCGAGGCGAAATACCCCACCGCCGACTACCTCCTGGGAAACTGCTACAAGGACGGCATTGGCACCCCCAAGAATGCGCTGTCCGCCTTCAAGCACTACCAGGTGGCCGCCGAGGCCGGCGATGCCCTAGCGCAGTATGAGCTCGCCCTGGCGTTGCTCAACGGCGAGGGCGTCCGGATGGACGCCGATGGCGCGCTGGAGTGGCTCCAGAAGGCGGCCGAAAGCGGCCTCCCGCTGGCGCAGGCGCGTCTGGGGGTCCTCCTCTCCCACGGCACCCCCAACCACAAGGCGGACCCCGCAGCCGCGCGGGAGTGGCTGCGCAAGGCGGAGTCCTCCCAGGACGCCGCGGCGCTTCTGCAGGTAGCGGTCTGCTACCTCACGGGCGATGGCGGCAAGCACCAGGACCGCGAGCACGGCCGTCGCATCCTGGAGGCCGAATGCCTCAAGGGCGACCAAGACGCCGCCCAGCTCTACAAGCTCTACTTCGGAAAGGAGTTCTAAATCCGCCCGCGGCCCTTTCCCGCAGTTTTCCTCCCCCTCCTCCCCTCTCAGCATTTTTCGCCATGGACCAGAAGATCACCATCCGCACCCTCCGGGAAATGAAGGCAAAGGGCCAGAAGGCCATCATGCTCACCGCCTTCGACGCCGCCACCGCCCGCTGGGCCCAGGAGGCGGGCGTACACATGCTCCTGGTGGGGGACTCCATGGGCAACACCGTTCTGGGATACCCCAATACCCTCCCCGTCACCCTGGAGGAATCCCTGGCACACACCGCCGCCGTCCGACGCGGCTCCGACAAATGCCTGGTGGTGGGCGACATGCCCTTCCTGAGCTACCAACTGGAGATCCACGAGGCCGTCCGCAATGCCGGGCGCTACCTGAAGGAATGCGGCGCGGACGCCGTGAAGCTGGAGGGCGGGCGCGTCATGCTCCCCCTGATCCAGCGGCTGGTGGACGTCGGCATCCCCGTGGTGGGGCACATCGGGCTGTTGCCGCAGTCCGTCCTGAAAGACGGCGGCTACCGCATCCATGGCCGTGCCGAAGAGGAGCGCCAGGCGCTGCTGGAGGACGCCGCGGCCTTGGACAATGCGGGCGTCTTCGCGCTGGTGCTGGAGGGCGTCCCCCGGGAATTGGCGTCGGAGATCACGGCGCAGACCCACGCGTTGACCATCGGCATTGGCGCGGGTGCGGGCACGGATGGCCAGGTGCAGGTATTGGCGGATCTTCTGGGCTATGCGGGCGACGGCTTTTTGCCGCGGCACGCCAAGCGCTACGCCAATGTCCATGACGTGGCGGTGGAGGCCATCCGCCAGTATGTCTCCGAGGTCCAGGAGGGCGTCTTCCCCGACGACGCGCACTCCGTCTCCGCAAAGCTTCCCCCGAAGGCCGCGAAATAGGGACTGCACCATTTTCCGCGCCCTCTCCCTCGTCTTTTCGTTCCCCCAAAAACCGTAGAATTTCGTCATGGAGATCTTCGATTCCCCTGCCCTGCTGCAGGAACAGTGCGCCGCCTGGAAGAAGGCGGGGCAGACCATCGCCTTGGTGCCCACCATGGGCTACCTCCACGAGGGACACCTCTCCCTCATCCGCCTGGCGCGCCAGAATGGCGACCGCGTGGTGGTCAGCATCTTCGTCAATCCCACGCAGTTCGGTCCCACCGAGGACCTGGACAAGTATCCCCGGGACTTCCAGCGGGACGCCGCGCTCTGCGAAAAGGAGGGCGTGGACGCCATCTTCCATCCGGAGCCCGCGAAGATGTACGATCCCGACTTCTCCTGCTGGGTCCAGGAAGAGAGCCTCTCCAAGACCCTCTGCGGCGCCTTCCGACCCATCCACTTCCGGGGCGTGTGCACCGTCTGCCTGAAGCTCTTCCATATCGCCCTGGCGGACGTGGCGGTCTTCGGCCGCAAGGACGCGCAGCAGCTGCTGGTGATCCAGCGGATGGTCCGGGATCTGAATGTGCCCATCCGGATTCTCCCCGCGCCGCTCGTGCGCGAGGCCGACGGGCTGGCCCGTTCCTCCCGCAACAAGTATCTCTCTGCCGACGAGCGCGTCCGCGCGCTGTCCCTCTCCCGCGGCCTCTCCCTGGCGAAGGCCGCCTTCGAGGGCGGCCAGCGGGATCCCGAGGTCCTGAAGGCGCTGGTGCGCGGCGAGCTCCAGAAGGCCGGCGCGGACCCCATCGACTACGTGGACCTGATGGACCGCGATACCCTTCGCCCCGCCCAAACCGCCAAGGGGCACACCCTGCTGGCCATTGCGGCATACATCGGCAAGACCCGCCTCATTGACAACCTCTTCCTGGACGACCCCGCCGCTCCGGAGAAATGAGCCACTCGCCGATCCAAGACAGACGCCTGGACTCCTCCCTGGAGTGCGCCGTGCCGAAGGTGCTGGGGGCCTCCCCCGCGGCTGACGCCATCTTGGATCCCCGCACCCTTCCCGCCCGCGAACCCCTCCCCGACGCCCCCACCGGCGCACCGCTGCTCCTCCTGGGACGAAACGCCCCCGGCCTAGCCGACGAACTGGCATCCCTGGCGCTGGAATGCGGACACGCCGCCATCGTGGTCCTCTCCACCCCACGCGCCCTCCCCCCCGGCGTCCGCAGCCTGATCCTCGACCGCAATCGGGGGGACTGGCCGTCCGCGCTGTCGGAGCGTCTCCGCCAGGAGTCCCCCGTGCTGGCAGTGGACTGCGACGAGCCCGCCGCGGCGCACGCGCAGCAGGACCTGGAGCTGGCCGATCTATTGGGATGCCACCTGGCATTCCTCTCCAACGACCTGGTCTATGATCCGGAAAAGCGGGAGTTCCCGCTGCTCCAGGACCAGGACGACGCGCGCGTTTCCCCCGATGCCCCCGGCGAAGCGGGGCTGTTGCGGCAGGCGGAGGACGTCTTCCTGCGGGACGTCTCCCGCGGACAGGAGAATGCCCCCTGGACCATCCTGCGCCCCACGCTCCTCCTCACCCCAAAACATCCACTGGGCGAATTCCCGCCCTTCGCGGAATTCCCCGAGGCGTCCGCACAGGCCCCCTGCCTTCCCTTGATCGGCGGCGGACGCTGGCTGGTGCAGCCCCTCTCGCTGGAGGACCTCCTGCCGCTGTTGCTGGCGCTGCCCGGCTGCGCGGCCTCCCATGGCGTGGCGCTCGACGTCGCGGGCCCCCTCCGCCTGGAATACCGCCGGCTCTGCCTGCTGGCGGCCTCGCTCCTCTCCCGGGAGGCGGAATTCCCGGAGCTGTCCACCGCACAGGCCCTCCGGGAACACCCCGAATTCGGCGCGCATCTCTGCCACCGGATCTACCCCATTCCGCCCCGGCTCCTGGGACTGCCCGCGCCACGGATCGCCCCCGAGGAATCCCTGGCAAAACACCTCCCCCAGGACCCCCAGCGCCCCTGATCCCCCACACAACAACACCTTTTCTTCCCGCAAGGGAAAGGCATTCTCATGGAAATCGGCTCCCGAATCACTTTAGACATCCAGGACCTGGCCTTCGGCGGTGACGGCGTGGGGCGCACGGAGTCCTGCGTGGTCTTCGTTCCCTTCGCCGCCGTCGGCGACCAATTGCTGGTGGAGATCACCGAGCTCCACCGGAACTTCGCCCGCGGGCGCATCCAGGAGATCCTGCGCCCCTCTCCGGACCGCACCGAGCCCGCCTGCCCGCACTACGGAAAATGCGGCGGCTGCCAATACCAGCATCTCTCTTACCCGGCGGAATTCCAGGCCAAGCAGAAGCAACTGCGGGATCTGCTGCAGCGAATTGGCGGGCTTTCCCAGTCCCCCGAACTGGATTGCGCCGTCCCCGCCCCGGAAATTTACGGATATCGGAATAAATTGCGTCTTGAGGCAAAGAAGCTCCCCGTGGCGCAAGGCGAATCCCCGCAGGTGGACTACGGTTACTACGCGTTGGACAACCAGACCTTCCTGCGCATCAACGGCTGCCGCCTGGCCGATCCCCGGTTGAACAAGGCCATCCCCACCGCCCTGAAGAGCGATTGGGGAAAGGCGAATGCCCGCCGTCGAAAGGGCCTTCCGCCCTCCCCCCTCACCCTCCGCGTCGACACCGCCGGCGAAATCAAGTTCTACTTCGGCTTTGCGCCCAAGCGTCTCGGGTGGTTCAAGGAGGAGCTGGCCGGCGTGTCCTTCCGGGTGCCCGCGGGCTCCTTCTGGCAGGTGAATCCGAAGATGGCCTCCGCCCTCCTGGAGACCGTGGACGGCTGGGTGAAGGACCTCCCCGCCGAGACGCTGGTGGACGCCTACTGCGGAGCGGGGACCTTCTCCTGCGCCCTGACCCGCCCCTACAAGGAGCGCCTCCTCATGGAGAATGACGCCGCCGCCACCGAGGCCGCGCAATACAACCTGCAGCAGCTCATGAGGGGCTGCCAGATCTTGACCGAGCCCACGGAGAAGGCGCTCCCCAAGCGGCTGCGGAAGTACAATCCGGCGGAGACCCTGGTGGTCTTGGATCCGCCCCGCGCCGGATGCCAGGCGAGAGTCCTGCAGTGCCTCAACGAATGCCGCCCCGCCTGGATCCTCTACGTCTCCTGCAACCCCTCCACCCTCTCCCGGGACCTGAAGACCCTCCTCAAGGACGGCTCCTACCAAATCCAGAAGATCGGCCTCTTCGATATGTTCCCCCGGACCGCACACTTCGAGACCGCAGTCCTCCTGCGGGGATAAAAGCACCCCGACACGCCGAATCCTAAATTCTCGGACACTATAGCGCGAACAACTCCCCCATGGAGCAGGAAAAAACCGAACATTTCAGCGTACCGGACGACAACGGCGACGACGCGCAGAAGTCGAAGCGAAGAATCCCGAAGACCAGCCACGCCGTCCATCTGGACATGAACGCCACGACCAAGGTGGAGCTCTCAAGCGGCAACGACACCTCCACCTTGACGAACGACGTCAATGCCACCTCCACCATGCCCGCCGACGCGGACGCCACCACCCTATCCGGAGGCGGGACTCCCAGCGCAGCGCCCGCGGCCACCACGCCCGTGAAAGGCGCCGCCCGGCGCGCCGCCATCCGTCCGGAGGACCTCCCCGACTCCGACTCCCGCCGCAATGTCTCCCCGAATGGCCAGGACGTCACTGCCGCGCTGAGTTCCTCGCAGCTCGAGGAGCTGGAGCGCCGCAAGGCGGAGCGTGCGCAGAATCCCAACGAGACCCGCCGCATCACGCTGGAGGGCATTCCCGGATCGCTGGACAAGACGCGGATTCCCCTGGAGCGGAACTCCCTGCAGCACCGCCTGCACACCGTCATCCTCTTCGCGCAGAACAGCCTGACGGGCGACAAGGACTCCACCACCGACAAGGAGATCTCCCTGAAGGCGAAGGAGGTCTCCAACGATCCCCCCGAGCTCACCCTCTCCCCCCAATATCCCGAAAACCTCCCCCACGTCGAAGACAAATTCGACCTTCTGTGCAAGATTGCGAAGGGCGGACAGGGCATTATATCCAAGGCGAAGGACAAGGTGCTGCGCCGAACGGTGGCGGTAAAGTCCCTGCGCCGGGAGCTCCTGGACCGCGAGGCCATCCGCGAGAAGTTCATCCAGGAGGCGCTGATCACCGCCCAGCTGGACCACCCCTCCATCATCCCCATCCACTCCCTGATGCGGGACGACGAGAATGGCCTGCACCTGAGCATGAAGCTCCTCCAGGGAAAGACCCTCCACGAACACCTGAACCAAGTGGAGGCGGAATTCCTCAAGAAGGGCGGCACCCAGCAGGGCTTCTCCGCCCGCATCCAAAACGACATCAACAACTTCCTGAAGGTCTGCGAGGCCATCAGCTACGCGCACAGCCGGCACATCATCCACTGCGACCTGAAACCCGACAACATCATGCTGGGACACCACGGCGAGGTCTATGTCATGGACTGGGGACTGGCACGCGTGGTCAAGTCCGACGAAGAGAAAAACACCACTCCCAGCGGCAAAATCAAGCTGGACGGCACCCCGCGCTTCATCCCCCCCGAGGCATACGCCGGCGTCCCCCGCGACGAGCGCGCCGACATCTTCGCGCTGGGACTCATCCTCTACGAAATCATCACCCTGCGCCCCGCCTACAACGGAAACTCCGTCAAGGAGATCGTCCGGCAGGTGCGCACCAACGACCGCGAGCCCGTGCAGCACCGCTATGGCTTCCGCATCCGGAAAGACCTGGAGGCCATCGTGGAGAAGGCCTGCGCCTACGACCCGGTGGACCGCTACCAGACCGTGGACGAATTCAGCCAGGACCTGATGCGGTACCTCAATGACGACGAAACCGACGCGTTGCCCGACAGCTACCCGCGCTTCCTGGGACGCTACATCCGACACCACATGTCCATCGTGGTGGTGCTGGCGCTCATCGGCTGGGCGAGCGCGCTGCTGGTCTCCATGCGCTCCGTGCAGAAGCGCGAGCGCACGGCCGAGGAGTCCATCCTCCGTTCGGAGAACATCCAGCATCGCCTGGACCAGGAAATCAACCACCGCGCCATCCAGGAGACGCACGACGCCATCACCAGCGAGAACTGCCGCGAGGCTCTGCGGCTCTCGGACCAGCTGCAGAGCTACGCCAACCAGATGCACGAGCTGGGCGTCCAGGCGGCGCTGCTCCTGCAGGGCGACGCCCCCCAGACCCGCCCCGCAAACTGCCTGGAGATCTACGACATGGACGACTTCCCCGAGGAAAAGGCGGTCTTCTCTCCCTGCCTGGACCGAAAGATCGGCCTGGACTTCTGCACCTACTTGACGCCCTCCGAGACCCCGACGGCGAAGGCCAAGGACCAGGCGATGCGCCTGGCGGCGCTGACGCCGCTAATGTCGGAGCTGGTCCTCTGCTCCGCGCACAACCACACCGCGCGCCACGAAGCCGAGGACATCAACGAGCTCAAGAAGGTCTGCGCCGAGACCGGCTCGCCCATCCTGCAGGTCTCCCTGCGCCTCGAGGACTCCGGATTGCAGTTCTGCTATCCCGGACACGCCCGGCGCTTCAGCGACCGCGTCAGCCACATCCACGGGAGTTTCCGGGATGCCTGGAAGGAGGGCAATTTCAGCCACTACCAGCCCATCTGGTCCTTGCCCTACAAGGATGAGTCCACGGGGCTCCTGGTGCTGGACTGCACGCTCCCCATTTTGAACACCGAGCGCGAATTCCTGGGCACCGTGGCGATGAAGATGCGCGTCTCCTCCTTCGAGCAGCTCTTGCAGATCAACAGTCCCGCGGACTACATGCTGGAGCAGTGGGTGCTGGGGCGCAACGGCGAGAAGATCTACCACAAGGTCTTCAGCAAGCTCACCCGCGAGGACAGCATCCTCAAGGAGCCCCAGGAACACATTCCGCCGGCCATCGACATCATCTTCCAGGACATCTTCCTGTCGGGCAAGAACAACTATTTCAACCGGAAGGACTTCGTGGAGAATGGCTATGAGGTGACCTACCACTACGCCGCCATGGAGCCGGTGGGGCTCTACCTGATCATGAAGGTCTCCCGCGACCGCATGCTGGAGCACATCTGGCAGTCGGTCCTGACCACCGCCACAGACATGCCTCCCCTGGAAATCGACTGATATGGGCAAGAATGTGGCCGACCGGAAGCCGGAGGCCGCCGTAGCGCACCCCCGGGGCACCCATCGGCGGCTCCTGGTGGGGCTAGCGCTGGTGGCGTTCCTGGCGCTGGGATTGCGGCTGTGGGTCTGCGGGGAGCTCGCCGAGACCCCCGCCGTGGTCCATCCGCTGGACGTGACGGACATGGATACCTACCGGCGCCTGGCGTCGGAGATCCTCCAGGGAAATTGGCCGGAGGTCTTCGACTACCAGCCCCTCTATTACACCGTACTGCTGCCCATCGCGCTCCTGCTCTCCCCCGACTCCCCCTGGGGCTCCATGGTCCTCCAGGCACTGCTGGGCACCGCCGCATGCCTCCTGGCGGGACTGTCCGCCGCACGCCTCTATGGACGACGCGCGGGAATCCTGGCGGCGCTCTTCCTGGCGCTGGCGCGCTATCATATCTTCTACACGCCCTTCCTATTGCTGGAGGTCCTCTTCAGCTTCTGGACCGCGCTGGCGCTCTACGCCGTGATCCTCCTGCTGGAGAAGCCCACCTGGCAGCGCGGGGCGCTGACGGGCCTTGCGGTGGCGGGGGCGCTGCTGACGCGGGGCAATGCGCTTTTGTGGCTTCCGGGCATCCTTTTTCTGTTGTGCCTGCGGGGCCGGCGGGAGCCCCGGAGGCTCCTGGCGGCGCTGGCGGCATTGCTGGTCGCCTTCCTGCTGCCCATTCTGCCGTATGCCATCCACAACAGCCGCGCCACGGGGCATTTCTGCGGTGCCTCGGTCGCCGGCGGGAAGGTGCTTTCCTTGGGAAATTCCCCCGAGGCGCCGGCAGGCGGCCTGGAGTATCCGCGCATCTACCATGAATGGGCGCGCCAGGAAGCGGAGGAGGGCGTCAGCGTGCCGCGGCAGATCCTCTCCTGGGCTGTGGAGGAGCCGCTGGCCTTCCTGGAATTGAAATTCCGCGCGCTGCTGCTCTTCTGGGACCACGTGGAGATCCCCAACAACGTATCGTTGGAGCTCGACGGACAGAAGAGCGCGCTTCTGCAATGCCCGCTGCTTCTTCCCTGGTCCTTCCTGGCCTCGCTGGCGCTGGCGGAGCTCCTCCGGACGCTATGGCCGCGCCGCCGTGCCCAGTGGGGCGTGCTCTGGATGGCGGTGGCCTTCTGGGGCGCCACCAGCGCCTTCTATCTGCTGGCGCGCTTCCGGGTGGCGGCGCTGCCCATCCTGGCGGTGCTGGCGGCCGGCTTCGCCTTCCGCGTATGGGCGCTGACGCGGCGCATGGCGAACGCCACCCCGGCATTAAAGCGGGGGCTGATTCGCATGGGATTCCTTTTCCTGGTGGCATTCTATCTGGTCAATTTCGCCCACGACACCTACGCCTCCTACGCCATGCCGGGAGTCTTCCGCGCCTTGCGCCCCCAGGGGCTGTCGCTGGAATTTCCCGCCGAGAGGGTCCTCTACGACCACGGTCCCCTGGGCTTTGGCGGGAGCATCCTCTACGAAGAGCCGCTGGGAGCCCCGCTGCGCCTGGAAAAGACCTTCCGACCCCCCGAAGCCTGGCAGAGCGCCGAGGCGCTCCCCGTGGCCATCCTCCTGCGGGCATTGCCCGCCAGCCTCCAGGAGACGCGGTCGGCATTGCCCGCACGGTCGATCCGCTGGAATGGCGAGGAGGCCGTTGCGCAGGCGCGGTGGGTCCATGAGCGGGATGCCTGGTGGCTCCGGCTGGACTTCCCCGCCAGGATTTCCCGCGAGTGCGTCCTTTCCCTGGAGATGCCCGCGCGGGCGCGTCTCTTCCTGGACGCCCAGAGGCAATACGGCAATACCCGCCTCCAGGGCCAGGAGTTCCCCTACGCCGAAGCCGTCGCCGAAATGGTGCTAGCCACCCCCGAACGCCAAGAGCCATGACCGCACAGTTTCTTCCTCAATCCCTCCTGCCCAGCCAAGTCCGCCTGGACTACGAAGGCGGAAGCCACCTCTTCACCCGGGTCGAGCCCCAGCTCTCCCTCCGCGACATGGCGGTGGAGATGCAGGTGCACCGCGACGAAGAGGGGCACTCCTCCCTGAAGATCCTGGTCATGGCGGAAAAGAGCCGACTAGTCTCCCTGCGCCTCCAATGGAACCACCCCGTGGAACCCCATCTGCGCTTCCTGGGCGACCAGTGGGGCGCCGCAAGGGAGCCCCTGCAGTGGCGCACCATGGATCCCTGCCGGAAATTCCCCTGGTATGTCCTCATGCGAGGCAGCGAAGAGACCACCGCCCTGGGAGTCACCACGCCCTGCGCCGCCTTCGCCACCTGGAGCATCACCCCCCGCGCCATCCTCCTGGACCTGGATCTGCGCAACGGCAACCGCGGCGTGGCGCTGGACGGGCGAGTCCTGGAGGCCGCCACCGTCCTGCATTGCCGCTACGAGCGCACCCCCATGGCAGCCGCACGGCGCTTCTGCGCACTGCTCTCCCCCGAGCCCATCCTCCCCAATCTCCCCGTATACGGCTTCACGACCCCGGACGACCATCTGGAACAGCAAGAAATCCTGTCGTTCGCGGACACCCTCGCCTTGGCCGCCAATGGCCTCACCAACCGACCCTTCCTGCTGCTGGACCACCGGCGGGTCCCCGGCGCCTCCGACGCCGAGGAACTCCCCGCCCTGGCGGAGGCGCTCCGGGAACGCGGCATCCGCCCCGCCCTGAATCGGCGGCTCCTGGCGACGCCCGCCGAGGAGCTCCTCGCTACCGACTGCCGCCAGCAGGCCTTCCCCGAGAGCCTGGATCCCACCTGCCCCGAAACCCGGGAATACCTGGAGAAGCAGGTGCATTTGGCCCGTGACTGGGGCTTCGACATGCTTGGCATACGGAATCCGGCATCGGATCTCCTCCACTATGCGCAAGGCGTCCAGGCGCCCTGGGGCTTCCGGGATGACGGCCTCACCAACGCGGAGATCCTGACCGCCTTCCACTCGCTGCTCCGCCAGGACATGGGAGACCTCCTGCTCTACGGACAGGATCTGGTGGGGCATCTGGCCGCCGGATTGGTGCATATCGCCCAGACCGCACCCATGCCCGAGGACGGCGAGCCCTCCGAACGCATCCGACGGGAAATCAACGCGCTCTCCTTCCGGCTCTGCCAGCACGGGAACTACTTCACCCTGGCCCCCAATCCCCTGGAACTCTCCGCCGAGGCGCCCTGGAGCCGGCGTTGCCAGACCGCGAGGCTCTTCTCCCACGCCGGCTCCGCATTCTTCGTGGCACCGAAAAAACCCCTCCTGACCGCGAATACCCTCCGCGCCCTCGCAGAAGAATTCTACAGCGCGTCCCTCGGGAACCTCCAGGCGGTCCCCACCGATTGGCTGGAAAATACCTGCCCCGAACTCTGGACCCTGGACGGCACACCCTTCCCACTCCCCTGGAAAGAGCTGGAATAATAAAAAAAAAGGAGGAAGGAGGAAGGAGGGGCTGACGCCCCCCTGAAAAAAGGAGGAAGGAGGAAGGAGGAAGGAGGAAGTTTGGCCAGGGTTTCGCAGGCGAAACCCATCGCCGGAATCTACCGGCGATTGCGCCGGCGCGCCCATATTGGCGCGCAAAGGGGGAGATGCCAAATGGCACCGCCGTTAGGCGGAAGAGCGCCTGCGGCACCTTGCAGACTAGCCACTAGCCACTAGCCTGCTAA
>CAVDSU010000065.1:0-12107 GCA_963611685.1 bacterium
CCTGCGAAACCCTGGCCTAACTTCCTCCTTCCTCCTTCCTCCTTCCTCCTTTTTTCCCCATGAAGCCCCCCCTCCCCCACTCTTCTTCCGCCAGCCCGCTTCCTGGCGGCGAGTCCGAGGGCGGCGCGCTTTCCGGACTGGAGGAGTTCTTCGACTTCGTGGACGACTTCCGCGCCTCCCCGGAATTCCTGAAGCGTGAGAAAGAGAAAGCGCGGGTCCTCCGAAACTCCCCCTGGTGGAAGAACCGCCGCGCCTCGGGAAAGTGCCACTACTGCGGACGCGTCTTCCCGCCCAGCGAGCTCACCATGGACCACCTGGTCCCCCTGGCGCGCGGCGGACAGAGCACCAAGGGGAACATCGTCCCCTGTTGCAAAGAATGCAACAACAAGAAGCGCTCGCTCCTGCCCGTGGAGTGGGAGGAGTATCTCGCGCACCTCTCCGGCAAAAATCCGCCAACGCCTCCTGCGCCGGAAGGAGACTCCCATGACTGATTTCTATCCCATCCTGCTGAAGCTCCTGAGCCGCGCCTCCACCTCGCTCCCCGAGGATGTGCAACAGTCGCTCGCCGATGCGCGCTCCCGCGAGGCCGAGGGCACGCCCGCCCGCGCCGTCCTGGATACCCTCCAGGAGAATATCCGCCTCGCCGAAGAACGCGCCCTCCCCCTCTGCCAGGACACCGGGATGATTCACTTCTTCGTGGAATGCGCCGAGGACTTCCCCCGGCAACTCTTCCGGCTGGCCGCCGAACGCGCCGTCCGCGAAGCCACCCGACTGGGACTCCTCCGGCAGAATTGCGTGGAGACCCTCACCGGACATAACACC
Source organism: bacterium (assembly GCA_963611685.1). Lineage (GTDB taxonomy): Bacteria > Verrucomicrobiota > Lentisphaeria > Oligosphaerales > Oligosphaeraceae > UBA1724. The sequence continues at coordinate 823 of CAVDSU010000065.1, forward strand.
GGAAACAACCTGGGATACGTGAGCCCCGTCTTCCATTGGGAGGACACCCCCGCCGGCTCGCCGTCCACACGCACCGCGAAAGTCACCATCATGCTCAAGGGCGGCGGCTCCGAAAACATGGGCATCCAATACTCCCTGCCCGATTCCTCCCTGAAGGCATACCGGGATCTCGCCGGCGTGGAAGCCTGCATCCTCGATGCCGTCTACCGCGCACAAGGACGCGGCTGCGCTCCCGGAATCCTGGGAGTCTGCATCGGCGGCGACCGCGCCGGCGGCGAAGAAGAGGCAAAACACCAGCTCCTCCGCAAAATCGGCCAGCGCAGCGAAGAGCCCGCGCTGGCGGCACTGGAGACCCGCTGCCTGGAAAAGGCGAATACGCTGGGCATCGGCCCCATGGGACTGGGCGGAAAGAGCACGCTCCTGGAGGTCTTCGTCGCCCAACGCACCCGCCATCCCGCCTGCTACTTCGTCACCGTCTGCTACAACTGCTGGTGCCTCCGGCGGCAAAGCACACTGCTGGAGTACTAACGCCATGCCCAGAATCCTCCAGACCTGCCTCCTTCTCTGCGCATCCAATGTCCTCATGTCCTTCGCGTGGTACGGACACCTCCGCACCCTCAAGGGAAGCCCACTCTGGATCGCCATCCTCGCCTCCTGGGCAATCGCGTTCTTCGAATACACCCTCGCGGTCCCCGCAAACCGCATCAGCGCCGGATACTACTCCGTCGCACAACTCAAAATCCTCCAGGAGTGCATCTCACTCTCCGTCTTCGTGCCCTTCTCCCTCCTCTTCCTCCGCGAAAAGTGGAACTGGAATTACCTCTGGGCCGGACTCTGCGTCCTCGGCGCAGTATACTTCATCTTCCGAAAACCCTAGAAGCCCTGGCAGTTAACAGTTCGCAATAAGCAATTTAGGGAACCTTCGGCACGCGCCATTCAAAAGGCGGGGGGAAGATCCAAAGGACTGGGCACAGCCGCCCCCCACACCCCCGGAAACCAACCACTGGCGCAGAATTCCACAAAGACGCCAAAGGGGCCTGCGCGCCAATTCGGGCGCGCTTGGGCGCACCTTGGCGCCGCTTGGGCGCACGCGCCGGGTCTTCCCGGCGCGGGGTTTCGCTTGAACAAGCGAAACCCTGGCCTAACTTCCTCCTTCCTCCTTTTTTAAGGACTGGGGGCAGCCGCCCCCGTGCCCCCGCCTAATTTCTTCCGCCTACAGGCGGTATTTGCGGCGCACCTCGGCGCCGCTTGGCGCACGCGCCGGGTCTTCCCGGCGCGGAGTTTCGCCTGCGAAACCCTGGCCTAACTTCCTCCTTCCTCCTTTTTTATGTCAAAATCCTACGCCCGTCCCGACATCCAGTCCATCGCCGGCTATGTTCCTGGCGAGCAGCTGTCTGGCCGTCGGATCATCAAGCTGAACACCAACGAGAATCCGTATCCACCCTCTCCGAAAGTCGGGGAGGCGGCGGCGGCATTCCCCTGGCAGCAACTCCGCCTCTATCCCGAGCCCACCGCACTCCCCCTGCGAAAAACCGCTTCGGCGCTCTTCGGGCTCCCCGAGGAGTGCATCCTCTGCGGCAATGGCTCCGACGACCTGCTCACCATCGGCGTACGCACCTTCGTGGGCGCCGGCGACGCCTTCGCCTTCCCCGAACCCAGCTACTCCCTCTACCCCGTGCTGGCAGATCTCCAGGGCGCCGTAAAACAGCCCTTCCAACTCACCGACGACTTCCAGCTGCCCGCAAATCTGGCGCAGAAAGCCGCCGGCGCGCGGCTCCTCATCCTGGCGCGCCCCAATGCCCCCACCGGGAACTCCTTCCCCATGGACGCCATCCGCGCCCTCTGCCGCGACTTCGCCGGCGTGGTCTGGATCGACGAGGCATACGCGGATTTTGCCGAGGACAACTGTCTGGATCTGGTGAAGGAATTCCCCAACGTGGTGGTCTCCCGCACCTTCTCCAAGAGCTACTCCCTCGCCGGCCTCCGACTGGGCATCGCATTCGCCGATCCCGCGCTGGTCTTCGAGATGAACAAGCTCAAGGACTCCTACAACACCGACCGCTTTGCGCAGGCCATGGGCGCCGCCGCCCTGGAAGACCAGGAATACCTCCGCTGGAATGTGTCGCGCATCAAGGAGACCCGCCAAAAGACCGCCGAGGCACTCGCTTCCCGCGGCTGGACCGTCCTGCCCTCACAGGCGAATTTCCTGCTGGCAAAGCCCGCCGGCAAGCCCGCCGCACAGCTCTTCCGCGAACTCCGGGAACAGGGAATCCTCGTCCGGTATTTCGCCCTCCCGCGCATCGACCAATTCCTCCGCATCACCATCGGGACCCCCGAAGAAATGCAGGAGTTCCTCGAAGCCGTGGACAAGCTGAGCCGCTAGCGCGCCAAAATGCCATGATCGTGGAGCACCTCCCATCCTACGACCCCTTGGAAAATGCCGCCAGGGAGGAGGCGCTCTTCCGCACACGACCCTTCGACCACACCCCAAGACTCCTCTTCTACACCAACACGGAGTGCGTCCAGTGCGGCAGAAACCAACTGCCCGCAGCCGAATGCGATCTGCAGTGGTGCCAAGCCCAACGCATCCCCGTCCTGAAGCGCTTCTCCGGCGGCGGGACCGTCTGGCACGATCTCGGAAACCTGAACTACGCCTTCCTCCTCCCACGGGAACGATACTCCCCCGAGAAGGTCCTTTCACTCGTCGTCGAAACCCTCCAGGATCTCGGCGTCTCCGACGCACGCTTCTGCTCACGATTCAGCGTCTGGCATGGACCCTGGAAAATCTCCGGAAGCGCATTCGCACTCTCCGGCCCCGCGGCACTCCTCCACGGATGCCTGCCCTTCTCCTGCAATCTGGATAGACTCCAGAAGGCACTCGCGGTCCCCACGACCCCAGACGCCCCCAAAAGCGCCGTCGCTTCCGTGCACTCGCCCGTCACCAACATCGCGCCACTCTGCAAAGACCCCGCTCACGCCCGCGAAGAATTCCAAAAACTCCTCGCCGCAAAGGCTACGAGCGCATTCGCAGACTAGCAGCCTTGCTGGAAAAACAACCAAAGGACGGAGGGCTGCCGCCCCCCGTTCCACCGCCTAATTTCTTCCGCCTACCGGCGGCATTTGCGGCACACTTGGCGCCGCTTGGCGCACACGCGACGGTAATTCCGGCGCGGGGTTTCGCCTGCGAAACCCTGGCCTAACTTCCTCCCATGTCTCGCATTTCCGAGAAAATTGAGCAATACGTCGTCGAGATCATCAACGGCAAGCGCCGGGATGGAGTCGCCGCCTATGTCCGGACGGGACTCTTTGGACTCTCCCGACTCTACCACGCCGTCGTGCAGCTGCGACTCTGGCTCTACAACACCGGCATCCTGCGCCAACACGTCATCGGATGCTTCGTGGTCAGCGTCGGCAATCTGACCACGGGCGGCACCGGCAAGACCCCGGTGGTGGAACTCCTGGCGCGAACCCTCTCCGACCGCGGAAAACACGTGGCGATCCTCTCCCGCGGATACCGCAGCAAGCCCCTCCCCTGGTGGCACCGCATGAAGTGCGTCTTCTCCGGAAATCCCCAGGTCGTCCCGCCACGACTGGTCTCCGACGGCAAGAAGGTGCTCCTGGACTCCGGACAGGCCGGCGACGAGCCCTTCATGCTCGCCAGCAATCTCCTGGAGACCCCCACACGACGCGGAACCATGGTCGTCGTCGACAAAAACCGCTTCAAGGGCGGCACCTACGCAATCTCCAAAGGCGCCGATACCCTCATCCTCGACGACGGATTCCAGTATCTCCGACTCCGACCCTGGACCAATATCCTCCTCGTGGACTCCACGAACCCCTTCCATAACCACGAAATGCTCCCCTGCGGAATGCTCCGCGAGCCCATCGAAAACCTCCGGCGCGCCGACTACATCTTCCTCACAAAGTCCAACGGCCGAGACTTTCACCACCTCCGAAAATTCCTCAAGCGGCACAACCCGGTGGCCGAGATCATCGAGTGCAACCACGTCCCGAAGTATCTCCAGCAGACCACCGGCGGCGGACGGCAGGAGCTCTCCTACCTCAAGGGCAAGAAGGTGGCCTCCCTCAGCGCCATCGCCGTCCCCGAAAGCTTCAATAACTACCTCCGACAGCTGGGCGCCACCATCGTCTACCAACAACACTTCGCCGACCACCACCGATACACCCAGAAGGAACTGGCGCACTTCGGAAAGATGGCGCGGAAGGCCGGCGCCGAATTGGTCATGACCACCGAAAAGGACGCCGTCCGACTCCCACCCCTCCCCGACGGATTCCTCCCGTCATACTACCTCCGCGTCGAAATCAAAATCCTCAAGGGACACGAGGCCTTCAACCGTTGCATCGCACAAATCTGCCTCGGCTGATCCCCAAAAACGCCCCGACTGACAAAATTTTGCAAAAATTTTCGGGTTTTGACGGGGTCCGGGGGTGTTTTTTTGGAATTTTTGCCTACAATATTACATAATCCCTCTTGAATGCCGCGGAAGGCTCCCGAAATGGAAGCCCCGCTCGGCATAACAATACCCCTTTCCGATTCCCATTCTCCTCCATACTACTCTCCCGCTTATGCCTAAAACCCTACGCATCCTCGCACTGACCCTCCTGGCTTGCTTCTGCCTCCAGGCACAGGACGCCAATCCCGCCGCGAACATCCCCGCCGGCGCTAAATCCCCCGCTCGACTGAATACAGTGCGACAATTGCTCGAGGCACAGGCACAATCCCAGGGCACACAGGCCACCACCGAATCCCTCCAAAAGGCCATCACCGACGACTTCCTCGCCTCCGATCCCGCCCTGAAAAACTGCAATGCACCCTTCATCACCGAGGCCGAAACCCTCGCCACCGCCAAAAAGAACCTCCAGGCAGAGGCATTCAAGCAGTTCCCCGAATACACCCCCGAACAGCTTAAGCACGAGGCAGAGGTCCGATTCCCCCTCTATAAGCGCGGACAAAAGATCGAAATCCGCATCCGCACTAACCCCAAGCGCACCGAAAAAATCGCCGGACGCTTCAATGGCACCTTCGGCGGAAATGTCGCCATCGGACAGACCAACTACCGACTCGCCGATATGCAGGGCATCCCCGGCAATGACGGCCCCGAGGGCGAAATCGCAAAGCTGGATGAACGCGCCAACCGCGAATACCGCCAGCAATGGCGCGAGGAATACACCCGCACCAGCATCAAAAACCGCACGTCCTTCCTCGAAGACAAGGAAGACGAATTCAATCGCCTCCAGCAACAGAAGGACTTCCTGGAAAACGAGTCCCGCGGATACACCTACTTCCAGGAAAAGTGGCTCACGCCCGACGAACTCCTCCACGAGTGCTCCGCACGACTCGCTTCACAACTCCGACAACTCAATGCCGCCACCGAACGCGAGACCGTCCAACGACTCGCCGAAGAGGCCACTAGCCAACAGGAAATGACCGCCTACGGCGAATTGGCCGCACCCTACGGAAAACTCCCCTCCGCGGAAAAGGTCCTCGAACAACAGGCCGCCGCCGAAAAGCGCCGCGCTGAACTCAAGGCACGCCGCGAGGCCGAGGCCGCCCTCATGGAAGAGCGCGCACGCGAAAATGCCCGCCAGGAAGAACTCCGACGCCAACGCGAGGCCGAACGCCGCGCACGTCTGGCACAGCAGGAAGTCGAGGCCCCCGAGTCCAAGGGAGTCTCCCTCACGACCTACGCCGTGGGCGGCGTCATCGTCGTCCTGGCACTGCTCGGCGCCGGATGGTGGTGGACCAGCGCCCACAAGGAGGACGAGCTGGATGTCTCCAAGTTCTTCGAAGGCAAAGGAAAGCTCCAGAAGGAATTCTGGGACGCCGCCAACGCCGACCCCGAGCACTTCAAATATGTCGCCTATCTCTTCCCCGATGTGGAAAGCGCACAGGACGCCCTCCTGAGACTCTCCTACATCAAGCGCGACGAATACGGCAATACCTTCAGCACCAAGGAAGACCTCCGCTTCGGATGCTACGAGCACCAAAATGGCGCGGTCTGCTTCATCGGCAGCCCCACCCTCAACTACGCACGCTGGAGAGAGGCCTCCATGATCTGGCCCGAACTCCCCCTCTCCAACTACTTCAAGGTCTCCTCCGAACCCACCGTCAGCGTCATGGCGCCTGATCTGGATAAACTCCGCGAACAGGGACTCCATGTCGAAAGCCTCGGCGCAGAAGACGTCCGCATGGACACCGGCGAAATCAACCGTGTCTTCCGCTATAAGGTCGCTAACAAGGAAGAGGCCATCAAGCTCCTCAATAACTTCGACATCAAGGAAGAAGGTATCGTCGTCAAGGTCGAGACCGCCGACGGCGAATTCGGAAAGGATATCCGCGGAGTCTTCGCCGCCTAAATCCACAACACACCTCATTCCAAAACCCAAGAAGGCGCACGGCTCCCAGCCGCGCGCCTTCTTTGCGTACCAAAAACAACGCAATGCTCGCCTACAACATTATCCAAAGGACGGCGCCTGCCACCCCCGCTCCCCCAAATTTGATAGCTAGCCCTGCAATTCGCCCCTAACTCGCCTGCAAAATACAATTCGGGTGAGTACGGGGGGCCTGCCCCCAGTCCTTTGGATCCCCCCTATCCAAAGACACCGGTTCTTCTATCCCGCTAGCAATTCGCCATTGCCAATTGTGCAGACGCACAAAGGGGAATCGCATCGATCTCCTTCTGGGCATCCCGTGCCGCTACGCAGAGATCGTATTTCGTCTGAAGATTGGTCCAGAACTCGGGACCAGTCCCAAAATATTTTCCGAGTCTCAAGGCCGTATCGGCAGTAATGGCACGCGTTCCCCTTGCAATGGCATTGATGCGGGGCGTAGGCACATGAATATCCATCGCCAGCTTATTCTGGCTAATCCCCATGGGCTTCAAAAACTACTCCATGAGAATCTCCCCAGGACAAATCAAATTCTTCGTTCTAATCATAAGAATGCCTCCCTAATGATAGTCAACAATCTCTACATCATGGACATCGCCATCACGCCATGTAAAACAAATGCGCCACTGAAGATTGATCCGAATGCTAAACTGCCCTTCACGATCCCCATGCAAGCGATAGAAGATACAAAAAAAACGAAAGGACGGGGGCTGGCGCCCCCCTCCCCGCGCAGCCTCAAGCGTCGGCGCTCCCACCGCGGCCCACAGACGCGGAAGAGCCGCGCAGCGACCATGCGACTAGCATCTAGCCGCTCTTCTGCCAAATACTAATTCCGTCCCGTCGTTCCCAGGAATCCCAAGAAGGTGGCGTTATCCAGATAGCCGTCGCAGATTTCCTGGACACGCGCCATGAGTCCCTGGTCGTTGGTGACCAGCCAGCGTTTTCCGGCGTCGCCGCGGGCCTCCTGTTCCTCCATGCGCTGGACGATCCAGTTATCGGCATTCTGGTCCTCGGTCTTGTGTCCGGCGTAGACCACGGTGTAGTGGTCATTGACCTTCATCACATTATCCACGGGAAGATCGCTATCGAAGACCAGCACCACCTTCCGGAAGACCTGCGAGAGCCTCTGGCACCGGGAGCGGAAGGCGTCGCGCGTCAGCTGGAAGCCATTTGGCGTCTTCTCCTGGATGCTCATGATGGGATCGGTCTTGATGACATTGTATCCGTCAATGACCAGCTCCGTCTGCTTCAAATCGCCGCGATTGCCGGGACGGTGGATCCACTCCATGCGGACAGGCTCGCCGCTGGACTCCTGCTGGAGCAATTCCTCCATGGTCTTCTGGGGCTCGCGCGCGCGGTCGAAGAGCTTCTCGCGGGCCGCCAGCAGATCATGGATTTGACGGATCTCCTCGGGCAGGAAGAGCCGCCGTCCGAGATTGCCCTGGAGGAATGCGCGGACCTCCTGGAAGGCATCGCGGGTGGCATCGTCGTTGAGAGGCAGCTCCTTCAGATATCCCAGCATCCGGGGCGCAATGCCCTGCAACGTGCTCTCGCCGTCGTCAGAGTCCTTCCGAAGACTCTTCCGCAACTCCGCCAGACGGTCCTCCAATTCCTTCGCCAACTCCGTCATGCCGGGCTCCACGGAAATGGATTCCTCCAGCGCCTCGCGGACGCGCGACAGCAGCCGGTCCATGCGCTGCTCCTGGTCCCGGAGCTTCTGATAGACGCCGTGGGACTTGTCGCGCTCACGCTGCTTTGCCAACAGACGGTTCGCTCGCTCCTCCAGGCTCTTGCCACGATCCACGGACTCCGTCAACAACGCCAGCTGCTCCGGATGAATGCCCAGGGCCTCCGTGTAGAAGGAGGCCATCTGCATCCGCTGAGTCTCCTGAAATTGATCCCGCAGTTCGTCAATGGCGTCATCGAAGTCGTCACGAATCTCCGAGAGCTCCTTCTGCATCCGCGCCTTCTCTTCGCCATCCAGACGCTGCGCTTTCGCACGCAACTCCTCCTGGGTCCGGGCCTTCTTCCGCAAGGCGTCATTCTCTCTCGACAACTCGCCATTGCGCTGACGAGCCTTGGACAACATCGATTTCAATTCCTGCACGTCACTGGAATCCCGCCACTTCTCGCCCTCCTTCCCAGAAGACGACACACCCTCCACAACAGGAACAGAAACGACCGCCGCGGATTCCTCAATCGCCGCAGTCTCGACTGGAGCCGCCACCGCCGAAGAGGACACCAGCGGGACAATCCCCGGCACCACCGTAGACGCCGCAGACGCAGCACCCGCCACCTCACCCGCCCCATGGCTCTTCGTCAAGGGCAACAACCCCTGGGATGCCGGCGCCATCGGCACAGCCACAGTCTCCACGGGCGCAGCCACAGTCTCCACGGGTGCAGGCGCAGTCTCCACAGCCGCAGGCACAGCCTCCACAGCTGCAGGCGCAGTCTCCACAGCCGCAGGCACAGTCTCCTGCTTCTTCTTCACGCGCTCCTGTCTCTGGGCATTCTCCGCCTCGCGCTTGGCATTTTCCTCTGCGACGAAGAGCGAGAGTGGCTCCGTAGGAACGGTGCGGGGAGTCTTTTCCTTTCGGGGGGTGGTGGGGTTCTTCTTTCCACGCCAGAAGGAGGGCGCCTTCAGCAACAATGCGCCCAGCCTCTGGAGTCGGGGATACATCTGCAGCTGGCAGAAAACCAATGCCAGCGTGCGGGGATCCCGCATCTCCAGGAACTTCTCCCGCCAGTAGTTTTCCAGCCACGCCGCCTGTGCATTCCGGGTCTCCTTGGGGGCCTGGAGCATCTTCTCCAAACAGGCGAAAATTCCCGCCAGATTAAGGGCGAAGTAGTGCGCGAATTCGTCGTGCTTCTGCAGCACCACCAGGATGCGCCGGGTGGTCTTTTCCTGGCGGAAATTCCGCTCGCTCAGGGTGAATCCGCCGCGGGTCAGCGCCTGCTTCACCGCGGGATCGTTGTTCAGCGCGTTGTTGAAATCCCGGAATTCATAGCGCCGGAGCATCCATTGGATGGCTTCGGGACAAATGCGTTTGCTCATGGTCGTAAGATTCTCAAAAAAAAGGGTTACATGATATCGCCGCCAGATCGCCCCGCCTGTGTCGAAAGGACTGCCGGCAGCGGTAGAAAAACTACGGTGCGACCACCCGCACTCCCCCGCGCGCTCCTGCACGCGCGCGAAGCCGGTTCTTCACACCAAAAGGGAAGGAATTCCGGCCGCCTCAAAACGACGGCCACTACGCTTGCAAAAAAAGGAAGGAAGGCATGCGCGTCAAAGGCAATCCGCATGGACGATTCCCGCACGCCGTAGGTTCCCGCCTCGTGTATCACGGAGGAGATTTCCCGTACCCTCCGCCCAATGCGCCCCGGGGGAAATACCCTCCGGGACGACATACGCCGACTATGCCATCATCCCCTTATAGCAGGGGAATGTTGTGCTCCCGGCAGAGACGAATCATCTCTTCCGGCCAAATGCTGCTCTGGATTTCGCCAATGTGCGCCTTCTGCAACAGTAGCATGCACAAACGGCTCTGGCCAATACCGCCTCCCATGGTCAGGGGCAATTCACCAGCCATCAGCTTCTTGTGGAAGGAGAGCTCCAGACGCGCCTCCTGACCCCGCAACGACAACTGCCGCAACAACGACTCCTTGTCCACCCGGATGCCCATGGAGGAAATCTCGAAGGACCGCCCCAACACGGGATTCCACACAAGGATATCGCCATTCAACCCACGGTGCCCCGCAACGCTGGGCGTGATCCAGTCGTCATAGTCCGGCGCACGGCCATCGTGGGGCTTGCCGCTCAAGGGCAACTCGCCACCGATGCCAATCAGGAAAACCGCGCCGTCACGCTTGCAAACCGCGTCCTCCCGCTCCTTGGGAGTGGCGTTGGGCATGGCGGCCTCCAGGTCCTCGGTGAAATGGAAGTGGATCTCCTCGGGCAGGAAGGGCTTCAATGCCGGATAATCCCGGCAAATCATGTCCTCCGTGCGACGCAACGCGTAGTAGATCCTCCGGACCGTCCCCTGGAGAGTCTCCAGATTCCGCTGCTCACGGGTGACGACCTTCTCCCAATCCCACTGGTCCACATACAAGGAATGCAAGTTGTCCAAGTCCTCGTCAGGACGAATCGCATTCATGTCCGTGTAGATTCCGCGCCCCGCCGGCATCCGCATGGACGCCAGCTTCATCCGCTTCCACTTGGCCAGGGAATGCACGATCTCGGCACGGCAGCCGCCCACCGCCTGGATGGTGAAGGACACCGGCTTCTCCACGCCATTCAAATCATCGTTGATGCCCGTGCCCGACTGCACAAAAAGCGGCGCCGTGACACGCTGCAAATGGAGCTCGAACGCCAGGTTGTTCTGGAAGGACTCCTTGATCTTGCGGATGGCCACCTCCGTGGCCAACTCGTCCAGAAGGGGACGATACCCCTCCGGCAAAAGAAGCGGCAGTGACATTGTCTCAATACCTCGCTGCAAAAAAATGGCTTGCTCGCCGGGAAGACTCGCCTCGCCGGCACCCGGGCAGAAAAAGAAACGCAAAAAACGCGCCCCCACTGCCTGGAAAATGACAATTTCCTGGTTCCACGGAAATCAGCCGTTAATATGACCCGCACACCACGCCTTTCCCCTCCATACACACGGTTTTTTGCCGCCAGCTACCAAAAAAAGAAGGAAGAAACTAGGCGGGGCACGGGGCAGTGCCGTCCCCCCGCGGGGTTCCTTGCGGCGAAAGAAAAATAGGCGGGGGCACGGGGCAGTGCCGTACCGCCGCGGGTTCCTTGCGGCGGAAGAAAAATAGGCGGGGGGTACGGGGGGCGCAAGCCCCTCCGTCCTTTGGAGATCTTCCTGCAAAAC
>CAVDSU010000066.1:0-11988 GCA_963611685.1 bacterium
TTAGGCCAGGGTTTCGCAGGCGAAACCCCGCGCCGGAATCTACCGGCGCGTGCGCTAGCGGCGCCAGAGTGCGCCGCAAATGCGAAAATGCGCAATGCGCAATGTGCAATGCGTATAGGGAAGAATGGTACCGCCGCAAGAGCGGCGGAAGAGCGCCGCAGGCACCTTATGAACTAGCCACTAGCCACTAATGGCTAAGTACTAAAACAAGGGGCACGGGGGGCGCAAGCCCCTCCGTCCTTTGGTTGGTGCCACGCTTGGGAAGAGCCGCCCATTGGGGCGAACAGCGCCTTCGAAGCGAATCAGGAAGTGCGGCGCCAGAATTGGCGTGCAAACGCCGCTAGCAACGAACGCCGTAGTAACGCGCCGTAGTGCGCCGCCCAGGGGCTACATTACGCCATTTCCCCGTCGTGGGGAGCGCCGTCAGCGAGATAACCTAATGCCCGCCCACGGGTTTTCCTGTATGGGCACCTGGCTGGAGCGCGATTCGCAGCGCATCGCAAGGACGCCGCGCGCGGCACTTCCGCCGAAAACAACCAAAGGACGGAGGGCTGCCGCCCCCGTGCCCCCGCTTAGTACTTAGCCATTAGTGATTAGCGGCTAGTCTGCAAGGTCGCTGCGCGGCTCTTCCGCCTACCGGCGGTGCCATTCTTCCCCATACGCATTGCGCATTTGCGGCGCACTCTGGCGCCGCGTGGCGCACGCGCCGGTAAGATTCCGGCGCGGGGTTTCGCCTGCGAAACCCTGGCCAAATTTCCTCCTTCCTCCTTCCTCCCTCCTCCTTTTTTTTACCACAATGCCTCCCCAATTTGTATTCCAGATGCTCGGCATGTCGAAGTTCTACGGCGACAAGCCCGTGTTGCAGAACTTCAACCTCTCCTTTTACCTGGGCGCCAAGATTGGCATTGTGGGTGACAATGGCGCAGGAAAGTCCACGCTTTTGCGGATCATGGCGGGTGAGGACACGGAGATCCTGGGCACTGCGACGATCACGAAGGGCATGCGGGTGTTACTGGTTCCGCAGGAGCCCCGTTTGAATCCGGAGAAGACAGTGCGTGGCAATTTGGAGGAGGCGATGGCGCCCATCCAGGGCCTCATTGACCGCTACGACCAGGTCATGGAGAAGATGGGCGATCCGGATTTGACCCAGAAAGAGACCGACAAGCTCAATGACGAATTCGACTTCCTGCAGAACGAGATCGACCGCCTGGACGGCTGGAATCTTGACCACCTCCTGGACGTCGCCAGCGACGCCTTGGTGCTGCCTCCCGACGATGCGGACGTCACGAAGCTCTCTGGCGGCGAGCGTCGTCGCGTCGCCCTCTGCAAGGCGCTCTTGGCGAAGCCGGACCTGCTGCTTTTGGACGAGCCCACCAACCACCTGGACGCCGAGACCATCGCCTGGCTGGAAAAGGCGCTGAGGGAATATCCCGGCACCGTCATCATCGTCACCCACGACCGATACTTCCTGGACAACATCACCAAGTGGATCCTGGAGATCGAGAACACGCGCGGCATTCCCTTCGAGGGCAACTACTCCTCCTGGCTGAAGCAGAAGCAGGAGCTCCTCCGTCAGCAGGAGAAGAAGGAGTCCGCGCGCCAGAAGCTCCTTGCCCGCGAATTGGAGTGGATCTCCGCCACTCCCGCCGCCCGCCAAAAGCAGAACCAGGCGCGCATCACCCGATACAACGAGCTGGCCTCGCAGGGCTTCGAGCTGGAACGCGACGAACTCACCATCCAGATCCCGCCAGGCGCACGGCTGGGCGACAAGGTCCTCACCGTGGAACACCTCTCGAAGTCCTTCCCCGGCCGCGGCACACTCATCCAGGACGCCTCCTTCACGGTGCCCCCCGGCGCCGTAGTGGGACTCATCGGACCCAATGGCACCGGAAAGACCACGCTCTTCCGCATGATCATGGGACTGGACAAGCCCGATTCCGGCGAAATCCAGATCGGCTCCACCGTGGAGCTCTCCTACATCGACCAGAACCGCGACGAGCTGGTGGACTCCCGGACGGTCTACGAGGAGATCACCGACGACCAGGAGAATCTCATGGTGGGCGGCAAGAGCATCAATGGCCGCGCGTATGTCTCCAAATTCAACTTCCGGGGGCCCGCCCAGCAGAAGCTGGTGGGGCAGCTCTCCGGCGGCGAGCGCAACCGCGTGCATTTGGCGAAGCTGTTGCGTCGCGGCGGCAACCTCATTCTTTTGGACGAGCCCACCAACGACCTGGATGTGAATACCATGCGCGTTTTGGAAAACGCCATCCGGGACTTCACGGGCTGCGCCATGGTCATCAGCCACGACCGATACTTCCTCGACCGCATCTGCACGCATCTGCTCCTCTTCGAGGGCGACGGAAAGCTGGTCTGGTTCCCCGGAAACTTCGCCGAATACCAGGAGAAGTATCTCTCCGGCGAGGCGGGCTTCGCACACCGCCGCGAAAAGTACCGCACCTTCTAGGAGCACCCGTTCCGCATCGCGGCAGTCGCGGCGCACTCCGAAAGAGTATGTTCTCCAAGGCCAAGACACGGGAGCTCTTCCGGCGGCTGTCGGAGGTCATTGACCCGAAGCCGGAGCTGGAATTCGCAAACGCCTTCCAGCTCCTGGTGGCGGTGGTCCTCTCCGCCCAGACCACCGACCGCGCCGTGAATCAGTGCACCCGGCGCTTCTTCCCCGAGCGAAAGACGCCACAGGACTTCCTGGAGTGGGGGCTCCCCGCCCTGGAAGAGGCCACGAAGACCCTCGGGCTATATCACAATAAGTCCCGCGCCATCATCGGATTGTGCAAAAAGATCCTGCGGGACTTCCAGGGCGAGGTCCCGCGCACCCGCGAGGAGCTCATGACTCTCCCCGGCGTGGGATGGAAGACCGCCAGCGTGGTCATGAATATTGCCTTCGACGCCCCCACCGTCGCCGTGGATACCCATATCTTCCGCGTCGCAAACCGCACCGGACTGGCACCCGCCAAGACGCCCGAGGAGGTCTCGCGACTCCTGGAAGCCCACACCCCGAAAGAATATCTCAAGAACGCACACCACTACCTCCTCCTCCACGGAAGATATACCTGCACCGCACGAAATCCCAAATGCACGGAATGCACACTAGCGACACTTTGCGCGCAGCGCAGGTAGTAGGGGGGTAACCACGGAATACACAGAAAAATATCCTTTCTGTGTCAGCGGCAGCCGTTTCGGTGGATTCTGTGGTTGGTTTAACCACGGAATGCACAGAAGCCGCTTGCGCGGACACGGAAGCACACCGAAGGGTGTTTTTTTCTTTCTGTGTGCGGCGACTGCCGTTTCGGTGGATTCTGTGGTTTGAGATAACCTTTTATTGGCTATTTGGGCGTTGGCGGAGGGTGGCTCTCTGCTGCGCCATTTCCTTTGCCTGGCGAAGCATCTGGAGATCGTCGTCGAAGGGTGAGGCCTCTGCCATCTTTCGAGAGAGCTTCCGCTGACGGTCCTCCAGTTGCAGAATTTCCAGTCGCTTCTGGCAATCCTGCATTGCCTGCAGCACGACGGCGGGGAGGGATCCATCAGGATTCCTCTGCTGGTCGTCATAGAGCGAGACCGTGAGGAGCTTGCTGACTGCGGGATCAGACGCCATGTCGCCCTGCATGACCTGCTGGACGGCGCCCTCCCAGTCCTGTTCGGCAGTGCTCGCCAGGATGAAATTCAGCGCCTGCACCACGGGATTTTCCGGAGAAAGCAGTTCGTCCATGCGGAGATCCTGCCAATTTTCCGCGGCCTCCGGGAAGTGCAGGCAGAGATCCAGCATGGTCTCCGCCAATGCCTGGGTGCCATGGAGGTCATGGAATAGGGTCTTGGGGGCCTCGCGGACACCCGCTTCGGGTTGCGCCTCAGGAACATAGCCCTCCATGGTCGCCACCCCCGGACGACGTGGCGCACCATAGGCATACTGGCGCTGACGGGCCTCCTCCTGCGCCTGCACCGCCTTGCGGCGCTTCAGCTGCCCCACCACAATCTGCTCGGGGACATTCAGGTTCTTCGCCAGCTCCTGGCAGTATCCGTAGGCGGTGATCTCGTTGGGGATGGCGGCCAGGATCTCCAACATCTGCGTGACGATGGCGCTCTTGTCCTCGGGAGTGCCATTCGGATGCGCCTCGGTGAATTTCCGCAGGACATAGGGGATGGCGGGCTGCGGGGCGCCCATGACCTTCTGGATGGCGCTGGCGCCGCCCTTCTGGAAGAGGCTGTCGGGATCCTCGCCTTGCGGAAGGAGAATGACCCCCACATCCAGTCCGGCGGCCAGCAAAATGGAGAGTGTGCGGAGGGTCGCCTTCATGCCGGCGGCGTCGCCATCGAAGGCCAAGTCGATCCGCGGGACGCCGGTGCGCGAGAGCATCCTGGCGTGGTCTTCCGTGAAGGCGGTTCCCTGGGCGGCAAAGGCCTCCTGGACTCCGGCGCGATGGCACGCAATCACATCCAGCTGCCCCTCGCAGACGAGGCCCCGCCCCGCTTTTCCCAAGGCGGTGCGCGCGAACTGGAAGCCATAGAGGATGCGTCCCTTGTGGAAGAAATCGGACTCGGGGCTATTGACGTATTTGCCCACATTCTGCGGGGGATTGGGCCCGAAGACGCGTCCGGAAAAGCCGACCACCCTGCCCAATTCGTCGCAGATCGGGAACATGATGCGGTTGTTCCAGCGGTCGAAGATCCGTCGGGAGGGGTCGTCGCGCTGGATTGCGACGCCGGTGGCGACAAGGAGATCCGCGGAGTATCCGCGCTTGAGGGCCCAGCCGCAGGTCTCCTCGCGGGAGACAGGCGCATAGCCCAGGCGGTACTTCCGGATGGTCTCTTCGTCCAGTCCACGATTGGCGAGATAGCTCCGCGCTTCCGCTCCCTGGGGAGAACTCAGACAGCTCTGGTAGAAGCCCGCCAGCTCGTCCAAGAGCTTCATGCCGTTGTCGTGGGTCTCGCGGCGGCGTGCGCCCTCGCGGGAATTCTCGTAGTTCTCCTGGGGGATCGTGATGCCGTAGTGGTCCGCCAGCCAGCGCATGGCGCCCACGAAGTCCGAATTCAAGAGCGACTCCACCAAATGGAAGACGCCACCCCCGACGCCACAGCCAAAGCAGTGATACACCTGCTTGCTGGGATTGATATTGAAGGAAGGCGTCTTTTCCTGGTGGAACGGACAGCACGCCTTGTACGTGTTGTTACCCGCCTTCTTCAACTCAATATTGAAGGCACGGCACACGTCCAGGATGTCCGTGCGACGACGGATCTCTTCGATTGTAGCCTCTGGAATTCGCAAAATTAGGAGTTCGGAGCTTAGGACTAGGGTCAAGGACGCATCGCTGCCTTGCAGGAAATGCTTAACCACGGAATGCTCGGAAGCCGCTTGCGCGGTCACGGAAGCACACCGAAGATTGTTTTTTATCCTTTCCGTGTCGGCGACTGCCGTTTCGGTGGATTCTGTGGTTTGATTTAACCACGGAATGCACGGAAGCCGCTTGCGCGGTCACGGAAGCACACCGAAGGGTGTTTTTTTCTTTCTGTGTCGGCGACTGCCGTTTCGGTGGATTCTGTGGTTTAGGTTAACCACGGAATGCACGGAAGCCGCTTGCGCGGTCACGGAAGCACACCGAAGGGTGTTTTATCCTTTCCGTGTCGGCGACTGCCGTTTCGGTGGATTCTGTGGTTCATTTAACCACGGAATGCACGGAAGCCGCTTGCGCGGTCACGGAAGCAGACCGAAGGGTGTTTTATCCTTTTCTGTGTCGGCGACTGCCGTTTCGGTGGATTCTATGGTTGGTTTAACCACGGAATGCTCGGAAGCCGCTTGCGCGGTCACGGAAGCACACCGAAGATTGTTTTAGCCTTTTCCGTGTCGGCGACTGCCGTTTCGGTGGATTCTGTGGTTGGGAATCGCTATTCCCTGTAAGAAAAGTTTACTTCTCCCACTAACCACTAATGGCTAAGTACTAATTTGCGCGTCGCGTGAGCGCGCGCAAGCGGTTGGTGATTCTCTGGCAGCCCTCGGGGTCCTGTCGGCCCTGCTGCTTGACTTGGAGGCATTGGATATAGGCCTTCTTTGCCTCTTTGGTCTCCTTGAGATAGAGATCGCAGGTGACCGCCAGATTCTGAAGGAGCACTTCGTCCTTCGGGTGGTAGCGGAGTCCCTCCAGGAAGAAGTTCTTTGCGCTCTGGGGATTCTGCCGCATGATGGCGAGTTTTCCGAGGGCGTTATAGAGTTCGGGGCTGGAGCGGTAGGGTTCCTTGACGCGGAGGGGCTGGAGGATGGTGAGGGCCTGCGCCTGGAGGTTGTTCTGGAGGTAGCACTTCCCCAGGAGCATCTGGATCTTCCCTTTGTGCGGAGAGCCCTGCGGGACGCGCTTGAGGGCCTCCTCCAGAGGATGGATGGCGTCGCGGCTCTCGCCGGACTCCAGGAGCGCCCAGCCGTAGAAGAGCCAGGCGTCGTAGCGGTCGGGGAAGCTCCGGGTCGCCTTGTTCAGATCATAGACGGCCTGTTCCCGGGCGGTGGCGCGGCTGGCGCCCATGTAGGTGGCGAAGCCCTGGAGAATCCAGGCGTCGGGCAATTCTGGGGCATATCGTCGGCATTCCAGAGCCAGCTGCGAGGCCTCCAGATAGCGCCCCTGATTGGCGGCATCCATGGCGCGCACCAGGGTCTCCTCCACGCGGGGCTGCGTCCCGCAGGAGGCGACGCCCAGCGCCAGGAAGGATGCCAGCGCGGTCGTCAGAAGGAATTGTGGGAGGAGTCGCCGGAGCATGGCGTATGGCTTGGAAGATTCTGTGGTCGGGTATCCTCACGCCTCCAGCGCGCTGGCGTGTTGGAGGAGTTCGCGGGCATGGGCGAGTGCGGCGGCATCGCCGGGCTCGGCGCCCAGCATGCGGACCAGTTCGTTCAGGCGTTCGTCAGTTGTGAGCTGGTGCATTCTGGCGATGGTGCGGTCGGACTCCTCGTGCTTCTCCACGAGGTATTGCCGGTCGGCGGCGGCAGCCACCACCGGAAGGTGGGTGATGGAGAAGACCTGGTGTTTTTCGCCCAGGGAATGGAGCTCCTGTCCCACCACGAAGGCGGTGCGTCCGCCGATATTGGCGTCGATTTCGTCGAAGAGCAAAACGGGGATATCGTCCTGTTGGGAGAGGACGGTCTTGATGGCGAGCATGACGCGTGCGACCTCGCCGGAGGAGGCGGCTTGCCGGAGGGGCGCCATGGCTTCGCCGGCATTGGGCGCAAAGAGGAATTCCGCGGTCTCGGCGCCGGAGGAGGCGGGCGTGCAGGGCGTGAGCTGCACCTGGAAGTGCGCCTTCTGGAAGCCCAGGTGCTGCAGCTTCTTCACGATGGCGTCGGCAAGCGCCAAGGCGCCCTTGCGGCGCAAGGCGCCGAGACTCTCGCAGCATTCCTGGTGGCGCTTTCGGCACTCCTCCATTTTTTGGGAGAGCTCCTCCAGCTCCCGGGTGCGTCCCGATGCGCGCTTGAGGCGTGCGGACAGCCGTTCGCCGGTGGCAATGACATCCGCCAGCGTGGGGCCATAGCGGCGCTTGAGCTTCTGGAGGCGGTCCAGGCGCGCATTCATCTCCTGGAGCGCCTCGCCATCAAAATCCAGTCCCTGTGCATAGTCGCCCAAGTCCGCGCCCAAGTCGTTCATTTCATTGGAGAGGGCATCCAGTCGGCGGAGGAATTCGGCGCCCTTGTCGGGATCCAGCCGAGAGAGCTCCTCGGCTTGGCGAATCCAGGGCGCCAGCTGGTCCACCAGGCAATCCTCGCCCTGGGAAAGCCATTGGGAGAGACCGCCCGCGATGGACTGCAGATTCGCCGCATTCTCCACCAGTCGATGGCGTGCAATGAGGCCCTCTTCTTCGTCGGGAGTCAATTCGGCGGACTGGATCTCCTTGAGCTGGTGAGCCAAAAGCTCCATCTCCTCGGGAGCGAGCCCCTCCTGGAGCAAAGCCTCGCGGCTCTTGTTCAGGCGGGAGAGCTCCTTCCAGGCGTCCTGGACCGCGGCGAGCTCCGCGGCGTCCCCGCAATAGAGATCCAGCAAGCGGAGCTGTCGCGCGGGCTGCAGGAGGGAGTGGCTCTCGTTGGGGCCATGGATATCCACGAGGGCGTCGCCAAACTCCTTCAGGATTGCGGCGGTGACGGGCGAGCCATTGACGAAGGCTCGGGAGCCGCTTTCGGTGAGGACGCGCCGCAGGAGGAGGCGTCCCTCTTCTCGAGGAGGCAGCGAGAGCTCCTCCAGTCGCTGGTCCACCCAGGCGCCGACGGCGGGATGCGCCTCGTCGGTCAACAGGAAGCTCCCGCAGACCTCGCAGGTGGTGGCGCCACGGCGAATCAGCGCGGCGCCGGCACGCCCGCCGGAAAGAAGACGCAGCGCCCCCAAGATCAGGGATTTTCCGGCGCCCGTTTCGCCCGTGACGGTCACCAGTCCCGGTCCAAACTCCAATTGGAGTTCCGGCACCAGGACGAGATTGCGAATGTAGAGGGATTCCAGCATGGCAACGCATGGCGCTTGCCATGCCCAAAGTCGCAGTTGAGGGAGCTACTTGTTTCCGATGGCCAGGCCGTTGTCGATCATGTAGTGGTAGCTCTGCTCCAAGCCCTGCCACATGTCGATGTTGCAGGAGTCCAGCTCGACGATGACGGCCTCCACGTGTTCGGGAGCGGCCTTGACGAGTTCGGGGATGGGGAGGGTCCCGGTGCCCAGGGGCATGAGCTCGACGGGCTGGTCCAGCAGGCCGTCCTTGTATCCCGCCTCGCCCGCTGCCTTCTGCTGATTGCAGATGCCGTCCTTCATGTGGAGGAGGATGGTGCGGTCGCCGAATTCCTTGAGGATCGCTACGGGGTCCTCTTGGCCGTAGTTGGTGGACCAGAAGCAGTCCAGCTCGAACTTCACGCCGGCGGGAATCATGTCGCAGTAGATCTCGTAGGCCAGCCGTCCGTCGAAGCGATTGAACTCGAACCAGTGGTTGTGCTGGAAGAGCTCGAAGCCATTGCGGTTGAGGACCTCGTACATGCGGGTGGTGTTCTCGGCGCTGCGCTTGATGGCATCCAGGTCCTTGAAGTCGTCGGGACCATATCCGCAGACGATGCGCTTCAGTCCCTGGGCATCCGCGAGGTCCATGCATTCGCCCACGTTGTTGATTCCATGGCACCAGGGGGAATGGGTGGAGATCATGTCCATGCCCAAGTCGTTGATGCGCTTGCGGAATTCGCTAGGGCGGATGGCGAAGCAACCGGCGGGTTCCACCAGCTTGTAGCCGATGTCGGCAATGCGGCGCAACGTAGCGTCGAAATCCTTGAGGGAATACTCGCGAACGGAATAGACCTGAACGCCAAGGGGCTTCTTTTGCATGATGAGAAATCCTGATTGGGAAACGCGGAATTTTTTACTGGCGGAAAAGGGCAGTTGCTACCCTGAAAATGAAACTGGCATACTGTAATTCTACCGCACCCCTCTTTCAGGGAGAAGACACAAAAAATAGGCAGGAGAAAACAATGCGGCGCATCCCCCCAAAAACGCCACCGCACCGCCGGTAGGCGAAAAGGCGCCTGCGGCACCGCTTTCCCCTACTCCCTACTCCTTTTTTTCGCCTTGGCGACCGCCTTGTCGCCGCGTGCATCCAGTGCGCGCAGCTGGTCACGGATCATGGCGGCGCGTTCGAATTCGAGGGCATCGGCGGCGGCGTGCATTTCGGCCTCCATTTGCCGGCGTGCCTCGGCGATATCGTATTCGTATTCGGCGGCGTCCTCGGCGACCACAGAGTCCTTTCCCCTGCCCTTTCCCTTGCCGTTCTTGGCGGCATTGGCATTCTTTCCGGCGAATGCTCGGGCGACGGTATCGCGCGCCTCCTGTTCCACATGGAGACTCTCCTGGACGGCGCGCTTGATGGTCTTCGGGGTGATATGGTGTTCCTTGTTGTAGGCCATCTGCTGTTCCCGCCGGAAATTCGTCTCGTCGACCAGCTTCTGAATGGAGTCGGTGATCTTGTCGGCGTAGAGGATGACGCGTCCCTCGGCATTTCGTGCAGCGCGTCCGGCGGTCTGGATGAGGCTGGAGGCGCTGCGCAGGAAGCCCTCCTTGTCGGCATCCATGACGATGACCAGCGCCACCTCGGGGAGGTCGAGTCCTTCGCGAAGCAGGTTGATGCCGACCAGGCAATCGAAGTCTCCGGCGCGGAGACTTCGGATGATTTCCACGCGTTCCAGGGCGTCCAGTTCCGAATGGAGATAGCGGCTGTTGATGCCGACCTTCCGGAGGTATTCGGAGAGCTCCTCTGCCATGCGCTTGGTGAGGGTGGTGACCAGCACGCGCTCCTTCTTCTCGGCCATGGTGCGGATTTCCTCGATGGCGTCGTCCACCTGCCCTTCCAGGGGGCGGATTTCCACGGCGGGGTCCAGCAGTCCGGTGGGTCGGATGATTTGGAGGACGGGCTTCGTGAGGGAGAGCTCGTAGGCGCCGGGGGTGGCGGAGACGAAGAGCACATTCTTCTGGAGGGACTTGAATTCGTCGTATGCCAGGGGGCGGTTGTCCAATGCGGAGGGCAGCCGGAAGCCGTTGTCCACCAGGACCTGCTTTCGGTTCCGGTCGGCGTTCTGCATGGCGTGGAGCTGTGGGAGGGTCACGTGTGACTCGTCGACAATGGTAAGGAACTCCTTCGGGAAATAGTCGATGAGAGTGAAGGGTCGACTGCCGGCGGGGCGTCCGGTGAGGTGTCGGGAGTAGTTTTCGATGCCCTTGCAGTATCCGATCTCCTGGAGCATTTCCAGGTCGTAGGTGGTGCGCTGGTGGATGCGCTGCGCCTCCACCAGGCGGTTCTCGGCCTCGAAGTCGGCGACCTGCTGCTGGAGTTCCAGCTGAATGGAGCGCCGCGCCTTCTCCATCTTCTCCTGGCTGGTCACGAAGAGCTTGCAGGGGAAGACAATCGCCTCCTTCGTGCTCTCCACCACCGTGCGGCTCATGGCATTTCGGTAGACCATGGACTCGATGGTGTCGCCCCAGAACTGGATTTCCAGGTAGTCTTCGCGATGGGAGAGATAGACCTCCACCGTATCGCCCTTGGCGCGGAATTGTCCGCGTTCCGGCGCGATGTCATTGCGGGTGTATTGGAGCTGCACCAGCTTTCGGAGGAGCTCTTCGCGGGAGAGGCTCTGGTCGATGACGATGCGCTGCTCCATGGAGGCGAATTCCTCGGGATCGCCCATGCCGTAGATGCAGGAGACCGATGCCACCACGATGACGTCGTTGCGCTCCAGGAGCGCGCCGGTGGCGGCGAGGCGGAGGCGTTCCAGCTCGTCGTTGATGGCGGAGTCCTTGTCGATGTAGGTATCGGTGGCCGGGATGTATGCCTCCGGCTGATAGTAGTCGTAATAGCTGACGAAGTATTCCACGGCGTTCTCGGGGAAGAACGCCTTGAGCTCGCTGTAGAGCTGCGCGGCCAGGGTCTTGTTGTGGGAGATCACCAGCGTGGGCATCTGCAGCCGCTGGATGACGTTGGCCATGGTGAAAGTCTTGCCGCTTCCCGTGACGCCCTGGAGGGTCTGGTAATGCAGGCGCCTCTTCTGAATGCCCTCCACCAGCTGCTCAATGGCCTGCGGCTGGTCGCCGGCAGGAGAGTATTCTGAATGCAACTGAAAGGGCTTGTCCATGGAACTTGTTAGTACTTAGTAGGTTAGTTATTAGTTGCTAGGTATAAGGTCGCTGCGCGGGTCTTAGAATGGGGAAGTTTGCGGGAAGATCTCCAAAGGACGGAGGGGCCATGCCCCCCGCACCCCCCGAAAATCCCTAGGGTAGCGGCCGGGGCAGTGCGCCGGAATTCGCCGCCGGCAGGCGGAAAGGCGCCTGCGGCACCGCTTAACCTACTACCTGCGACCTACTGCCTGCGGGCGGCGACCTACTGCCTACTGCCTGCGGGGGCGAGGAGCGCCCCGCGTGTCTAGAAGCAGAGCGGGTCTTAGAATGGGGAAGTTTGCGGGAAGATCTCCAAAGGACGGAGGGGCCA
>CAVDSU010000067.1:0-11980 GCA_963611685.1 bacterium
CTTTTGTTCTGCGGTTCGAGTTGTTTTTTTTACCGCTTTTCGCCGCCGACGGCATCCACGTCAGGCAGCCAGTAGTAGTCGGAAGTCAGATAGTATCCGCCGAGCGTGGGGTTGACGGTCTTGGACTTCTGCAGGGGCACCGCCTCCACATGACCATCCGTGAAGGACATATTCATCATGTTGCTGTGGCGATAGAAGCTGTAGTTGCCGTGCTCCACGGTTGCGGCGATGACATCGGGCACGACCTTGTAGGCCTCGGCATACGTCCATCCGCCAGTGTTGAGGTTGCTGGTACCATCCAGGAAGTTGACATGGATGGAGGGGTACTTGATGCCGCTCACACGGTGCCAGGCGCAGGCCTTTGCCCACCAAATGCTGCTGTAGAAATAGCCCTCGATGCAGCTCATGCCGACGCTGCAGGCGTAGCTGATATTACCAACCACGCGCTCGCTGGTGGGGCAGGAGGGGCACAGCAGGATCTTGTGCCAAGAGCTCTTGTCCGTGCCAGTGCCGTCGGCAGCCATGGGGTCCTTCTCGCACCACTTGTCGAAGTTCATGGGAGTCTCGGGAATCAGCGGATTGTAGGAGAACCAGTAGAAGATGCCGTCCGCGCAACCATAGATGCCGGGAGGAAGGTAGTCGTCGTAGTCGTTGGAGTAGAGGATATTGCCCAGCTGGACATTCTTCAGGTTGTTGGTGCAGCTGATGGCACGCGCCTTCTCGCGGGCCTTGCTCAGGGCAGGCAACAACATGGCCGCCAAAATGGCGATGATCGCAATCACGACCAATAGCTCAATCAGAGTGAAGTGTTTACGCACGGTTATTCTCCTGTTAGGGTGTATTGACGCCACGAATGGCAAAAAAACTATGAGCTCCCAAAAAAGGAGTCACAGGGAGAGTATTGGCAAATCCGGCCGCAATATCAAGAGGAAAATTGAAAAAATCGAAAAAATTCTTCCGCAAGAAAAGACAACCCATGACAAAATACAACTTTATTCAATACTGTCATAAATTGTCGCAAGCAAAAAGCAGTTGCCTGCGGCGCCATGCGCATCTCCAGGAAAACGGCAGTTCCTGGCTGGGCAGCGCCAACCAAAGGACGGAGGGCTGCCGCCCCCGTCCCCCCGCTCTAGTACTTAGCAGGTTAGAGGCTAGCCTGCAAAGCGCCGCAGGCGCTGCTAGCCACAAGAGGCTCTTGCCTAGTCGAAAACCAACCAAAGGACGGAGGGCTGCCGCCCCCGTGCCCCCGCCGAATTTCTTCCGCCCACCGGCGGCGCAGTTGCGGTGCAGTTGCGCGCCAATATGGGCGCGCTTGGCGCACGCGCCGGTAGATTCCGGCGCGGGGTTTCGCCTGCGAAACCCTGGCCAAATTTCCTCCTTCCTCCCTCCTCCTTCCTCCTTTTTTTAAACGAAAAGGGGCCCCCGTGGCAATGCCTCGGGGCCCCTTTTGCGTTTTGTTTTTTTTACGCCTTCTTTGCTTTCACGCAGCGTCGTTTCATGGGGATGAGGAATCCGACGAGGATTGCGACAGTGATGGGGAAGACGATGAACCAGTTTTGGATCAGACCTGCCAGGAGGAATCCGATGAAGGAGACCGAGGCCACGGTGATGGCGTAGGGCAGCTGTGTGGACACGTGGTTAATGTGCTGGCAGCGTGCGCCTGCGGAGGACATGATGGTGGTATCGCTGATGGGGGAGCAGTGGTCTCCGCAGACGGCGCCGGCCAAGCAGGCGGACATTCCGATGATCATGAGGGGGCTGTCGCCGGGGAAGATGCTGCAGACGATGGGGATGAGGATTCCGAAAGTTCCCCAGGAAGTTCCGGTGGAGAAGGAGAGGAAGCACGCCACCAGGAAGATGACGGCGGGCAGGTAGTGTCCCAGTCCCGCGGCGTGGCTGCCCATGATGCCGGCGATGAAGTCCTTGAGGAGCAGGTTTTCGG
The DNA here is from genome assembly GCA_963611685.1 of bacterium. Taxonomy (GTDB): domain Bacteria; phylum Verrucomicrobiota; class Lentisphaeria; order Oligosphaerales; family Oligosphaeraceae; genus UBA1724. Next base: position 1,943 of record CAVDSU010000067.1, read on the forward strand.
TCATGCTCTTCAGGGAGGTAGCCATCACCAGGATGAGGATGGCGGGGACCATGGCGACGAAGCCCTGTCGGATGCAATCCATGGCGTCCTTGGCTTTGATGACGCGTCGTGCGACGAGGTAGATGATGGTGAAGAGAAGTGCGACCAGTCCGCCCAAGGGCAGTGCGGAGGAGGCGTCGGTGTTTGCGAAGGCGTCGACGAAGGAGGTCTCCTTTCCGTAGCCGCCCACGTGGAGCAGCGCCATGACGCTGACCACGATGAGGACCAGGATGGGCAGCACCAGATCCATGAAGCGGCCCTTGGCATTGTCGGGCACCTTCAGCTCGTCGGCCTCCTCGCCGCCCTCGGTGAAGAGGTCGCCCTTCTCCATGGCATTGCGCTCGTGGATGGCCATGGGACCGAAGTCGATCTTCATGTAGGTGATGGCCACGATGAAGACCAGCGTCAGCAGGGAGTAGAAGTTATAGGGAATTGCGTGGACGAAGAGCTCCAGGCCATTGTAGCCGGTGCCCTTGGTGAAATCGGAGACAGCGGCGGCCCAGCTGGAGATCGGCGCGATCATGCAGATGGGGGCGGCGGTGGCGTCAATGAGGTATGCCAGCTTTGCGCGGGAGACGCGGTTTGCGTCGGTGACGGGTCGCATGACGCTGCCCACGGTGAGGCAGTTGAAGTAGTCGTCAACGAAGATCAGCACGCCCAGCAGGAAGGTGGCCATGCAGGCGCCGGCGTGGGACTTCACGTTCTTGCTGGCCCAGCGTCCGAATGCGGCGGCGGCGCCGGTGCGGGTGATCAGTGCGGCCATGATTCCCAGGATGACCAGGAAGAGGAAGATTCCGGCGCCGGACTCCACGGAGTGGATGAATCCCTTATTGACCACGGTGTCGAAGGTGGCCACGGGCGCGAAGTCCGCCGCCAGCAGTCCGCCGAAGAAGATTCCGATGAAGAGGGAGGAGTAGACCTCCTTGGTGATCAGCGCCAGTCCGATGGCGATAACGGGGGGCAGGATAGCCCAGAAGGTGCCGGCAAATCGGCTGCCCTGCTCGGCCGCCTCCCCGGCGGCAGCGGCGTCCTGGCCCAGCAGGACGGGTGCGATTCCCAGAAGGACGCAGCAGATGCATGCGAAAGCCAGCAGTCTTGTAGTTCGGACGTTCATGGAAAATGTTCCTCGTGTTGTTTATGTGAAAAAGCAGAGGGGAGAATTCCTTTTGAAACACAATGCGCGCCGACATGGACAGCGCAACGACAAGTCTCTCAATATAGCCGCGTAACTTCGTGCCGGTGTCGCACGCTTTCCCGCGCGCATTTTAGACGGCGCGCCAATGGATTGCGGGCATAAAAAAACTCCCGATGCCTTGGTGGGCACCGGGAGTCTTGAAATTGGTAGCGGGAGGGGGATTTGAACCACCCAACCTTTAGGTTATGGGCCTAACGAGCTAACCAGGTTGCTCCATCCCGCAATTGAAAGCGGCACTTTCGTGTCAGCGGGCATACTTTAACCCCTCTTCAGGCGATTGCAAGTCACCGGGCTAAATTAAGCGGAATTTCCGCCCATTTTCCCAGTCCACAGCACACATACGATGAGCACGAGCGCAGCCCCCCAGCGAGTCTTTGTCCTAGGAAGCACCAACACCGACATGGTCATCCACGGCGAGCGAATCCCCTCCCCTGGCGAGACGGTCTCCGGCGGGCGTTTTCTGATGAATCCGGGCGGAAAGGGCGCCAACCAGGCCATCGCCGTGGCGCGGCTGCTCTCCCAGGGCACCTGCGTGTATATCGGAAAGGTGGGCGACGACCTCTTTGGGCACGAAAGCCAGGAGCGTTTCCGCGCCGAGGGCATGGATGTGCGCCTGGCGGTGGACTCCGAGACTGCCAGCGGCACCGCGCTGATTCTGGTGGACGCCCACGGGCAGAACTGCATTTCCGTGGCGCTGGGCGCCAACGGCACCCTCTCCGCAGAGGACATCCGGCCGCGCCTGGCGGACATCGCCGGCGCCTCCGCGTTGCTGCTGCAGCTGGAGACCCCCATGGAGACCGTCTGCCTGGCGGCGCGCCTCGCCCACGACGCCGGCGTGCCCGTCTTCCTGAATCCGGCGCCCGCCGCCGAATTGCCCGCGGAGCTCTATCCGCTTTTGCAGTGGATCACCCCGAACGAATCCGAGGCGGAGCTGCTCACGGGCGTCCCCGTGACGGACGAAGAAAGCGCGCGGGCGGCGGCGGCGGTCCTGATGTCCCGCGGCGTGAAGAATGTGCTGATCACCATGGGCAGCCGCGGCTGCTGGTGCAGCGTCACGGGCGAGCTTCATCCCGCCAACAAGGTCAAGGCGGTGGACTGCGTGGCGGCGGGCGACACCTTCAATGGCGCCTTCGCCGTGGCGCTGGCAGAGGGACTCCCCTGCCACGACGCCATCGCCTTCGCCCAGGAGGCGGCAGGGATCTCCGTCACCCGCCCCGGCGCACAGTCCTCCATCCCCTGCCGACGGGAGATGAGTCGGTAAAAACCCACACGCATGTCCCCAAAGACCCTCCTTTCTCTTTTCACGGTAGCCGCCCTGCTGGCCGCCCTGCCCGCATGCCGTCCCGCGGATCCCCAAACCGCCTGGGACCGCATGAGCGCGCAGGAGCACTTCGCTGCAGGGCAGGAGGCCTCGCGCCAAGAGGACACGCTCCCCCTGGCACTCTGGCACTTCCAGAGCGCCGCATCGCAGGCGCGTCCCGGCACGCCCCTGTGCGACAGTGCGCGGCTGGAGGAATCCCGTTGCCGCGCGCTTTTGCGGGATGCCTGGGGGAAGGCGGAGGAGCTCACGGGCGAGCGCCGCAGCCTCGAGGAGGAGAACCGCCTTTTGAAGACGCGGAACCAGGAGCTGGAGCGCTGGCTCTCGCGCCTGAATGCCGAGAATCTCGCCCTTCGTCAAAGCCTCCTGAAGTTCCAGGAGCGCCTGGGAATGCAACCATGACCCGCCAAGCCACCTTCACTTTCATGGGCACCGGCACCAGCCGCGGCGTCCCGTTGCTCTGCTGCGACTGCGAGGTCTGCCATTCCCTGGATCCCCGCGACACCCGCACACGCTCTTCCGGACTGGTCACCTGCGGAAACACCCGCATCCTCATCGACTGCGGACCCGAGCTGCGGCTGCAACTCCTCCGGGAACACGTCACTTCCCTGGACGCAGTCTGCCTGACGCACCCGCATTGCGACCACCTGGACGGGCTAGACGACCTGCAGGGCCTCACGGTCTACAGCCGCCGGGAGCTCCCTTTTTACGGCTCCCCGGAGGTCCTGAAGACGGTCCGTGAGCGCTTCGGCTATGTGGACCAGCTGAAGCTCCTGCCCGATGGATCCCCCCGTTGGAGCGTCCCGCAGCTGGACTACCGGCCCGTCACCGCGCCCTTCAAGGTCAACGACATCGCGGTGACGCCGCTGCCCATCTTCCACGGACGCGCCGCCACCTACGGCTACCGCATCGGTTCGCTGGCGTATATCTGCGACTGCAGCCGCATTCCCGAAGAGACCTATCCCCTCCTGGAGGGCGTCACCGACGTGGTGTTGGACGCCCTGCGCTGGAAGCCGCATCCCACACACTTCAATATCCTCCAGGCGGAGGACGCCTTCCGGCGCATTGGCGCAAGGCGCGCCTGGCTCACGCACCTGACCCACGATATCCTCTACGAACGGGACCAGAAGCTCCTTTCCCCGGGATGCACCCTGGCCTACGACGGACTCTCCTTCTCCTTCGAAATCCCGGATTCCCAGGAGACGCCGTGAGCCGCCGCCCAAAAGACATCCCAACGGTGCCCCTGGCGCCACCGGTCGCCGCCGCATCCGCCACCACCGCCGCAATCCGCCGCTTTCCCTGGACGGCGGCGCTATGCCTCTTTTTCCTGGTGCGGGTGTTTCCCTGGCTCCTGGGGGACCTCTGGTATGACGAGGTGCTCTCCCTGCAGCTCTTCCTCCTTCCCAAGGACTCGCCGTGGGAGATCCTGCGGGACTACCGGATCGCCAACAACCACTTTCTGGCGAACTGCCTCCAGTGGCTCTGGCTAAAGGCCCTCCCCCTCGCCACGGGAAACGAGCTGCTCTTCCGGATTCCGCCACTCCTCTGCGGAATCGGCACCCTCCTCGTGGCGGCGCGAGTCTGGCGGCGCTGGCTGGGAGAGCGCCTGGCGCTGTGCACCGGATTCCTGCTGGCGGCCAGTCCCGTCTTCGCCGCCTTCGCCATCTACGCCCGCGGGTATTCGCTGGCGATGCTCCTCTCCGCCCTGGGACTCACGGCGCTCCTCCTGCGAAAGGACCGCCCCACCCCCGCCAATGCCACCGGACTCCTGCTGTGCTGCCTGGCATTGCCCCTGGTCATGCCCTCCGCCGCCGTGGCGCCCATGGCATTCTGCCTGGCGCTGGCGCTCCTCCCCAAAGCGAAGGGGCTCGCCTGGAAACGCCACGCGCCATGGCTCCTGCGAGTCCTCTGGCCCGCCCTCCTGGGCACCACCCTGGGTTGCGCATACTACCTGAGCCTCTGGGAAGAATTCCAGCGCGCGCGCGGCGAATCCGGCGGATGGTCCTCCGCGTGGCTGGTGGCGGGGCACCTCTTGCTGGCGCTGGCGCTCCATCTGGCGCCCGTCCTGGCAGCCGCACTCCTTCCGAAAAAGCACCCCGACGACTCCCATACAGGCGACTCGTACACGCTATCCCGCGCCCTGGCGCTGGGCGTCCTTTTCGCCGCCGCGCTCATTCTGGTCGCCCCAGCAGCGAAGGGCCATGCGCCCTTCCCGCGGGTCTTCCTGCCGTTGCTCCCCATGGCCACGCTCTCCGCCGCGCTCCTCTTCCACGGCTCCGCCCTGGAGGACCTCCTGACGCGCCGGCTCCCCGCAGTCCTGGCATGCGCAATCCTGCCCGGTCTGCTCCTGGGGGCGGTCTGCGATCTTGCCACACGCCGGGAGCTCTCCCGGGGGCACATCCCCCAGAATCTCCTGCAGCAATACTACCGCGGCGACCAGGGATGCCACCGATGGGTCCAGCGCATTGCGCAAGACGCCGACGAGACCCACGCCCTCCCCCTGGTGGCCGTCAATGCCACCGACGCCCCCGCATTCCTCCTCTACTGGCAAATGCAGGGACTCCCCCTAAGCAGCGCCTCGGGACTCCCGCAGGCATTCCCCGGGAATCAACGGCTTCCCGGACTCCATAACGCCCTGCAGAAGGGCTACCCACTGGTCTTCCTGGCGCACGGTTCCGAGGAACTCCTCCAACTCCTACGGGCACAGGGACTCCCCCTGGATGCCCCATACCCCCCCAGGGAGACCCTGGAGGGCCGAACCCTGTTCGGAAACTAAAAGAAGAATGAGCCCTTCTTCCGCCGCCCTGCGAAGGCGCCATGCGTATCTCTAGGGGAGCGGCAGTTTCTGACGCGCCAAACGCCAACCAAAGGACGGAGGGGCCGGCGCCCCCCGTGCCCCCGCCTAATTTCTTCCGCCTACCGGCGGTGCCATTTTGGAGGGGCCGGCGCCCCCCGTGCCCCCGCCTAATTTCTTCCGCCTACCGGCGGCGCAGTTGCGCGCCAATATGGGCGCGCTTGGCGCACGCGCCGGTAGATTCCGGCGCGGGGTTTCGCCTGCGAAACCCTGGCCAAACTTCCTCCTTCCTCCTTCCTCCTTCCTCCTTTCTTTATGTATCAGATCATCATCTCCGATCTTCCGGATCCGCAGCAGCAGGAGGCCACCTTTTCCGAGGGCTGGCAGCTCCTGCTGATGCTGGGCGCCGGTTTCCTGGGCACCCTCGTCGTCCTCTGGTTCGTCATCTTCCTGGCGTCGTATGTCCGGAAGCACGCCGTGCGTCCGAAGTCCAACCTCGGCGCCTCCCCGGAGATCCCCGAGGCGCCTTCCGCCGAGAATTCCATCACTCCGGAGAGCAAGTAGCATGGCTGCCGGAAGCACCGTGGTCTTCACCCTGGGGGAGACGGAGATCCATCAATTGGAGGAGTCGTTGCGGAAGGACGGGTGGTCCTTTGGCAAAGCGCCCTACGCCCATTGGCGCGCCACCCAGGGAAAGAACAACGTGGCCGCCTACCTCTCCGGAAAGACCACCTTCCAGGGGGCCGACGCACTGCCGCTGTCCCAACACTATCTCCCACAGGCGCAGCCCGCCCCCGCCAAAGGCGCCGCAGGCAATGCCAATGCCGTGGGCATGACGCCCCTGGAGCAGGCGCTCCGGAAGGACCCAGGGATGTTCGAGCTCCACGCGGGCATTGACGAATCCGGCAAAGGCGACTATTTCGGTCCGCTGGTCATCGCCTGCGCCTGCACCGACGCCGAGAGCGCGGCGAAGCTCCTGGACGCCGGCGTACGGGATTCCAAGGCGCTCACCTCCGACCGAGAGGCGCTGCGGCTGGACCAGTTCATCCGCGAGGTCCTCCCCGGACGCTTCGCGCTGATCGCCATCGGTCCCGAACGCCTCAATCTCCTCCATGCCCAAAGCGGAAACCTGAATCGACTGCTGGCCTGGGGGCACGCAAAGGCGCTGGAGGAGCTCCTGACCCAAGTCCCCGATTGCCCCCGCGCCATCTCCGACCAATTCGGCAAAGGCGATTTGGTCAAGCGACAGCTCCAGGAACGCGGACGAAAAATCCTGCTGGACGAACACCCCCGCGCCGAGGCCGACATCGCGGTCGCCGCCGCCTCGATTCTGGCACGGGCCGCTTACATTAAAGCCCTCGACCGACTCTCCCAACAGGCCGGACTGAAACTCCCCAAGGGCGCCGGACACAATGTCCTCGCCTGCGCACGAGAATTCCTGAAGCTCCACCCCAAGACCGAGCTTCCCAAATACGCGAAGGTCTTCTTCAAGACCACCGAACAACTCTAGCAACAACGACAGGCAACCGTTGCCTAAACGGCAACGACAGGCGACCGTTGCCTTAGCACTTAGCAGGCTAGTGGCTAGTGGCTAGCCTGCAAGGCGCCGCTTGGCGCACGCCACTGCAGTGTGGCCAAACTTCTCGCAGACCCGCCGTAGCCTTGGCGAAGGCGGGCTCCTTCCTACTTAATAAAAAAAGAACCATGTTTCTCACCGGATTTGCAGACGAGGCCTGTGCCGACTTGGCGGGTCAGATAGCGGTCACCAAAGAGCTGGGTTGGTCCCACATTGAGCTGCGGAATGTCAGCGGCAAGATGCTCGGCACCATGTCGGACCAGGAGTTCGAGGACGCCGAGCGGATGCTTTCCGAGTCGGGGATCCAGATCAACTGCTACGGCAGTGCGGTGGCGAACTGGAGCCGTCATCCCCGCAAGGAAGAGGACTTCGAGGCCAGCAAGAAGGAGCTCCTCGCCGCCATCCCCCGCATGCACAAGCTGGGCTGCAAGCTGGTTCGCGGCATGAGCTTCCTGGTGCCGCAGGACGAGCCGGGCGACTCCCCGGAGCTGGAGGCCATCATCTTCGCGAAGGTCCGGGAGCTGGTGAAGATCTGCGAGGACAACGGCGTCGTCTATGGGCACGAGAACTGCATGAACTACGGCGGCATGAGCCACAAGCACACGCTGAAGCTCCTGGAGGCCGTCAACAGCCCCGCCTTCACCCTCATCTTCGACACCGGGAACCCCTGCTTCAACTACCGACGGCTCGGACAGAAGCCCTACCCCCTGCAGTCCGCCTGGGAATTCTACACCCACTGCAAGCCCTACATCAGCCACGTCCATATCAAGGACGCCCTGGCGGTCCCCCGCGAGGACGGCAGCCGTCCCGAGGAGGTCTACACCTTCGCCGGCGAGGGCATGGGCGACGTGCGCGCCATCATGAAGGACCTCCTGGCCTCCGGATACGACGGCGGCATCTCCATGGAGCCCCACGTGGGCACCGTCTTCCACAACCAGAAGGTCACCGAGGACACCCCCGAGACCCGCGCGTTCAAGCGGGACATCTACCTGGAATACTGCCGCCGCTTCGAGCAGCTCATGCGGGACTGCGGCTGGAAACTCTAACCCTCCTCCTTCCTCCCTTCCCCAAAAACATGGCAATCTCCAAGACCATCTGGCCGGGCAGCACGCAGCTGGCCCCCAATCCCGCCGTCCTCATCGGCACTGGCGACGGCAAACGGCTCCCCTGGGACATCATGACCGCCGCCTGGGCCGGCACACTCTGCTCCGATCCCCCGATGGTCGGCATCGCCGTGCGACCCAGCCGCTTCACATACCACCAGATCGAGACCCTGCAGGCATTCACCGTAAACGTCCCCACCGCCGACCAGGCGGAGACCGTGGACTACTGCGGCGTCATCAGCGGCAGGGATACCGACAAGTTCTCCACCCGCGGACTCACCGCGCTGCCCGCCTCGAAGATCACCGCGCCCATCGTGGCGGAATGCCCGCTGACCCTGGAATGCGCCGTCCGGCAGCGCCTGGAGCTGGGCTCCCATGTGGTCTACATCGGCGAGGTCCTGGCCGTCCAGGTCACCACCGAGCTCATTGACGACAAGGGCCATCTGGATCTGCGCAAGGCCAATCTGCTGGCCTACGCCCACGGACACTACTACTCCCTGGGAGAAGAACTCGGACACTTCGGCTTCTCCGTCCGCAAAAAGGCGAAATAGATACCATGTACGGAAAAGCCCCCCGACAAAACGCCCCCAAGCGCCCCGGAAAGCCCGCGGCGACCGCGGCGGCACCCGCGGTCCCGGAACGCTCTCCCAGCGACTTCCTCCCCGAAAACTACCCCGTCGTCGCCTTCCCCGACGAAGACTGGCAGTGGCTCGTCCAGCGCTGCGAGGCCCTGGAGCTCCCCGATCCCACGCCGAAGCGTGGGGTCTTCCAGGCGCTCTATAGCCATCTGCTGGGCGTCAACCACTGGCTGAACCTCACCCGGCTCACTACCCCCAGGGACTACCTGAAGTTCTCCCTCCTGGACTCCCTCACGATCGTCCCCATCCTGGAGAGCCTCTGCCAGGAACACAGCGCCCTGGCCGACCTGGGCAGCGGCGGCGGCTATCCGGGGTTGCCCGTCATGACGATGATGACCACACAGGACATCACGCTCATCGACGCGCGGCAGAAGAAGGTGGAGTTCCTCAACGCCTCCATCCCGCTCATCCCCCGCACCGGCAAGGGCGGCGCCGCCGCCTTCCGCGGGAGAGACGTCATGCGCGTGCGGCCCGATCTGCACCACCACGCGGAGGTAGTCACCGCCCGCGCCGTCGGAAAGGGCGTGGAGCTGCTCCCCGACGCCTCCGAGCTGCTGGCCGTCGGCGGAGTCTTTCTGCTCATGAAAGGGCAGAGCTGGCCCGTGGAAGAGGCGCCCCTCTTCGCCGAGGCATGCCCCGCCTTCGGATTCGATGTAGTCGAAGACCAGGAGCTCTCCCTGGAACCCACCGACCCCACAAGACATATCATCCTCGCCGTCAAAAAGGGCCCCATCAATCCTAGAAGGGCGAAGAAATACCTGCAGTGAATCCGCCACACGGCGGATTCACTATCCAAAGGACGGGGGGTAGCCCCCCGCACCCCCCTAGTAGCAGCTAGCAGTTCGTGCCTAGCCACGAATTCGGGGCGGGGCAGCATGCAAAGAATATCCAAAGGACTGGGGGTAGCCCCCCGCACCCCCCTAGTAACAGCTAGAAGGTAGTGCCTAGCCACGAATTCGGGGCGGGGCAGCATGCAAAGAATATCCAAAGGACTGGGGGTAGCCCCCCGCACCCCCCTAGTAACAGCTAGAAGGTAGTGCCTAGCCACGAATTCGGGGCGGGGCAGCATGCAAAGAATATCCAAAGGACTGGGGGCAGGCCCCCCGCACCCCCCTAGTAGCAGCTAGAAGGTAGTGCCTAGGCGCAAATGGCAGGCACGCGCCGCACTGCGGCCCAAATGCCGGTGCCGTACCGCCAGTAGGCGGAAGGATTTGCGCGCCAATTGGGCGCGCTCGGCGCACGCGCCGGTAGATTCCGGCGCGGGGTTTCGCCTGCGAAACCCTGGCCTAACTTCCTCCTTCCTCCTTCCTCCTTCCTCCTTTTTTTTACTTTTCCCTCAAGGGCCTACTGGAGATTCGCGTAGGGGGAGGGACCG
>CAVDSU010000068.1:0-11948 GCA_963611685.1 bacterium
TTCGAAGTCCGAACAGCCGACACTCCCCTTTCCCAAACACCCTAGAAGAAAGAGGAAGGAGGAAGGAGGAAGGAGGAAGTTAGGCCAGGGTTTCGGGTGACCCCGAAACCCCGCGCCGGGAAGACCCGTCGCGTGCGCCAGGCGCGCCCAAATTGGCGCGCCAACGAATTTCGAAGTCCGAACAGGCGGCACTCCCCTTTCCCAAACACGCCCTGGGTTCTATCGCGCATGCGCGCAAGCGCACCCGGGTGGTACGGGGAGCGAGAATCCTTCATCACGCACAGAGCGGCATACGCGCGTACGCGTACGCCAATCCAAGGTAACCCCTGTAGGCATCGAAATCCGTGGTATATTCTGCCTTTCCGCGTTGCAAAATGCAACGTCTCTACAACAGTGGCCAGCACCGGAGCTGCTCTTCCCTAGCAGACTACCCAAAGGACGTGGGGGCTGCGCCCCCCGTCCCCCCGCCTATTTTCTTCCCCCTACCGGCGGTACGTTTTTGCCTTTTCACCTTCTGCACGCCAATTTGGGCGCGCTTGTCGCACGCGTCGGGCTCCCGGCGTGGGGTTTCGCCTGCGAAACCCCGGCCAAACCTGCTCCTTCCTCCTTTTTTTATTTCTTCCTTCCTTCCAACTTTCCTTGGAGACACAACCATGAAGCAGATTCTCGCCGTCTTTCTCGCGCTCTTCGTCATGCTGACCCTCGCCAGCTGTGGCAAAAACACCACCAGCAACGCCGCCACCCCGCTGGACTCCAGCGATTTCACGCTGGTTGTGGGCTTTGACGCCTCCTTCCCCCCCTACGGCTACCAGGACGACAACGGCGAGCTGGTGGGCTTCGACCTGGATTTGGCCAAAGAGGTCGCCAAGCGCCGCGGCTGGAAGGTGGAGCTGCGCCCCATCGACTGGGATTCCAAGGACGCCGAGCTCTCCAGCGGTTCCATCAACTGCATCTGGAACGGCTTCACCATCAATGGCCGCGAGGCCCTCTACACCTGGAGCGAGCCCTACGTCGACAGCTCCCAGGTGATCCTGGTCCGCAAGGACTCCGCCATCCACGCCAAGGCCGACCTGGCCAACAAGGTGGTCGAGGCGCAGGCCGACTCCTCCGGCCTGAAGGCCCTCATGGATCCCTCCTGCGACGAGCTGCGCAAAACCCTGCGCCAGATCATCGAGGTCCCCAACTTCAACCAGGCATACATGGAGCTGCAGGCCGGCACCTGTGACGCCGTGGTCATCGACTACAGCGTGGCCGTCCGCCTCATGAAGGGCAACGACGTGGCCCGCATGCTGGACGAGAACCTGACCACCGAGCAGTACGGCGTCGGCTTCAAGCTGGGCGACACCGCCCTGCGCGACAAGGTCCAGGAGACCCTCGACCAGATGCACGCCGACGGCACCTTCTCCGCCATCTCCAAGCAGTGGTTCGACGGCGAGGACGTCACCATCCAGAAGTAGCCCCCGCAAGCGCCGGCCGGACAGCTGGCCGCCATCCTGGCGGCTGGCTGTCCCCTCGCTCCACGACTCCTCCGCACTCCCGCCTCTTTTTTCTTCCTCCTTCCCTTTTTCGCGGGGCGACCCGCGCCCCTGAATCCCCGTGCCCGAATTCCTCTTACCCATCCTAGACGCCCTGCGGGACACCCATGTCCTGAATTCCATCACCCTGCTGGGCAAGAGCTTCGGCGCCACGGTCAGCATCTTCTTCCTGACCCTGCTCTTTTCGCTGCCGCTGGGCATGCTGATTTGCCTGGCGCGGATGAGCCGTTTCAAGCCCCTGGCCTGGCTCATGCGCATCTACATCTCCGTGATGCGCGGCACGCCCCTGATGCTGCAGCTGCTGGTGGTCTTCTTCGGACCATACTTCCTGTTGGGAATGAGACTCTCCAACAGCTACCGCTTTCCCGCCGTCATCCTGGCCTTCGCCCTCAATTACGCCGCCTATTTTGCGGAAATCTACCGCGGCGGCATCCTCTCGATTCCGCAGGGGCAGTATGAAGCGGCACACGTGCTGGGATACTCCCGCATCCAGACCTTCCTGAAGATCATCCTGCCGCAGGTGATCAAGCGGACCCTCCCCGCCGTCACCAACGAGGTCATCACCCTCACCAAGGACACCTCCCTGGCCTTCGCCATCGCATACACCGAGATGTTCACCCAGGCAAAGCAGCTGGCCAGCGCCTGGGCCTCCATGACGCCATACCTGGTGGCCGGCGTCTTCTATTATATCTTCAATTTCCTCGTGGCCGCATTCATGGAACACCTGGAAAAGCGGCTGGACTACTATCGCTAGCACGAGGGAGGCAACAAGCATGGACACGACCAAACAGCCCGTATTCCAAGTAGAGCACCTCAGCAAGGCATTCGGAAAGCTCCAGGTGCTCCGCGACATCTCCCTCACCGTCCACTCCGGACAGGTGGTCTCCATCATCGGGCCCTCCGGCTCCGGAAAATCCACCTTCCTGCGCTGCGCCACCCTCCTGGAGACCATGGACCACGGCACCATGCGCTACCAGGACGACTTGGTCTGCCAGGATGCCCCCAATGGCTCCAAATACGCCTCCGCCTCCAGACTCCGACAGCTGCGCTCGCACTTCGGACTGGTCTTCCAGAGCTTCAATCTCTTCCCGCACTACAGCGTGATGCAGAACATCACCGACGCGCCCATCTGCGTGCAGGGCCGTGACAAGAAGGAGGTCTATGACGCCGCGCGCACGCTGGTGAAGCGCATGGGGCTGGAGGGCAAGGAGAACTCCTATCCCTGCGAGCTCTCCGGCGGACAGCAGCAGCGCGTCTCCATCGCGCGCGCGCTCATCAACCACCCCGATATGCTCTTCTTCGACGAGCCCACCAGCGCGCTGGACCCCGAGCTCACCGGCGAGATCCTGAAGGTCATCCGCGACCTGGCCGCCCAGATGATGACCATGGTCATCGTGACCCACGAAATCAACTTCGCGCGGATGGTCTCCGACCACGTGATCTTCATGGCTGACGGCGTCATCGTGGAACAGGGACACCCCGACCAGGTCATCGGAAATCCCCAGCAGCCCCGCACACAGGCCTTCCTGAAGAAGATCACCGAGGGACACTAAGATACCACACTCCCCCGGCAAGCCAAGAACCGCTTTCCTTCCCCCGCAAATGAAGACCCTCGCATTCGCTCTCACCGCACTCCTCCTGGCTACCCTGGCGCCCATCGCCCCCGCCAAGGACGCCGACGCCAAGCAGCCCGCATTCTTCCCCCAGGAAGACGGCACCATCCTGGTGGAGGTCACCAGCGTGAAGGACGCCCTGGAGAATGCCCTGCGGAAGCAGACGGTGCTCGCCCAGCAGCTCCAGGACGCCACGGAGGCCTGGAATGCCGCGGGCGACTCCGAGAAGGCGGGCCTGCTGGCGGAGGTCCAGCGGCTGCAGAGCGATCTTCGCACCCACAACGCCATGCTGGCGCTCATGCTGAATCCCGACGGCATCCCGCAGTATCGCTACGACGGGGCCAGCAACCTGGTCTCCGTCTCCCTGGGCACCCCCGAGGAGGTCTTCCTGCGCCTCATGGCAAAGCGCGGCCTCCTGGAAAAGGCGCTGGAACAATCCGGCGACAATGCGGAGACTCGGTCGGCAGTCACTGCCCAGCTGGGACTGCTCAAGGGACTGCTCTATGCCATCTACGGCATCTCCACCGACCGGAACTACTCCTTCAATGCCCAGAACGGCATCCTCTATCTGAAGAGCACCGAGCAGGAGGCGAAGGCACTCCAGCAGAAGCTCTCCGAACGGCTGTAGCCCCTCCCGTGCCCCGCCCATGAAGCTGCTCTTCGTCTGCCACGGGAATATCTGCCGGAGCCCCATGGCGCAATTCGTCATGGCGGAACTCCTCCGACAGGCGGGACGACAGGACATCCAGACGGAATCCGCCGCCCTCCATACCGACGAGCTGGGAAACGACGTCCACTACGGAACCCGGCAGGCCCTCCGGGAACACAATATCCCCTTCTTCCCACGGCACGCCTGGCTCCTGGACGCAAAACGCGCCATCCAATACGACCTCATCCTGGGCATGGACCACGCGAATCTCCGGGACCTGAAACGACTCCTGCCCCCCGAAGAACACCACAGAATCCACCTCCTCCTGGATTGGGCCCCAAACCCACGGGATATCGCTGACCCCTGGTACACCGGAAACTTCCAGGAGACCTATCGCGATGTCCTGGAGGGATGCCAGACGCTCTTGGAGAGCCTATTGTAGAACATATTATATAACTCCTTGATATCCAAGGAGTTATGGCATAAGCTACTTCTTCATGCTTTCCAAGAGGAAAGCCAGCGCCGCCTGCTTGTCCACCTTCTCGTAGACATCGTCGGGGCGGCAGAAGCGCACGGTGTCCTCCGGCAGTTCCTCCAAGAACTTGGAGGGTGGATGCGGCATCAGCAACTTTCCCTCCCGGCGCTTTTCCGCGAAGGTCAGGAAGAGCTCCTCCTTTGCCCGCGTAATCGCCACATAGAAGAGGCGTCGTTCCTCCTGCTCATTACCCTCCTCCATTGCGCGTTGGTGGGGGAAGAGATCCCGCTCCATGCCCGCCACGTAGACCACGGGGAACTCCAGTCCCTTGGCGGCATGGACGGTCATGAGGGTCACGGCGTCCATGCCCTCCTGATCCTTGCGGCCATGCTGGTCGCCGCCCTCCATGAGCGCCAGCTCCTCCAGCAGTCCATCCAGCGTCCCGCGGAAGCCGCTGCGCACATCGTATTCCCCGATGGCGGAGAGGAACTCCAGCACATTGTCCCGGCGCATCAGGGCATTCTCCCGGGGCTTGTACATGCGTCCGAGCCCCGCGAGATATCCCAATTCGTCGAAGTACCGCTTCACCTTGTCGTGAAGGGGACCGCTCTCCTTGAATTCCTCCCGGAACCGCGCCAGGATGCCCATGAATGCCTTCAGGGCGATGGCGGAGTCCTTCGGGAGTCCCTCCAGGACCGCGGGGTCGCGTGCCAGCTCCTGCATGGAGCGGTGGGTCTTTTCGCGGATTTCGTGGAGTCGATCCAGGGTAGTGTCGCCGATGCCCCTGGGAGGCACATTGACGATTCGCAGGAAGGAGATATCGTCCCGGGGATTGGCAAGCGCCGCCAGGAATCCGCGTGCATCCAGGATCTCGCGTTCCTGGTAGAAGGAGGTGCCGCCCACCAGGTGATAGGGAATGCGCGCCTTCCGGAGGGATTCCTCCAGGATGCGCCGTTGCCGATTGGAGCGGAAGAGCACCGCGAAGGCGTTCCAGGCGCGCCGTCGGAAGTCATGCTGTTCCTGGATGCTTCTCACGAGGAAAGCGGCCTCGGCGGAGTCGTCGGCGCAGCGCACCTCCCGGATCAGCTCGCCCTCCTTTTTGTCGGACCAGAGATTTTTTTCGTGCCGCTGGCTATTGTGGGCGATGACGCCATTGGCGGCGCGGAGAATGACCTCGGTGGAGCGGTAATTCTGCTCTAGCCGAATGACCTTCGCCTGCGGATAGAGCTCGGTGAAATTCAGGATATTCTGGATATCGGCGCCGCGCCAGCCATAGATCGCCTGGTCGTCGTCGCCCACCACCGCCAAATTGGCCTCCTGGCCCGCCAGCATGGTCATGATGCGCAACTGCACGCCATTGGTGTCCTGGTACTCGTCAATCAGAATCCGCCTGTATTTCTGGCGGTATTCCTCCAGGACCTGCGGACACTCCTCCCAGAGCTTCACCGTCAGGCACAGCAGGTCATCGAAATCCAGCAGGTCCATCTGGCGCATGCGCTTCTGGTAGGCCTCGTAGACCAGCGCCACCTCCTGGCACTGCGGCTTGCCGGACTTCCGCACGTCCTCCGGCCAGAGGCACGCCGCCTTCGCCATGGAAATCCGATGCCGCCACAGCCGGCTGTCGAAGCCCGTGCCCACCTGCCCCAGCTGCGCCATGATCTCCATCACCAGGCCCTTCTGCTGCTCCTCCGACGCAATGGAAAAGCGCCGGCTGTATCCCAGAAGATGGATCTGCTTTCTTAGGACGCTGGAGCAGAAGGAGTGGAAGGTGCTGATGGTCATCTCCTTGGCCGCCTGGGGGCCCACGTAGGCGCTGATGCGGTCCTTCATCTCCTTCGCCGCCTTGTTGGTGAAGGTCACCGCCAAAATCGCCCCCGGCGCAATGCCGTGATTCACCAAGTTGGCAATGCGATGCACAATCACCGTGGTCTTGCCCGTGCCCGCCCCCGCCAACAACAGCAACGGACCCTCCAGGCACTCCACGGCCTCGCGCTGCCGCTCATTCATCTGCGCGCCCATAAAAAAATTCCGACTCCCCTCAAAACCTCAACGACCGCACACGCCATCCCCGGGATCCCGGGTGACGCCCTCCATGCCCCGACGCAAGGCGTCAGTCAACTCCTCCTCGCTCCGTCCATCGCCGCAGTCAATGGGCGTTCCCACCACCAAGTCCACGCGGCAGAAGGGGCACGGGATCTGCATCTTGTCCCAGCTGTGCAGCTGCCAGCATCTCGTGGCATTCAGCGCGATAGGCACCAGCGACGCCTTTGCCGAGCGCGCCAGTCCCGCTGCGCCGGGATGGACGGCATAGCGGGGTCCCCGGGGACCATCCAGGGTCAGCACCGGCGACTTTCCCGCCTTCAAGGCGCGCACCAGCCCCAGCAATGCCGGAATGCCCTTCCGGGAGGAGGAGCCCCGCACACTCTCCAAGCCCAGGCACCCCACGACCGTGGAGATATACTCGCCGTCCCGCGAGGCGCTGATCATGACCACGCATCTCGACAGGATCTTCCGGGGGATCATGGTGACTGCGCCAATGACGCGGTTGTGCCACAACGCCAGCACCACCGGCTTCCCCGACAGCATCTCCGACACCACGCGCTCCTCCCCCGTGATCCGGAAGCGGAGGGTGCAGGAGTACAGCTTCAGGACTCCGGCGAGAATCCACGCCAGCCACTTGGGCATGTGGCGCTTGTTTTTGAATGTGAAGATTCGGCGGTCGCTCATCGCGTCACCTCTTCCCGGCTCGGGAAGCAGGAGGAAGGGAGAAAAGGAAGGAATGCCCCCTACTGTATCTACTCCTCCACGTCGCAGAGCAGCGCGCCGCAGCTGTCGCAACACTGCAACACACGCCCCCGACGCACCTCCTGCGCCTTCTGGGGAGGCAACACGCGGTGACAACGACCACAGGCGCCCTTCTCGATCTTCACCGCCCAGGGACGCAGCGGATTCTCCCGCGCGCCCGTGCGCAGCCGCTCGTAGGCCTGCAGGGCGCACGGCTCCACCAGGCGCTCCTGCGCCGGACGCCCCGACAGCAATTGCTCCATCCGGCTCTGCAAGGCGCCCTCCTGCAACTTCAGGCGATCCCGCAAATCCGCCAGCTGCGCTTCCGCACGCGTCAATGCCTTCCGGAGCTCCCGCTGCTCTCCACGGGACTCCTCCACCGCCGACAACGCCGACAGCTGCGACTCCTCGTTCGCCGCAATCCGTCCATCGTAGTCCGCCAGCGTCGCCAGCGCCGCCTGGTATTCGTCATTCTTTCGAATCAGCGCGGTCTTCACCTGGAATTGCTGTCGTTCCTCCCGCAGCCTCGCGCCGGAGGCCTCCAAGGCGGACAAGGATTCCTCGCGGGAACGCAGTTCCTCCGCCTGGCGGCCCACGCCCTGCGCCTGTTCCCGATACTCCTCCCGCGCCAAATCCCATTGCTGGTGGATCTTCCGGGATTCCTCGCGCAGCTGCGCGACCTCCAGATCCAGGCGCTGGAGCCCGAGAAGCCCGCGGGCGCACGCATTCTGAGTGACATCCTGCATGACTCTATTTTCTCCTATCGTTCCATGGTCGCTTGCACTCCCGCCCTCTCCCGCGCGCAAGGGAAAGAATTCCCCCGCTCCCCGCACGCACTCCCGGAAGCAAAAAACGGCTCCCGGGGTCTCCGAAAAGGCGGACACGCCCTCCTGCGCCAAACTCCCTCGCCGACGCCAGCGGGCTTATCATGATGGTTTTGTTCCACCGGATGCCCGGCCCCAAAGGCCCAGGCTATAATGCCTGGTCAATGGCGCGCAACACCCGGAGATTCACGTCGCGGACCCACTCCTCGGAATGAGGGTAGTCCGTCATCTTCAAGGGACGCTCCACGCCCTCCTGCAAAATCGCGAGCACCCTCTCCCGCCCCACCAGGGACTCCAGGAGCTGGCAGGCGCGGTAGTCCTGCATGGCCTCGCCAAAGACCTCGTAGCGCAGGGAGTCCACGGGGGCGCCATCGCCTCCCGGATAGACCAGGAAGGCATCGCCTCCGAAAAATCCGTATCCGGCGCTGGTGTTCTGCCAGGGATTCAGATTCTGGTCCAGGGAATACTGGGAGAACCAGAAGTTATGCCCCCAGTGCAAAAAGCCCTCCTGACCCAGCGCATAGAGCAACACGCCCAACACGCGGTTCCGCCAGCTGGGCATCCCCAAAAGGCGATTGGGGACGCCGTCGCCCCAATTGCCACAGTAGTAGCACCAGCGGCTCGACACCGGCAAGTCCGCAAATTGCTCCAGCGCATTGGTGACCGGAATGGGATGGCGGGTGATGCCCTGCTTCACGAATTCCCCATCGGAGAGCGCATCGAAGACGGGGAATTCCTCGTCGGGGAGGAACTCCGCCATCAGCGACAGGCTCGCCCGATAGCGCTCCAGGGAATCGCCGCCGGGCTCGTCGGAGTTATGGAAGACGCACTTTCCCGCCAGCTCCTCCTTCCGAAGGAACGCCGCCAACGCCGGCAGCAGCTGCGAGAGGAACTCCCGGTATTCCGGAGAATCCGCAGGGACATCCCAGCCGAAACGCCGCTCGCCATCCACCAGGATCTTCGGCGTGGCCTTGGCGCCCCACTGGGTGAAGGCGTGGGCGAATTCGAAGCGCCCCATGCCGCAGGTGCGGGCTTCGTCTAGCCAGCGCTTCAGCAGAGAAAAATCAAAAAGATACCGCCCCTCCTGGAAGGAGATCCTCAACAGCTGGCAATCGGGGCGCTCCCACCCGATGGCGGTATCCAGCGGCGGCGTCCAAAGCGGAGTAAAGAGGACATTCACGCCATGGGACAGCATGTCCTTCACGTAGGCGCGAAACACCCCCCAGAACTCCTCGCTGCCATACCCCAGGCGATACCACTTCTGGAGGCAGTCCACATGGAACCAGGAGCAGGACCAGAGGCGCTGCTTCGGCAATTCGGCGGGGAGGATCTCCAGCTGCGCCTCCACCACCATCGGCGCAATGCGCTCACAGGGCCATACCAGATCCAGCTGCTCCCTCGTGGGCGTGGAGAGCACAATCCGCAGGGGAAAACGCCCCGAGGGGCACTCCCGAGGCACATCCACGGACACCCAGAGGCTCACCCACTTTCCGGCAGGCATCGAGACGAGATTCCCCGGCGCCAGGGGCAGCAGGGGATCCGGGAAATTCCCGGGCTTCGCGGCGATGGTCAGAGGATCCTTGGGATCCGCGGGCAGATCGCAGAAGACCGTGCCCACCTGACGGACCGTCACGTAGTCCCGAAAGAGGGAATCCACCTGGCAGCAAAAGAAGGTCCGCACGGGCGCATAGACTGCCACCTGGAAGTTCAGGCGCTGTCCCTGCAGCACGGGGAAAGTCCGTGTGCGGCAGGGGGCCGCAGTGAGCTCGTCCGCCAGAAAAACCTTCTGGAGGTCATCCAGCAGGCAGACGCGGTATTCTTCTTGCGCGGACATGGGGCGCTCTTTCTTTCCTTCCTGGTGAGGTTACTCGAAGGACTGCGTCTCAGCCTGGCTGTTGATGGAGGGAAGCTCCACCTTCCCCAGCTTGGCGGGCTTCTCGTAGAGGCTCTCCGCACGGTCGGCGATGTTCGCCATGTGGCGGCTAATCTTCCGGATCTCCTCCAGCAACTCCAGGTAGATGATGCCCACCTGCGGCACACAAAGCCCGGTGTTGATGCGGTTCAGGTGCTCGCGCTCGCATGCCGTCAGCGCCGCCACCATCTCGTGGCGGAGCTCCTTGGCGTGCGCCACGTTCTTCGGCGTGTTCTTCTCCAGGGTATGGATCACCGCCTCCGCCAACTTTCCAAGCTGCTGATGCAGGTCGTCCAGCTCCTTGTCCGCCTTCTCGCTGAAATGCCGCCCCTGCTCCTCCAGGCGGCCAATGATGTTCTGGATGAGCGCGGTGTGGTCGCCAATGCGCTCGGCGTCGTTGGCGCAATGCAGCAGCAGCGGAATCTGTCCGGCTTCATTGGCATTCAGGTCACCCTGCTGCATGAGCGCCGACAGGTAGTCCGAGATCTCCTGCTGACGCTGGTCCACGTCCTCCTCGCGCTTCTCCAACTGCTTCACGATGCGCTGGTTGGACTCGTCGTTGTGATTGTAGACATTGATGGCGCAGTCCACCATCCGCCAGGCCTTCTGGAGCATCTTGCGCAGTGCGGCAGTGGTCTGCGCCAAGGCGATGGAGGGCGTGGAGAGCAAGATGGGATCCAGGCGACGGAACTTCACGTCCTGCCGATTCACGGGGATGATCTTCTCGCAGAGCCGCGCCAGCTGCGGGATGAAGGGCAGGAAGACGATGGTGGAGAAGATATTGAAGATGGTATGGGAGTTGGCGATCAGACGCGGCAGCTCGGCGCCGGGGGAGCACAGCCGCACGAACCAGAAGAAGAGGGGCTCGTTGTTGACTTGGACCCAGAAGGTGACCGCGATCAACAGCACGCCCAGCGCCTGCGTCAGGGTATGCGCCATGGCCGCCTGCTTGGCGACACGGTTCGCCGAGATGGCCGCCAACTGCGCGGTGATGGTGGTGCCGATATTGGAGCCCAGCGCCAACGCCACTGCCGTATAGAAGTCAAGCAGGCCATTGCCCGCCAGGACAATGATGATGCCCGTGCAGGCGGAGCTGCTCTGAATGACCACCGTCACCAGCATGCCCACCAGAATCGCGCCGAAGACCGCCAGAGGCGGCATGACGCCGTCCACCGGCGCACACTGGAAATACTTGAATGCGGTCTGGATGAACTCCAGGTCCCGCAGCGTACCGTTCATCATCTCCATGCCCAGGAACAGGAAGCCGAAGCCCATGATGACCTCGCCCCAATGCGTCACGCTCCGCTTCTTGCTGATGAACATGATCAGTCCCAAGATGATGGACGGGAAGATCACGGAACTGATTTTGAAGGCCACCAGCTGGCCTGTCACCGTAGTGCCAATATGCGCGCCGCAGATGATGCCAATGGCCTGTTCCAAGTTCAACAAGCCCGCATTCACGAAGCCCACCACCATCACCGTGGTCGCGGCGGACGACTGGATCACCGACGTGACCCCCACGCCCGTGAGCACCGCCACGAAGCGGTTCTTGGCGAACAGACGCAGAATCGAGCGCATCTTGCTGCCGGCAACCTTCTGCAGACCATCGCTCATCAGCGTCATGCCGTAGATGAAAATGGCCACGCCGCCAAGAACCTTGAGAATAGATTGTACCATGAAAGACTCCTAGAGGGGTCGAATTTGTTCGTGTTCGGTGAGAAATTCGCAAGTCTCCTAATATAACGCACCCACCCCTCACGCCCCTCCCAAACACCCTACACCCCGAAAACAAAAGGGGCGGACAATGGCGCAATCACCGACTCTTCCCGGCGATGGGTTCCAAGGGAACCCTGGCCGAACTTCTCGCAGACCCGCCGTAGCCTTGGCGAAGGCGGGCTCCTTCGTGCCGATTTTCGGCACGCCACGGCGTAGCCGAGCGTAGCGAGACGAAGCCGGGCCCTTCCTTTCTTCCGACGCTCATCCGGCGGTAAGGTTTCTTCCGCCGCTCATCCGGCGGTACGGCACCGCGGCACCATCCGCGGAAAAGCCGCGCAGCGACCATACAAACCTACTCCCTACTCCCTATTCCCTGCGCGCCAATTTGGGCGCGCTTGGCGCAATCACCGACTCTTCCCGGCGATGGGTTCCAAGGGAAC
>CAVDSU010000069.1:0-11904 GCA_963611685.1 bacterium
CTTTGCATGCTGCCGCCCCCGTACCCCCGCCTCATTTCTTCCGCCTGCCGGCGGTGTTTTTTCCCTTTTTCTCTTTATGAAATTTTATTCCTTCCTTTTCCTTTTCCTTTTCCTGTGTGTGGTGTTATCGGCGCAGGGTGTGAATTTGTTGCGTGAGTCGGGGTTTGGGGACACGGGCGCCTGGAACCAGGGTCTCCCCATGAACATTTCCTTCCAGGGGGATGTGGTTTCCCTGACGGGGGATTCGTCGGAGCGGTGTTATCTCCAGCAGACGGAGATCCCGATGATTGCGGGCGCCACCTACCGTTTTTCCGTGGAGTACCGCAGTGACGACGCCACTCGCGGGCATTTTTATTTAGAGCGCGACAGCTATCCCGGATCGATTGGTGGCAAGGAGATCACGGGGTCTTCTCGCTGGCAGACGGCGGAGTTCGTTTTTGAGCCCACGGCTCCCAAGCAGGGCGACTGCGTCTACTACGCGGTGCTCTCTGCGCTTCCTGGAGCGAAGGGCGTTCTGCAGTATCGGAATCCCCAGCTGACCCTCATGGAGGAATCCCTGTCCAACGTGAAGGCGGAGGCGAAGAACATCCTTCCTGCGTTGGTTCCGATGGAGGGTGGCTGGCACGCCATCGACCCCGGCTTTGTGGAATTCACGGGCGAGGGCGTCGTGCGTGTGACGGGCAGTGCGGAGGGCCGCGAGGGCGTCCTGATGAATGCCGAGGCGCTTCAGGAGGGCGTGCCCTATGCCTTCACCGTCTTCTATCGCGGCACCCCCGGCACGCAGATCGAATACTACGTGGAGCGCATGGAGCCCTACCAGATTGCCAATCGGCGGCTCCCGGTGGCGGAGGATTGGCGGATGGCGAGCATGGATTTTGTGCTCACTCCCGGGGGCTCTGCGCGTCCCTTGGCGGTGCTTTCCCTTCCCAAGGGCGAGACGGGCACGGTAGAATTCGCGCGGCCGATCCTGGAGCGCCGTCGCGGCGTGTTGGTGAATGGCGATTTTGCGGGCGGGACCCTCGGCTGGGAAGGCGAGGGATGGCGTCTGACGGATTTAGGGGATAGCCACGGTGCGTGTGCGCGTCTGGACAGCCGCATGGCGGTTGCCGGTCTGCGCCAGAGTGGCCTTTCTGTGGAGAAGGGCAAGATCTACCGTCTGGACTACGACGTCCAGGGCGGCGAGGACCTGGAGTACACGGATATCCAGCATGCGACGTGGTTCCGCTTTGCGGTCTTGGATGACCGCGGCGAGGTGATTCCCGCCACTGCGGGGTGGCGCGATACCCGTTCTGGCGATTGGCGCGGCCGCGAGGTCACCTTCATTGCAGACCGCGACATGGAGGTGACCCTCCAGGGCGAGCCCCGCGGCGCCGGCATTGTCTACTTTGACAATGTGCGCTTTGGCGAGACCCTCTCCGAGGTGGCGCTGCTGGACATCGCGCTGAAGGCGCCCTTCTCCTACCACAACGGCGCCCGCATCGGCGACGCCGCCAGCGAGTTCTCCGGGATGGTCCATTCCGTCATTCCCATGGGGACGATCACGGTCTCTTTCCGGGGACAGGAACAGGTTTTCCCTGCCGATGCGCCCGCGGAATTCGTCTTCGCCATGCCGGAGGAGATTGGCGAATATCCCCTCAAGGCCACGCTGCGGGATGAGCGGGGGACCGTCCTTGCCGAGGAGGAAATCCCCTTCACTCTTCGCGAAAAGGCGTCCCGGGACATCCGTTTTGACGAGAACAATGTCCTGCACATCGACGGCAAGCCCGTCTTCCCCATCTGCTCTTGGGGAAACTTCGGCGTGCTTCCCCTCCGGGAGTCCTTCCAGATGCACGCCGACCTGGGTTTCGACGTGGTCATGTGCAATGCCACCCAGCTGGATGACCTGGCGGACTTCGGGCTCTTCGGCATGCCCCGGATGTCTGCCAGCTTGGGCGCTGTCGCCGAGGACGGGCTCCCGGCACAGAGCGCCGCCCTCCGCGCGCAGTACGCCGAGACTCTTCAGCATCCCTCCATGTTCGGGTGGTTTGTGACCGACGAGCCCACCTGGAGCGGCCTGAAGTCCTCCGAGACCATCCGCGCCTATCGGCGTTTCCTGAAATACGTGGATGACGAGCATCCCTGCTTCCTCAACGAGGCGCCCCGCGGCACTCCCGACGGCAACCGCGGATTCTCCTTCGCCTGCGATATCTACGGCATCGACATCTATCCCATTCCCGGTCCCAGCGGACACTCTAGCTTGGACGACAAGATGATGTCCTGCGTGGGCAAATACACCGACATCTGCCAGGAGACGGTGCGCCATCAGAAGCCCGTCTGGATGAGCCTCCAGGCATTTTCGTGGGGCACCCTCTACAATCAGCCCATCCGGATCTTCCCCACGCTCCCGGAGGCCCGGTACATGGTGTATGAGTCCATCGCCCACGGCGCCACCGGCGTCTTCTATTGGGGACTCAACCTGGGACCCCAGCAGAATGACAAATACCTGGGCGTCCTGAAGAAGGCGAACCAGGAGATCCACTCCTTGAGCGCAATCCTCATTGCCCCCGCATCGAAGGACGTGGAGCTCCTCGGCGCTCCCGAAAGCCAGGTCCGCGTCTGCCATAAGGCGAATGACGCCGGAGAGCTCTGGATCCTCCTCAATGAATCCGGCGAGAAGGCGGAATTCACGCTGAAGGGCGACTTCCCTGCCAATCTCCGGGAGGTCGCGACCGATGCGCGCTTCCGTCCCGCAACAGACGGCACGCTGTCGCTCTCGCTGCCGCCCTACGGACTGCTGGTCTTGACGGATGCCGACCGCGCGCTTCCCGCGCCTCTCGTGATGCCCGCCACGCATCGTGTGAAGGAGCGCGTGGAGCTCCCCACGGACTTCCGGAAGGCGAGCCGCATCTGGTATCCCGGCGAGGGCAAGAAGGCGGGCTCCCAGGCGGTCTTCCGGATTCCCGTGAAGCTCGACAAGCCCCTGGAACACGCCTGGCTTGCCGCCTCCGTGGACAATGGCTTCGTGGCGTATGTCAACGGAAAGGAGGTCATGCGGCAGGCGCAATGGGATCTGGCGTTCACGCTGGATATCGCGAAGGAGCTCCAGGTGGGCGAGAACGAGATCGTCCTCCATTGCGCGGACTACGGTCCCGTGCTGGGAGGAACCTTCTGCGGCGCGCTCTTCTCCCTGACGCTCCCCGATGGACGCGTCATTCTCTCGAATGACAAGATCCAGGTGCAGAAGCCCTCGGATCGCCGCTGGGTAAAGGCGGAGGTGGTGGCGAAGTTCGGCGATGATCCCTGGCTGAACGTGGAGGCCGCGCCCTACGAAAAGCCCGCGGAAGTGCCCATCCCGTGACGCAAAAAGGGGGTGCCCCGGTCGGGGCACCCCCCCTTTTTTCTTAAAAATCCCGAATGCAATTTGCAATCGGTGCAAGGATCATTAAATTAGCCTCTGCGCCCGGCAGATTATTGAAAATCGTCTTGCGTAGATCAAATCATTTTCCCGGTGGGTTACCCAAGCGGTCAACGGGGGCAGACTGTAAATCTGCTAGCTTTGCTTTCCATGGTCCGAATCCATGACCCACCACCATTTTGAAATCCGGTAGCGATGAGTTGCCGGATTTTTTTGTTTTTGTCCTGCTTGAAATTTTTTCCCCCACCCAGTCTCTTCCCCATTTTTTTTTATGGCCCGGATCCCCTACATCAAGTATCGGCGTCCCACGGAACGTCAGCGTCAGAGCGTCGCGGGTCGGCGGTATTTGTTGCGTCGTGGGGTAGTCTCGTGGCTAAGCCGTGGGAAGGGCAGCCACAATTTGGCGATTGGCTTGGAGGTGCCGACGGGTCTGTCGGGGGATTTGGCGGATGTGGCGGCCTTTTGGAGTGGCGTGAGGGCGCAGGGTGGTCGTCGGTTGATGGAGGTCAAGCGGAGTTGTCTGGTCGTCTGCGCGTTGGATCGTGCGGAGTGCTATGCGGCCAGCATCAATCCGGATTTGCTCTTTGAGGAGCTCTGCCAGTGCCGCGCGCGGAAGGCGTCCCTGGAGGAGGAGATTCGCCGGACCGAGCCGCAGTTGCGGGACACGCATACCCTTTTTGAAGAATACGCCGACTGGCACTACGAGGAGACCCAGAATCCGGAGTACCTGAAGTGCATCCACCGCGCCAAGGAGTTGGAGGACAAGCTCTACCGCGGGACCCGCATGGACCGCCTGCGCCGTTGTGAAGCGGGGGATTTGCTGTATTTGGCGGTTCCGGAGGGCGTGGTTCGTCCGGAGGAGGTCATGCCGGGGTGGGGTGTGCTGTCGTTGTCTGCGGAGGGCAAGATGAGTGTCCTTCGGGAGGCGTTGCCCCAGGAGGTGCGCCCCGCCATGCGGAATCACCTGGGAATCCAGATCGCGCTGCGCGCCAGCGAATTTGTCTGCGCGGGAATGGGATTTTCCCGGGGACGGAAGTAGAGAATTCCCCTGGTCGATATGGCACGTAGCGCGTCAGCGAATTTTGCGGCTCCGGAGAGCGGGCTTTCCCGGAAGAGGCACGCCCGTCGGGAAGAAGAGGGCGATGTGCGCCGGCGGCTTTTGTCGGCGGGATTGCGGATTTTTGCCGAGAAGGGCTATGAGCGTGCGGGGATTCGCGAGATCTGTGCGTTGGCGGGGAGCAACCTGGCGGCGGTGAACTACTACTTCGGGGGGAAGGCGCGGTTTTACCGCGAGGTGAGCGTCTACGGGCAGTCTTTGCGGCTGCAGGAGCTCCAGCGGCTGATGGACTCCGCGGGGGACGAGGATCCCTGGGAGACCCTGTCGCGACACGTGGAGGCGCTCATCAGCTACTCCTTCGACAGCGACATGTTCCATTCGGCGTGGCTATACCTCCGCGAATACGTGAACTCCCCGAATTTCCGCCCGGCGTCCTATCCGGATGCCTCGGGGCGGGATCCCCAGGTGGTCTTTGAGGAGCACGTCCAGGGCATTATGGCGAAGCTCCTGGGGCCCAAGGCCACCGAGGAGAACATGGCGCTGGTGCGCTATACCTACGCCTCCCTGAGCCTCTTCCTCCTGCTGGAGCCCCCGAAGCACGCGGATGCCGCCGACCTCTTGCCGCAGGTGAAGTCCCTCATCGGACCCGAACGACTGCGGGACCACATCATGGCGCTGGTGCGGCAGACCGTGGACTCCCTCAAGGCGCCGACAGACGGCAACAGGCAGTAGTCCCGCGGGGGAAAAGAAAGGGCCGTCGGGGGGGACTTTCGCACAATTTCCAGGGCGGAAACCCGTTTCTTTTTTTGACGCTTTGTCGAATGCGTGTCCTGTCCGGTTTTGTCCGGAGGCATTATTTTTTGTCGTTTTCCTCTGCCGGGGGATTGATCCGGCCGTTTTTTCACCCCTGTTTTTTCTGCGTCATGCGGTATCTCAACGTTTCCACCCTTCTTCTCGTCCTGTTCCTGTGCGCCGGAATGCTGCGTGCGGAGGAGTCGGCCCCCCAGAAGCTGAAGCTGACCCTGGAGGAGGCCAAGCAGATTGCCTTGGAGCAGAACCCCAGTCTAGCCCAGGTCGAGGCCGGCATCCAGACGGCAATGGCGGCTTTGGAGAGTGCCCACAGCGGCTATTTGCCCTCCGTGGACCTCTCGGCGGGCGTCACCCGTCTCCGCGACGTGGCCACACGCCCCGTGCGGGACTATGACAACACCACCCAGTATGACCTGGGCCTCTCTGCCTCCTATCTGGTCTTCGACGGCTTCGCCCGTCGCTTCCGGACCCTCTCCGCCGAGCTGGGCACCGAGGTCGCCACGGCCGAGTGCGAGGACGCCAAGCGTCTGTTGATGGACTCCGTGGCCTACGCCTTCTACCAGGTGCTTCTCGCCCAGAATACCATGGAGATCCGCGAGCAGGACGCCGCCTTCAATCGCCTGCTCCACGAAGACGCCAAGAAGAAGTACGACTACGGTACCTCCAAGCTCTCCGAAGTGTTGAACTTCGAGTATCAGGTGAAGACCGCGGAGGCCAACTACGTCGCTGCGCGGAACTCCTGGCGCACTGCCTGCGTGAGCCTGGGCGCGCTGCTGTCCCTGCAGCAGGACAACCTGTGGGAGAGCATCGAGCTGGTGGCTCCTGCGGAGGACGCGGGGCAGACTGGCGAGTTGCCGGCGGTCTCCGAGATGATCTCCTACGCCCTGGAGCATCGTCCCGACTTGCAGAATGCGCGTCGGAACGTGGAGACTGCGGAGCTGTCTTTGAAGGAAGCGAAAGCGGGCTGGGCTCCCACGGTGAGCCTCTTCGGCAACTACGACTTCGCCCGGACGCACTCCGCGCACTTCAACAGCCATTACGACCGCGACGTCAACTTTGGCGTGAAGGCCAGCTGGAACCTCTTCAATGGCGGCGCCACCACGGCGGCGATTCACCAGTCCGAGGCGCAGCTGAATGCGGCGCGGAAGGCGTTGATTGCCACGGAGGATACCGTGAGCAGCGAGGTGCGCAAGTGCCATCTGAGCCTTCGTTCCGCTGCGGAGATTTTGGAGAAGGAGAACATCCTTCTGGACGTGGCCACCCGCATTCGCGACCTGGTGCGCGAGGAGTATCTGGGCGGCACGGCCACCATCACTCGCCTCAACGAGGTGCAGACCAACCTGACCAGCACCTCCCTGGCGCGCACCAACGCCTGGATTGACCTGCTCTATGCGGGGGAGAACCTCTCCTCCGTCACCGGCGGCTATCCGTTGGCGAAGTAGCGGAGGCGCATTCTATCCATCCGGCGGCCCTCTGGGAACGCTCGGGGAGGAGTGCGCCCTCCCTCTTTCATCCTCGGCAATTCACTGCATCCCCCGACCATGAAGAAACGTTCCCTGGCCCCCGCCATCATCGCCATCGTTCTCATCCTGGGAGCCGCCGTATGGGGCTCCCGAAAGATCTCCGCCGCCCGCGCCGACGCACAGCGCCAGCGCGCCGGAGCCGTCTCCGATGCCGTGCCTGTGCGCACGGCTTTCGTGTCTCTGGGAGACGTGAGGAATATCCTGACCTTCAATGGCGACGTGCAGGCGTTGCGCAGCGTGGACTTGCAGGCGAAGGTCTCGGGTCGTTTGGCGGCGCTGTCGTTGGAGGATGGCACGGAGGTCGAGGAGGGCGTCCCGGTAAAGAAGGGCCAGCGGATTGGCCTGTTGGACGACCGGGAGTATCATGCCGCGCTTTCCAGCGCGAAGGCGGCGCTCTCCAGCGCGAAGGCGGAGCTGCAGCAGTGCCATGCCGCGGTGGATTCCGCGCGGGCGAATTTGGAGGACAAGGAGCGCGAGTACAAGCGCATGCGGGGTCTGGTGGCGCAGCAGGCGGCCACGCAGCAGAGCCTGGACCAGGCGGAGACCGCCTTTGCCACGGCGAAGGCGGAGATGGCGAGTGCGGAAGCGAAGCTCTCTGCGGGGGAGAGTGCGGTGGAGAAGGCGTCTGCGGAGGAGGAGAAGGCGTCCTTGGACTTGTCGGAGACCCGGATTTATGCGCCCATGGATGGCGTGGTGAGTGCCCGTCATCTGGATCCCGGGGTGCAGGTCACGGCCTCCACGCCGCTGGTCACGATTTTGTCCATGGACGAAGTGAAGGTAGTGATTTCGGTGCCGGTGAAGCATTTGGAGAAGGTGGTCCCGGGCAAGACCCGCGCTTTCTTGCGGACGCCCACCACTCCGGAGGCCATCGAGTGTGTGGTGGAGAAGGTCTATCCCTCCGTGGACAAGGTGACCCGCACCGCGCAGGTGGAGTTGCGGGTGCCCAATGTCCGTCGTGGCGACGGGACGTATCCCTTGCTGCCGGGAATGTACGCCACGGTGGAGGTCCTCATGGAGGAGCGCTTCGGCATTGTGGCGGTGGATGTCTCCCTGCCGATCCGGAATTTGGACAAGCAGCTGGTCTTTGTCTGCCAGGGGGACAGCGTGCGCGCGGTTCCCGTGACCCTGGGCATTGCCACGGAGGGCAGGGTGGAGGTGCTTTCGGGGTTGTCGGAGGGTGACGAGGTGGTGGTGCAGGGTCAGCATCGTCTGACGGACGGCTCCCAGATTCGCCGTGTGGCGCCCGAGGGCGAGTCGTCCTCGGAGTCCAAGTAGCGCCGCTTAGGCGTCTCGCGCCAGGATATTCACCTTGAGAGTGAGGAGGCAAGCAGCCAAATGAAACTCCCGGAATTTGGAGTGCGTCGTCCCATCGCCACGGCGATGCTGTTTTTCTGTGTCTTGGTGTTGGGCATGGTCTGCCTGAGCCGCCTGGGGCTGGACTTGATGCCGGACATCGAGCCCACCCGCGTCACGGTCATGACCACCTGGAGTGGCGCCTCTGCGGAGGATGTGGAGACGAAGGTCACCCGCGTGCTGGAGAAGCGCCTGGGGTCCGTGGCGAATCTGGACGAGATCCGTTCCACCACCTCCGAGGGCGTCTCCAATATCTCCTGCACCTTCACTTGGGGCACCAATATCGACGAGGCCTCCAATGACGTGCGCAGCAAGGTGGACATGGCCATCGACGACCTGCCCGACGACGTGGATACGCCCACCATCTTCAAGTTCGACTCCGCCGACATGCCCATCATGCTCATCGGCGTCACCGCCAAGGAGTCCATTGAGGACCTCTACGACATCATCGACGACTCCGTGGCGCAGCCGTTGCAGCGTCTGGATGGCGTGGGCTCCGTGGATGCCTTCGGCGGATTGCAGCGGCAGATCCGCGTGACCCTCTCGCGGGAGAAGCTGGCGGGATATGGGCTGACTCTGGGGGACATCGAGGACGCCATTGCCCGCGAGAACAAGACGCTCCCTGCCGGAAACCTGAAGGTGGGCCAGACCGAATACACCATCCGCGTGCTGGGCGAATTCTACACTCCGGAGCAGGTGGCGCAGATTCCGATCCTGCGTCGGGACGGCTCGCTGTTGCGCATTCGGGACGTGGCGGAGGTCTCCGACACCTTCGAGGAGGTGACCCAGTATGTGGAGACCATGGGCCGCAGCGGCATGATGATGATTGTGCAGAAGCGCACGGGCGCCAACACGGTGAGCGTGTGCCGTGCGGTGTTGCAGGAGCTGGAGAACCTGAAGCCGAGTCTCCCCCAGGACATCCAGTTCAGCGTGGTCAACGACTCCTCCACCTTCATCCAGCAGTCCATCGGGAATGTGCGGGGGACCGTGTTGTGGGGCGGATTCTTCGTGATCCTGGTGAGCTTCTTCTTCCTGCGGAATATCCGCTCCTCGCTGGTCATCGTCCTCACCATCCCCTTCTCCCTCATCATCGCCTTCGTCTTCATGTTCTTCATGGGCTGGACCATCAACATGATCAGCCTCTCCGCCTTGGCAATCGCCATCGGCATGGTGGTGGACAACGCCATCGTGGTGCTGGAGAACATCACCAGCCACGTCACCCGCGGCGTCCGCGTCCGCGAGGCCTCCATGTTCGCGGCCTCGGAGGTGGAGCTCTCCCTGCTGGCCTCCACCGCCACCACCATCTGCGTCTTCTTCCCCATGGTCTTCCTGGAGGGCGCCACCGGAATCATCTTCAAGCAGCTGGGCGGACTGGTCACGGCGACCCTCCTGGCGTCGCTGTGCTGCGCGCTGCTGCTGACCCCCATGCTCTCCAATACCCTCCTGAAGCCCGTCCGGGAAGAGGACGAGGCAAAGCGCCGCGGGACCCTGTCCGGACGCCTCTACTCTTTCAGCGAGCGGATTTTCCTGGGGATCGAGGCGGCATACGGTCGGCTCCTCTCCTTCTGCTTGGACCACCGGCGCAGCGTGCTGGTCTTCGGCGCCGCCGTGCTGGGCGCCGCGCTGCTGGCGATTCCCTTCATGGGCACGGAATTCACGCCCGACCAGGACACCGGCGAGATGGAGATCCGCTATCAGCTGCCGGTCTCGACGCGTCCGGAGGTCACGGCGGATGTGGCGCGTCGCATCACCCGGCTGATTTACGCAAAGGAGCAGGAGTTGCTCGCGGGCCCCTACGCGGGGAAGCGGATTGTGCCGGGCGCGGACGGAAAGCCGTTGGCGAGTGCGATTCGCTTTGACAACTGGCGTGCGGGGCAGTCGTCTTCGGGGTGGGGCGGTTCTGGCGGCCATGTCGGCCGCATGAACATCAAGCTGCTGGAGCGTGAGCGCCGGCCCTATCCCACGGCGGAGTTGGGCGAGAGCGTGCTTCGGGAGTTGCGCCAGTGGCCGGAGCTGGACCGCGTGTATCTCTCTACCTCCAATCGTCTGATGAACATGATGATGGGCGGTTCTAACGAGAAGCCCATTGTCATTCGCGTGCTGGGATACGACCTGGACCAGTCGCTGGGCGTGGCGCAGCGGATCCGCCAGATGGCGCTGCATACCCCCGGCGCCGTGGACCCCAACATCACCTTCGACAACGGCAACCGCGAGGTGGTGGTCAATATCGACCGCGATGCCGCCGCCGCCCTGGATGTGGATGTGGACAGCATCGTCTCCGCCGTGCGGACCCTCTTCTACGGAAATACCGCCAGCAAATTCCGCGAGGCGGAGGACGAATACGACATCTTCCTGCAGCTGGGCGAGGACGAGCGGCGCACCATCAACGACCTCATGAACTCCGAAATCACCGCCAATGGCCGGCGCATCCGCCTGGATGCCCTGGCCACCGTCACCGAGGAGCTGGGGCCCGTCTCCATTACCCGTGTGGGACAGGAGCGCGCGGTGACGTTGCAGATCGACATCTACGGCCGTTCGCTGGGCGAGGTATGGTCCGAGCTCAAGGAGTCCATCGACACGCAGCTGATTCTGCCGCAGGGCACCAGCCTGGAGTATGATGGCCAGATCAAGGAGCAGGGGAAGTCCTTCCGGGAGCTGACCCTCATGCTGGTGCTGGGAATCCTGCTGGTCTACATGGTCATGGCCGCGCAGTTCGAGTCCTACCTGGCGCCGCTGGTGGTGCTCTTCTCCATCCCCTTCGCCGGCGCCGGCGCGGTCTTCGCCTTGTGCGCTACGGGCATGACCCTGAACATCATGAGCTTCATCGGGCTCATCATGCTGGTGGGAACCGTGGTGAACAACGCCATCATCCTGCTGGATTCCATCAACCTGAATATCGCCCGCGGACGCGGCGTGCGGGAGTCGGTCACCACCACCGGGCGCTCCCGACTGCGACCCGTGCTCATGACGACCCTCACTACCGTCTTCGGCATGGTGCCCATGGCCATCTCCGGCTCCACGGGCAGCGAGCTCTGGAGCCCCCTGGCGGTCTGCATCATCGGCGGACTCTCCATTTCCACCCTGGTGACCCTGGTCTTCATCCCCACTCTTTACTCCTACTTCCTCAAGGAGAACGGCCATGAAGTTGATTTTTCTCGTGTATAATATCTCCATCGAGGAGGATGTCCGAATCCTCCTCCGAGACCAGCAGATCGAGGGCTTCACCCAGTGGCCACGACTCCTGGGACGCGGAAAGTCCACCGGCCCCCGCATGGACGACAATGTCTGGCCCGGCGCAAACTCCGCCATCATGGCGGTGGTCCCCGACGAAAAGGCGCCCGCTTTCATGGCCGCCATCCAGGCCCTCCGCGAGGGCGATGCCCGCCGCGAGGGCATAAAGGCATTCCAGCTCCCCGTGGAAGCCGTAAGCAATTAGCAGGGCCATTCAAAAAAAAGGAGGAAGGAGGAAGGAGGAAGGAGGAAGTGTGGACACTTTGCAGTGGGCGTGCGCCGAGCGCGCCCAATTGGCGCGCAAATCCTTCCGCCTACCGGCGGTACGGGCATACGAATACCGCCTCCGAAAGCGCGGTTAGCCTACGGCGGCTCTTCCCTAGCCAGGGTGTAAGTACTTAGTAATTAGTGGTTAGTGGCTAGTGGCAAGGTGCCGCAGGCGCTCTTCCGCGGCCCATGCCGCGGTACGGGCACACGAATGCCGCCTCCGAAAGCGCGGTTAGCCTACGGCGGCTCTTCCCTAGCCGAATACCAAC
>CAVDSU010000070.1:0-11895 GCA_963611685.1 bacterium
GCTCCATTGGCAGGCACGCGCTACAAAGCAGGTAGAAAGCCAGCACCGCACCGCCAGTAGGCGGAAGAGCGCCGCAGGCACCTTGCAAATTTGCCACCAGACACTGGCGCCTAGCTGCTAATTCAGGGGGTGCGGGGGGCGAAAGCCCCTCCGTTCAGGGGGTGCGGGGGGCGAAAGCCCCTCCGTCCTTTAGATTCTCCCACGAATTAGAAGTCACTGCCGCCACCCACCCTCATTGCCCATTGCCCATTGTGCATTGTGCATTGTGCATTGGCACATTGTTTTTTTACAGCTGGTCGACGGGGGTATCGAGGACATCCTCATCCAGGGGCTCCTCGGGGATGTCGGCCTCCTGGGGAGGCTGGGGTTCCACGGCGGTTCCCGGGACCCGCTTGCGGATTTCGGCGACAATGCGGTCCGACAGTGCGGGATCGCTCTTGAGGAGCGCCTTGGTCTGTTCGGCGCCCTGTCCCAGCTGGGTGTCCCCGAAGGAGAACCAGGAGCCGCGCTTCTCCACGATGTGCATATCCAGCGCCACGGCCAAGATGGAACCGGCCTTGGAGATGCCCTCGTTGAACATGATGTCGAACTCGCACTCCTGGAAGGGCGCCGCCAGCTTGTTCTTGGCGATCTTCACCTTCACCTTGTTGCCCTGGGAACGGCCGTCAGGGGACTTGATGACGCCGGTGCGCCGGATCTCCATACGCATGGAGGCGTAGAACTTCAGGGCGCGTCCACCCGTGGTGGTTTCGGGATTGCCGAACATGACGCCGATCTTCTCACGAATCTGGTTGGTAAAGATGACGCAGGTGTTGGTCTTCGCGGCGATGGGCGTGAGCTTCCGCAGTGCCTGGCTCATGAGCCGCGCCTGGAGTCCCACATGCTGGTCGCCCATCTCGCCCTCGATCTCCGCCTTGGGAGTCAGGGCCGCCACGGAGTCGATGATCAGCACGTCGATGGCATTGGAGCGCACCAGGGTCTCGGCGATATTGAGGGCGTCCTCTCCGCAGTCAGGCTGGGAGACCAGGAGGTTGTCGGTATCCACGCCGATGATTCGGGCATAGCGGGGATCCAGGGCATGCTCGGTATCCACGAATGCGCAGGTGCCGCCGGCCTTCTGGGCGTTGGCGACCACATGAAGACAGAGGGTGGTCTTACCCGAAGACTCGGGGCCGTAGACCTCGATGATGCGGCCGCGGGGGACGCCGCCAATGCCGGTGGCCAGATCCAGCGCCAGGGAGCCGGTGGAGATGGTGGGCACA
Source organism: bacterium (assembly GCA_963611685.1). GTDB lineage: Bacteria > Verrucomicrobiota > Lentisphaeria > Oligosphaerales > Oligosphaeraceae > UBA1724. The sequence continues at coordinate 1,263 of CAVDSU010000070.1, forward strand.
TCCAGGTGCTTCTGGTCGCCCAGGCGCATGATGGAGCCCTTTCCGAACTCCTTCTCAATCTGTCCAAGAGCAAGCTTCAGATTCCGCTGCTGGATTTCGGCGGTGTTGTCGGCGGCGGGAGCGGCGGCGGCGCGGGGTTCTTTTGCCATGGTGGTTTTCAGGGCGGCTATGCCTCCCGCTTCGAAGATCGGGGAGACCCACGCCGCAGGTGGGGTGGAGGGGGAAGGAAAGGAGAGGGGCGCCTCGAAAAAGGAAACGCCGCCTCGCCGGATTCATGCGAATGAAAAGTAGATGGTTTGCAGAGTGAAGATACCACCCCACACCATTTTTTCAACCCGCTTTTTGAAAAATTTGTCTAATTTTTATAAGAATGTTTCCAACGGCGCCAAAGAAGCCCGTCGCCGCGCGTCAGAGCCGCCAGTAGAGGTAGTCCTTCTTCTGGAAGGCGTCGCGGTCCAGGACGCCCTTGACGTCCAGCAACACTCGCTTTCCGGAGGAGTAGAGCTTCTGGAGGTCGTCGGGAGTGATCTGCGCGTACTCCCGGTGTCCCACGGCGAGAATGACGGCATCAAGGTCCCGGAGGTCCCGCCAGTCCACTAGCTCCACGCCATGAATGCGCTTGGTCTCTTCAGGATCGGCGAGGGGATCGGCCACCTTGGGCTCCAGGCCGTATTCCCGGAGTTCGCGGCAAATGTCCAGGACCTTGCTGTTGCGGGTATCGGGACAATTCTCCTTGAAGGTGACGCCCAGGATCGCGACCCGCGCATTCTGGACGGTGCGCCCCGCCTTCAACAGGCACTTCACACACTGCTCGCCCACGTAGCGCCCCATGTCGTCGTTGATGCGTCGTCCCGCCAGGATCACCTGGCTGTGGTATCCCATGGACTCGGCGCGATAGGTCAAGTAGTAGGGATCCACGCCAATGCAGTGTCCGCCCACCAATCCGGGACGGAAGGGCAGGAAATTCCATTTCGTGGAAGCGGCCTGAAGGACGTCGAGGGTATCGATTCCCATGCGGTGGAAGATGATGGAGAGCTCGTTCATGAAGGCGATGTTGATGTCGCGCTGGGAGTTCTCGATGACCTTCGCGGCCTCGGCTACCTGGATGGAAGGCGCGCAGTGGACGCCGGCCTCCACCACCAGGCCATAGACCGCCGCCACCTGCTGGAGGGTCTCTTCATCCATGCCCGAAACAATCTTCCGGATGTTCTCCAGACGATGGGCATGGTCGCCGGGATTGATGCGCTCGGGAGAGTATCCCACCTTGAAGTCGCGTCCACAACGCAAACCGGACTCCCGCTCCAGAATGGGCACGCAGACCTCCTCGGTGACGCCAGGATAGACGGTGCTCTCATAGACCACGATGCTGCCAGGACGCAGGACCTTCCCAAGGGATGCGCTGGCGGATTCCAAGGGCCGCAGATCGGGACGGTGGTCCTCATAGACGGGCGTGGGGACGGCCACGATATGGAAGGAGGCCTCCTTCAGGGGCTCGGGATCCGCGGTAAAGGTCAGGCTGGTCTTGGAGACCGCCTGGTTGCCCACCTCGCCAGTGGGGTCCTTGCCCGCCAAATACCCCTGGATCTTCTCACGATTCCGATCATAGCCAATCACCTTCACTTTCTTGGCAAAGGCAATGGCGATGGGGAGGCCCACATAGCCCAACCCCACGAGAGACAGGGCGGTCTCGCCCCGCAGAAGACGTCCGTATGCGTCGAAATCAATCTTTTCAGAGCTGCTCATGATTCTTGCCTTGCATGACCAACCACGACCCTGCGTCAAAAGAGGTCGGTCAGAGATTTTCGCGATACCACTGGACGGCCAGCCGAAGACCCTCCGAAAAGCTGGTCTCCGGTTCGTAGCCAAGTGCCGCCCGCGCCAGGGAGATGTCCGCCCAGGAATGAGGGACATCGCCGGCGCGACCGGCCTGAAAGACGGGATGGGGCTCCACGCCCAAAAGACCCCCCAAAAGCGACAGGGTCTCCAGAAGGGTATGGCGGGTGCCGCAGGCAATGTTCACCGCCCTGCCCCGGGCCTCGGGCCCCGCCAGCATGGCCAGCAAATTCGCCCGAACCACATTGCGCACGGGGGTGAAGTCCCGGCTCTGGGTGCCATCGCCATAGATCACCGGCGACTCGCCCCGCAAAAGCGCCTGGGCGAATCGGGGAATGACGGCGGCATAGGGACCGTGGGGATCCTGGCGGGGACCAAAGACATTGAAGTAGCGCAGCCCCGTCACGGAAAGACCATAGTGACGACCATACTGCCCTGCCCACTGCTCCACGCACTGCTTGGTGAGGGCGTAGGGAGAGAGGGGATTCCCGATGGCGTCCTCCCGCTTGGGCAACGACTCGTTGTCGCCATAGACGGAGGAGCTGGAGGCGTAGACAAAACGCCGGACCTTCGCCTGACGCGCCGCCTCCAGGAGATTCAGGGTCCCCTGGACGTTGTTCTCCCCGTAGAAGAGGGGACGCTCCAAGGAGCGCGGGACACTCCCCCAGGCCGCCTGATGCAGGACGTATTCCTGGCCCGCACAGGCATCCATGCAGGCCGCGGGATCCTTGATGTCCGCCTCCAGGAATTCATAGCCGGGATGCCCCTGGAAGAGCTCCACATTGCGATGGCTCCCCGTAGAGAGGTCGTCCATGCAAAGGACCCGGCAGCCCTTCTCCAGAAGGGTCTCCACAAGGTGGGAGCCTATGAAGCCCGCGCCGCCAGTGACCAACACCCGGGTCCCAACAGGCAAAATGATGTCTGGAGCTGAATCCATTCCCAATTCCGAAAAGTGCGACTCCCTCCCCCCGAAAAACGCCACAGGACGCCCTTCGCGCGTCGACACAACCCACACGGGCGCAAGAGGTAAGAGGACTCAACGCCGTCCGCGGAACCCCTCGGGGAGAAAACTTCGTTAACATAACGCAGGGACGACATGCCGTGCGTAGGGAGGAACGCCAGAACGACTGCGACGCAACACCCCCAGGACGCCCCGCTGCCATCGACATCCCCTGAGCGGACTCTGCGCGCATTCCACGCACCACTCCCCTGCCGAGGCTAGCGCTCCGGGAAGGGAATGGTCCCCTTTTCCAGAATGCCGTCCTTCCAGATGATATTCCAGGGCGGCGACAGGGACTTGCAGGGGGCGCCAAGGAACTCCTCCAGTCCCCGGGAGGACACATGACCGTCCACAAAGCAGGCATTCGCTTCGTCGCCATGGCGGTTGGCGCCCTCCAGCTGGGAGTCCCAGTCCAAGTCCAGCTCCTCCATGAGATTGTCCCAGGTATTCTCGCCGTAGATGATGCAGGGATCCCCGGAATCCAAAACGAGATAGACCTGCGACGGCTTTCGGATGGCGTTCGCGAGGGGACCGCGGTTGCCCTGGGTGCCATCGTAGTTCCAGGCATAGGAGCCGTCGTAGGCGCGAAAGCCCTCCACCGTGGGCTCGGGCGGCTTCCCCAAGCCGGAGGGACACACCAGCAGCCGGGGATTGTTGTGATAGGGAAAACTCCATGCCGTCCAATTCAACCCGGGATGCTCTTCCGTCCGCGCAGCGGTCACATAGGGCGGCAGACGACCCCGCCAGTCATCCGCGTATGCCAACAACGCCATGCCGATCTGACGCAAATTGCTCAGGCACTGCGTCTGCGACGCCTTCCGGCGCGCCTGCGACAACACCGGCAACAACAACCCCATCAAAAGCGCCACTATGCCAATCACCGTCAGCAACTCTATCAACGTGAATCCACGACCCAAGACTCTCCCGCGACTCCTCATGACAACCGACCTCCACTCTTCCCGACAACAAACTCCTCCAACCACACGACACAAACGACTGCCAACACATCGCCCATGACGACACGACACAAACGTCTGCCAACGCATCGCCCATGACGAATGCCCCACAAACGACTGCCAACACATCGCCCATGACGACACGACACAAACGACTGCCAACACATCGCCCATGACGAATGCCCCACAAGAATAAGCCCCCAACCCCAGCCGTCAAATACTATCATATTGAATCATAGAAAGTTATAATAAACCTCCGGGGGTATCAACTTGACGCGACCGATTCTACATCTAGTATTCATGTCACAAACAACTCCCCTGCAACCACAAAAGGCATATTGACTTCAACAATGCCGATATCACCCGTCCGAAATCCCCATACCCTAGCGAGACTCAAGCTGAAATCTTTACCCCTTGCGCATGGCAACGCGTGGGTGAGACTCAACCTCTCCACCGAGGAGAAGCCTTATGCCCCCGTGCGCCTGGATCTGCAATCTGGTTCATAGGGGGCTTACTCCTCCTTTGCCTTATGCCCCCGTGCGCCTAGATCTGCACGCTTACTTCAGCCTTTTCGCACATTTGATGAGCTTATGCCCCCGTGCGTCTGGATCTGCAATCGCGCTCGATGGCGGAAGAGTGAGTGGATCAGCGTACTTATGCCCCCGTGCGCATAGATCTGCACACTTACTTCAGCCTTTTCGCACATTTGATGAGCTTATGCCCCCGTGCGCCTGAATCTGCAATCGCCCAGGAGAATGCCGCGGAGAGCAATTCGGCCATCCCCAAAACCACCAAGCGTCAACACATAACCAATTATCATAAAGAATCATAGAAAGTTATAATAAACCTCCGGGGGTATCAACTTGACGCGACCGATTCTATATCTAGGGTTCATGGCATAACTGCCTACCCGCCAACAGAGAGTCACCAACGTTCCCTTCAAACATGGCATAGTCGCACGGGAATTCCCCTGCATCCGCTCCAATGGATGAATGGCTCTTACTGTCCAATTCCCTTAACTCTGCGTCAATCTGCGCGACAGCAAAAGAGCCGTGCAGGCTTTCTGCATCGTGCGCCTAGATCAGCATTCGCCCCGGAGAAGGCAGCGAAGAGCCATTTGGCCATCCCCAAAACCACCAAGCGTCAACACATAACCAATTATCATGTAGAATCATAGAAAGTTATGATTAATTTCCGGGGGTATCAACTTGACGCGACAGACTCTGCATTTAGTGTATTCAACATGGCGATCTATCCCGCAAACACAAAGGAATTCAACGAAACCTTCAAGGATGATGCCACCTGCCTAGAATACCTCTATGGAATTCGGTGGCCTAACGGCTTTGTGTGCCCTGCCTGCAGGACCCGCGGTCGTTTCTGGAGGCTCGCGAAAGGACGAATCAAGTGCAGGAAATGCCACCACACGACCTCAATCCTCTCGGGAACAATCTTCCAGGACACTCACACTCCTCCCCTGACTTGGTTTCGAATCATCTGGCATCTCTGCCTCCAAAAGAATGGCTACAGCGCCATGAGCTTGCAGCGTTCCCTCGATCTGACATACGCCACCTCTTGGCTCTGTCTCCACAAATTGCGCAAAGCCATGGTTCGTCCTGGCCGAGAACTCCTCCACGGCGAAGTCGAGCTTGACGAAGTGCGCATCGGCGAAAGATCTCGACCCGCCGATAACAAAGCCCCCCTAGAAAAGAGCATCGTCCTAATCGCCGTTGAACGCAAAAAGACAAACAAGGGGCACTATGTGATCGGGCGAGCGCGGCTTCAAGTGCTTCCTGACATAACAAGAAAGGTCTTGACACAGAACGTTTTATCTACAGTGGAGAAAGGCTCGACAATCATCACGGATTCAGGATACGACTACTCATGGCTTGAAGACCAGGGCTACCAGCATTTCGTTTCCAGCCCTCCCCTTGAAAGCCCCAATGACATCTTCTTGAAGCCGCGCCTCATAAATGAGGACTCACCACTCCCCAAATGCAACCGTATCGTCAACCTTCTAAAGCGCTGGATCCTAGGGACACACCAGGGCTCCATGAGCCGCGCACACCTGCAAGACTACCTCAACGAATTCGTCTTCCGATTCAATCGCCGCTCCTCAAAAGCCCGCGGAATGCTCTTCTGGCGAATGCTCCAACAAGCGGTCACTTACGGCCCCACACACCGAAAAAAACTTCTCAACCCCATATCTAGTGGGTCCGACAAATCGGTCGCGTCAAGTTGATACCCCCGGAAGTGATTCTTTATAACTTTTCATTCTATCATATTTGTATCCAGTCTATTAAGATCATATAAACAAATCATCGCCATACCCCAAAATATGCTTCTCACCCCCCTCTTGAGCTGCGAGGGAGCTCCCAACGAAAGCTGAAATGGAGTGGAAAAGAGATGGGGCTAGGGCTACCTAAAGTCCGTCGCCTCCTCCCCGAAAAATTGCGCAATTTTGCCTAAGGGAGGAGGAAAAATTTCGGGGAGTGGGAGCATATGTGCTTATGGCGGGACGGGTGATGCACCGAAGACAGTCCTATTGCCCCCGGTTGCGAGGAACGAACCGTTTTTTCGCACTTTGTTTAAGGCAATCCGCTGGAATACCCACAAAAAACGCAAAATTTTGTCTGGTTTGATAAGAAAATCGGAGAGGACGAGCGTATACCCTTATGACGGGACGAGTGATGCACCGGGGGCTGTCCTGTAACCTCCCCCCGGCTGCGAGGGGCGGCCCGTCTTTTTGGAGATCAAGAGCAAGGAAGGTAATTTTGTGTGAAGAGATGAAAGATTTCGAGGAGTGGGGGCGTAATGCTTATGACGGGACGAGTGATGCACCGGGGTCTATCCTGTAACCTCCGGTTGCGAGGGGCGGACCGTCTTTTTATTTTCATGCCATCTTGAGCACTCCTGGAGGAGCTCTCTCCCACCCAAGGGCGCCATCGATCTATTTGTCCACGGTGCTAGTTTCCATCTATCCCGGGAGAAGCCCCGCCGTGGCAGATCCGCCTGCTGACAACGGCAGCAATATCCAACACTCCACGCCCTGGACGAAGCCCCATACCCCATATCTAGTGGGTCCGACAAATCGGTCGCGTCAAGTTGATACCCCCGGAAGTGAGCCCTTATAACTTTTCTTCCTATCCTATTTGACCTGAATAAATTAGAAGAACACAGAGAAAAGGGACTCCATAAAAAAATAGAGTTAGATTCACTTTGAGACCCGGGAAAAACAGCGATTGAGATGACCTTGTTTCAAGACGAATTGCCTCCCCTAGAACTCTACGAGATTTTACTTGCGGGGGTGAAAGATTTCGGGGAGTGGGGGCGTATATGCTTATGACGGGACGAGTGATGCACCGGGGGCTGTCCTGTAACCTCCCCCCGGCTGCGAGGGGGCGGCCCGTCTTTTTGGAGATCTAGAGCAAGGAAGGTGTTTTTGTGTGAAGAGGTGAAAGATTTCGGGGAGTGGGGGCGTATATGCTTATGACGGGACGAATGATGCACCGGGGGCTGTCCTGTAACCTCCCCCCGGCTGCGAGGGGGCGTCTCGTCTTTTTGGAGATCTAGAGCAAGGAAGGTGATTTTGTGTGGAGGGGTGAAAGATTTCGGGGAGAAGGGGCGTATATTGACGGGACGAGCACTGGAGCGTCTCGTGCAGAGAGAGCAGAGACAGTAGTAGCACACGCCCCTGGTTGGCAATGGGATCCGGTCAGCCAGGGGTCGGTAACCACCACTAGCCGGATTCCGCGAAGGAGGAAAAATGCCAGAGTACAAGAAGTACAAGTTCACGGTTTGGACCCGGGATGGCCATTGCATTCATCCCGTCATCGAAGCAACCAACATGGGGGAAGCGACCAGGATTGCCAAGGAGCAGTATTCCGACGCCAAGTCGGTCTCCTACGCCGGCGAGGTGCGCTAGCTCGCCCTCTTCCCTGCAAGGAAAAGAACGCCGCTCCTTGCAGGGGAGGGATTCGTCCCTGGCGTCGCCCGGGGGATTTCCTATCCGAGTCCCCGACGGATTTTCTCCGTTTTTTTTCACGGTGGGAGTTTAAAGGTCCCCCGTTCTTGTTATACTATCTGCGAGAGGGGGAATGGGAGTTCCGCCAATCTATTTGCCTGCTCAACGCGAAAACGAAATTTCGGACGCATTCGTTTTCGTGGATCCATCGCGGAGCCGTCTACTAGGGGGGAGTCACCCTCCGTCACCCTCCGCGACCGGCAAAGCGTCCCTTCCTTGACGTCGCTTTCAGGGGAAAGCGCGTCGCATAGAATTTCGTTTCAGATTCAACTGGAGTCCACATTCATGTCAGGGCAAAACTTCCACCTATACGCCAGCAGCCACCTGGATCAACTCGGCAGCCAATATCTTTCCGACCGCGAGAGCGACCTCAAGCGTTTTCGTTCCCAGGGATGGCTCTTTGCGCCGGAGTCGGTGATTGTCCCCAGCCGCGGCATTGCGACCTGGCTGGAGCACTACCTGGTGGAGAAGGGCAAGGTGAGCATGGGGATGAGTTATCCCTTGCAGTCCAACGGAATGCGTCAACTCCTCTGCCGCCTGGTCCCGGAGTTGAAGGACAGCGACGCCTATACGCCGGCGGTGATGAAGTGGGAGATCTTCCATCTTCTGACCCAAGAAGCGGATCCCCTGTGGAAGGACGAAGCCACCATGAAGTCCCTGAAGGCGTATCTGACTTCCAAAGAGCAAAGGGACACCAAGACCCTGCGTGCCTTCCAGCTTGCGGAGAAGATCGCCTCCCTCTTTGACCAATACCAGAGCTATCTTCCCCTTAGCCTCTCCCAGTGGGCGAAAGGCGAGAAGCTGGATCTTGTCGTAGACGGCAAAAACGGAGACGCCTCTTCCCAACTGCCCCTCCCTGCCGACCGTCGCTGGCAGTCCCGGCTGTGGCATCGCCTCTGCGAGTGCCTGCGCGCCTCCGGCACTTCCGAGACGTCGCCGGGGATTTCCGTTGCGGAGGCCATCGCCCGGGTGCTCACTGGCGACCTAGTGGCGCCTACGGAGACCGATGTGCAGCCGGTGACCCTCTTTGGCGCCACCATGATGCCGCCCTCCTACCTGCAGATCTTGAAGAAATACAGCGAATTTGCGCCGGTGAACTTCTACTACCACACCCCCTGCGAGGAATTCTGGGGAGACAACGCGCGCACCAAGGAGCGCCGCGCGATGTCCCAGGAGGAGCGCGAGGGACTCATCCAAAACACCCTCCTGACGGACTTTGCCTGCCAGGCGCAGAATTTCTTCAACGCCCTGCTGGACATTTGCGGCGACGACCTCACCGACAACCAGGAAATCGGAAAGAAGGGCGCCGAAATCGACGAAGCCACCTCCCTCCTGAACACCATCCAGACCCTGATCCTGAAAAACAAGGATCCCCAGAACTATACGGAGGGGTCCCTCCCCGCCTTTTCCCAGGGCGGCGCCCCCGCCCCCGACGACTCCCTGGTGGTGCACAAGTGCCACAGCATCACGCGGCAGGTGGAAGTCCTCCGGGACCAACTCTTGCAGATCCTGAAGACCGGAAACGGCGAGCCGACCAATTCCCCCAAGTATTCCCTGAACGACATCCTGGTCATGGCGCCGGACATCACGCAGTTTGCGCCGGCCATCAAGGCGGTCTTTGACGAACCGCCGTTGAAGGGTCTCTATGCGGTGACCGACCGTTCCCTGCGCCAGACCAACCTGCTGGCGCAGACCTTCCTGGGCATCCTGCAGCTGCCGGAGAGCCACTTCCAGCATTCCAAGATCGACGCCTTCCTGGACTCCTCGGCACTCTGCCGGAAATTCGGCCTCCCCGAGGCGCAGATTCCGGAGATCCGCCAGTGGTTGCAGGAGGGGAAGGTCTGCCTGGGCTATGATGGCGAGAGCCGCAAAGAGGACTTCCTTTCCCGCGGCATTGAGGGCGTGGACGCCAAGCGCGACGAATACACCTGGCGCAATGCCCTGGACCGAATGCTCCTCTCCCAGGCCATCGAGCTCCCTGCAGAGGAAGATGACCAGCATCCCGGCTTCGGCGAACTCCTCCCCCTGCCCGTCACCAGCTCACAGGGTGACGTCCCTTCCGCCCTGGGGAATCTCTCACGACTTCTGCGACTCCTTCACGAGACCTGCGGGGAACTCGGCAGCAAGACAAACCGCACCATGTCCCAATGGCGCGAACTTCTGGAGAGCATCCTGGACCGATTCTTTGCGCTGGACACGGACTCCACCGAGGACTTCGCGCTGCTCAAAAGGCAGCTCCGGGAACAGGAGAAGCACGCCGGCATGACCGACGCCAAGGATGCGGCGCTCCCCCTGTCCCTCGTGCGCAACGTCCTCCAGGGCACTCTGGAGAGATCCACCTCCACCAAGGGCGCGCCCTTCCTGGGCGGCAAGATCACCTGCTGCTCCCTCATGCCCATGCGGGGCGTCCCCTGCAAGGTCATCGCCATCCTGGGCATGGACGAAGGCGCCTTCCCCCGGCAGGAGGAACACCTGGGCTTCAGCCTCGTCAACGACAAATCCCTCCTCCCCTATTACGTGCGCTCCAAGGTGGAAGAGGACCGCTATCTCTTCCTGGAGGCCGTCCTGGCCCCCAAGGACAAGCTCCTCCTCTTCTACAAGGGCTTCGAGGAAAGCAAGGGCGACGAACTCCCCCCCGCCTCCGTGGTGTCCCAACTCCTGAACTACACGGAAAAGCTCCACAAGGGCCTCTCCGACAAAATCACGGCAACACACCCCCTCAATAGCTTCGATCCGAAAAACTTCCGGCAAGAGGACTCCCAGGCCGTCAGTCTCCGGGATCCCTTCTCCTTCAGCGAAGAAGACTGGAAGATCGCGGAGTAC
>CAVDSU010000071.1:0-11802 GCA_963611685.1 bacterium
TCTTGGCATGTAGTGCGAAAGAAAAGTCTAGAGTCGTAGCAGCCACAGGGGCGACCGTGTCGCGCTCTGTGGCTGATGGAGAATATCTTTAACCATGAGCCGGCAGCTGTCCTGTGGGCACGCTGGCTCTTTTCGTCTGAAGAACCGAATAGAATTCCAACAAGGTTAATAAAATGATTCTGGAGGGATAACATCCGCTAGGAGGGGCTACTTGCAGTATGATCAAGAATGTGTATGGAAATATGGTGGCGATTTATTCCCAGGCAGTCGTCAGGTTGGTTTCAAGGACGGAACTGGAAAAGACGATTTCCTGGCTTGAAAATTCGGTGAATGGTTAGGAGAGAGTTGCGTGATTCATTCCATGTTGACGAGTGAATCTCGTGATGAATCTGACGAATATTAGGAGAAGATATGTTTTTACCCCTAGCAATTTTTCATCCCCTTTTTTTGATTTTTCTAGGCATTGTCTACTTAGGAGTCATGGGGCATATTTCCAGGGCGACTGGCATTAGCCGTTGGAAGGTGTCGTTTTATGTGTTCACCTGGATGGTGGGGATTTTTTTGTTGTGTTATAACTGGGGACAGTTTCATGGCTTCTTTAGAACGCTTTGGTACCTGTTCCTTGTCTTTATTGCGCCCTTTGTCTATCATTTTGCGTGGCATCTCTTGAAGGAATTCGTTATTTGGGCGTTGAAGGGATTGTGAGAATGTCGTCTGGTGTTTGTGAAGTAGGAGGATTTTAGAAGATGGCGAATTTTATCCCTACTGCACCGTGGGCCTGTGGAACGGAGGAACATCCACGGTTCTTCTTGTGTGTCTGTGAAAAATGCAGTTTCCGGCAGGCTTATGAAGTCACAGACCAAGAAGTTGTGTCGTCGTCGGGGGCCGGTGCTTCCGAGCCTATTGTGGTGAAGGCGCTCCCGAAGTGTTGTCCGCAGTGTGGCGGCGCATTGAAAAATATGAGAATCCCTGGAGCGCTCAAGTATTCCTGATGGCGTGGGAGGAGGGAGCCAGCCTTCGTCTCTGTGGTTGGTTGGAAACCACGGAAGGCACGGAAGCCGCTTGCGCGGGCACGGAAGCCGCCGAAGGGGGTGTGGGGCTTTCTGTGGCGGCGCCAGGTGTTTCGGTGTGTTTCGGTGGTTGGTTGGGTGGGGGACCACGGAAGGCGCGACCCACTTGCCTAGTTTCTTCCGCCTAATGGCGGGACGGTGTGGTGTGGGCTATGCGGGCGCGTGTGGCACGCTAGATTATGGGGTTTTCCCGCCGGAGTGTGTTGCCGGTGGTGTCTTTTTTATATAGGTGCAGCATTTTTTCAAGATTCATGGACAATACGGAGCGTCTAGAGCTTTTTCGTAGTGCAGCCTCTGTGGAGGCGTTGCAGCCGGTCTTCCAGGAGCTACTGCTGGACAAGGGCGCGGTGTCGTCCTTTGTCGCGGGTGTCCTGGAGGACTTTGGGGAGCATCCGGAGAAGCTTTCGAAGGAGGGGGAGCGTCGGTTGCTCGCCTGTGCGTTTTTGCTGTCGGGGATGTCGCCGTGCATGGAGGCGTACGGCCCGATCTTCCGGATTCTCCGTTCTGCGGAGTTCGGGGCGAATGTGAGCCGTGAGGAGTGGCTGTCCAGCGAGATTTCGCGGCTGTTGGGGGTGTTGTCGCCTGCGGACGCGGTGCCGGAGATTCTGGGTGCGTTGTTGGATCCCGGGATTGGCCAGGTGGTCTCCGAGCAGCTGTTGTTGACGCTTTCCTGCCGGTGGGTCTCCCGTCGTGACAACGACGCGTCCTTCCTGGAGACGGTCCGGAAGATCCTTTCTGACCTCCCGGAGGACAAGGTGGACTTCGAGATTGCGATGGCGTTGGTGATCAACGCGGTAGCGGTGGGTGGCGACCAGTTGAAGGAGCCGCTTTTTGCCTTCTACCGTGCGCACAAGGAGCTTTTGGAGGAGCGTCTCACCGAGAAGAACCTCCAGAGCTTCTTCGACCTGGGGCGTCAGCGCATCAAGGCCATGCTCATGGGCAACTACATGGGCGGATATGGTCCGCTGCCCTCCGAGCTGGACCGCCTGGTGAACTACGCCGACATCGCCCTCAAGGAAGAGGAGCCCACCACCCTGAAGGCCCTTCCTCCCATCGTGCGCGACCAGCCCAAGATCGGCCGCAATGACCCCTGTCCCTGCGGCTCCGGCAAGAAATACAAGAAATGCTGCGGCCGTTAGCGGTTAGCGCGGTTAGCCTAAGGTGGCTCTTTTCTAGGCGGCAATCCAACCAAAGGACGGAGGGGCTTGCGCCCCCCGTGCCCCCCGAATTAGTGGCTAGGTCCTAGTGCCTAGTGGCTAGTTACAAGGTGCCGCGGGCGCCCTTCCGCCTACCGGCGAATTGCCTATGCCGCTACCCCAAAGTAGGCGGGGGTGCGGGGGCGGCAGCCCCCAGTCCTTTGGATATTCCCCTGCCTTCCCAAAGGGCGCGCCCCGCGGGCGCCCTTCCGCCTACCGGCGGTACGGTACCGGCCCCTTGGCCGCCACCCTAAAGTTTTTTTGGGGGGTCCGGGGGGCAGAGCCCCTCCGTCCTTTGGAGATCTTCCTGCCACCCCCCATTTTAGGGCACGCCTTGCTTCCAAACACGCGGGGGAAAGCCGCCCCCTCCGTGGCCCCTGCCTAATTTCTTCCGCCTACCGGCGGGAATTGCGGCGCACTTGGCGCCGCTTGGTGCAAGCCCACTGCAGAGTGGCCACACTTCCTCACTCCTCTCTCCTCCCTCCTCCTTTTTTTAGCATTATGTCTTTTTTCTCTTCTCTTTTTGCGGAGCGCATAGGTGGCGTTCAGTTTGGCAAATCCACGGTGATCTACAAATTTGAGAAGATCAAGCGTGCGAAGCGTGCGGCGGTAGCGGCGAATCCCGGCGTGCCGTTGATTGACATGGGGGTCGGGGAGCCGGACGACATGGCGTTCCCGATGGTCGTGGAGGCGTTGGGTCGTGAGGCCTCGAAGAAGGAGAACCGCTTTTATGCGGACAACGGCTGCTTGGAGTTCAAGCAGGCGGTCGCGCAGTACATGAAGGACTTGTATGGCGTGGACTTGGATCCGGTGACGGAGATCAACCACTCCATGGGCAGCAAATCCGCGTTGAGCCTATTGCCGGTGTGCTTCATCAATCCCGGCGACGTGTCGTTGATGACCACTCCGGGCTATGGCGTCATGGGCACTTGGACGGGCTACCTTGGCGGCCGCGTGGTGAAGATGCCGCTCACCCGGGAGCGGGGCTTCCTGCCGGACTTCTCCCAGGTCTCCGCGGAGGCCCGGAAGGCGGCGAAGCTGATCTACCTGAACTACCCCAACAACCCCACGGGCGCAGTGGCGACTCCCGAATTCTACGACGAGGCCATCGCCTTCGCCAAGGAGATCCAGGCGCTGCTGGTGGTGGACGCCGCATACGCGCCCCTGAACTTCCGGGGGAAGCCGTTGAGCATCTTCTCTCGTCCCGGCGCCAAGGACGTGGCGGTGGAATTGCACTCCATGTCCAAGGGCTTCAACATGACGGGCTGGCGTCTGGGCTGGGTCTGCGGCAATGCGGAGGCGGTGAAGGCCTTCGCCACCGTGAAGGACAACGCGGACTCCGGTCAGTTCTTGGCGATTCAGAAAGCGGCTGCGGAGGCATTGAAGGCGCAGTCGGAGATCACCCCGAAGATCAACGAGAAGTATCTCCGTCGCCTGACCGCCCTCACCGGCACCCTCCGCGAACTGGGCTTCCAGGCGGAGGTCCCCCAGGGCTCCTTCTACCTCTACGTGGGAATCCCCAAGGGCACCAGCGACGGCACCACCTTCGCCAATGCCGAAGAATTCAGCCAGTGGCTCATCACCACGAAGCTCATCTCCACCGTCCCCTGGGACGACTGCGGCGCCTTCGTGCGCTTCTCCGCCACCTTCGAGGCCGCCAGCCTGGCGGACGAGACCGCGGTATTGGAGGAGGTCAAGCGCCGCCTGGGCTCCTCCAAATTCCTCTTCTAGCCTGCGGGGAGGGCGTTTTTGCGGATGTCGGAGGAGTGGCTTTTTTGGCGTGACGGCGCGCATTCGCCCGCCTGGAACATGGCGGCGGACGAGGCGTTGCTGAAGGCCTCCCCGGTGCGTGGCGTGCCGTTGTTGCGGTGCTACTCCTGGGATCGTCCGGCGGTCTCCATCGGCTATGTCCAGACCTTGGATGCGGCGCCGGCGGGGTATTCTGCGGTGCGGAGGCCCACGGGGGGCGGCGTGGTCTACCACGACTACGACTACACCTTCTCCGTCAGCTTCCCCATGGGGCATTGGCTCACGGGACTGGACCGCATCAAGAGCTACAACTGCCTGAACCGCGCGTTGCGTCGGGCGGTGTGTTCTTTGGGCTTTCCGGCGGAGCTCTCCGCCCAGGAGATCCCGCACAGCGTGGACCGCGCGCGGATGGTTTGCTTCACCAACCCCACCCGCTACGACCTGCTCTTGGAGGGCCGCAAGATCGCGGGATGCGCGCAGCGCCGGACGGCGGAGGGCCTCTTGCACCAGGCGAGCCTGCACTTTGGCGGACCCTTGCCGGTGGAGCGCGAGCGCATCACCCAGGCGCTGCTTTTGGGGCTCCGGGAGGAGATGGAGATCTCCACGACTCCGACGGAACCCGGCCGGGAATTCCTCGACCAGATTGAAACCCTTGTGACCACGAAATACGGCACAAATGACTGGAATCGACTCCGATAACGAATTGCTCTCCGAGCCCCTGATGCAGAGGGACTACGGTCCCCAGCCGCTGGCTGACCTGCTGGCGGCGAAGGGCCTGACCAACCACCAGGTGGTGGCGGCCTCCACGGAACAGCTGACCCACAAGATGGTGGCCAAGGGCTGCCGCGGCCGCTACCTCTCCCCCAAGGTGCGCCAGAAGATCCTTCGGGCGGTGAACGCCCTCACCGGGGAGACCTATACCCTGGCGCAACTCTTCAATTATCGCTAGAGACGACCGCTTCCTCTTCCCTTCCTCCACCACCTTTTTCATGCTCACACGAAATGCGGCAAAGTTGGCGGAGAGGGAGTCCCGGCGGCTGGCTCCGGCCAAGAAGGGGCTCCCCTGGTATCTGGCCATCCCCGCCACGCTCTTCTATGCCGCATTGGCGTTCTGGATGGGCGCGTGCCTGCTGCGGCTCCCGAAGGGCTTCCTGTGGCAGCAGCCCTGGGGGCGGGATATCCTGTTCGGCGTCGGCGCGGGGGTGTTGCTTTTTGCCAAAGTGCGTCTGATTCCCGTCTATATCCTGGGTCACGAACTGACCCACTGGCTGGCGGCGAAGCTCACGGGGTGTCCCACGGGAAAGATCCGCTTGGGATGGCGGAAGGGCTCCGTGGAGGTATTGGGGGGAGGGGGCTTTGTCTCCCTGGCGCCCTACGTCTTCCCCTTCTATGCAGCGCTCTGGGGAGGACTGGTCGCCTTTGGCTCCCTCCTGCCATTGCATTACCCCGACTGGGTGCGCCCCGATGCACTCTTCCTCCTGGGAGCCGCCTGGGCATACCACCTGGTCCTCACCATCCACGCCATCCGAATCGGACAGAGCGACTTCGACTACTGGGGAAGAATCCCCTCCTTCGCCTTCATTCTGGCAGGAAACCTCCTCCTGGCCTTCGCCATCCTGGCACTGGCCTCCCCCGATCCACGGGATCTCTGGAACCTCCCCTGGGAGACCCTCCGGAATGCCGCTGCCGCCCTCTACGCACAACTCCCCTCCGCAGCCTAGCAACATGGTCATTCTCAGCATCGGCGGAAATCTCGGAGATGTCCCGCACGCCTTCAATACGGCCCTCCAGGGACTCTCAGACGCCGGCTTTCGCGTGAAACGGGTCTCCTCCCCCCTCCGAAATCCGGCGGTGGGATGCGAGGAGGGCGCGCCAGACTTCTGGAATTGGGCCGTCATGGGAGAGTGGGACGGCACTCCCGAGGAACTCCTCCAGACCACACAAGCCCTGGAAGTCGCCCTGGGACGCCCAAAGGAACACCCCCATTGGCACAGCAGGACCCTCGATATCGATATCATCGCCTGCAACAACGAACGCCGAAATACCCCCATGCTCACGCTCCCACACCCCCGCTGGAAGGAACGACCCTTCGTCACCATTCCTCTCCACGAAATCCTCCCCCCCGGAGAATTCCCCGAATTCCTCTAAAAAAAACGAAAATCCCCCGGAAAAAGTCGCCGACAACTCTTGCCTTCCCCTAAAAATCTTCCTACGATACACGCAAGCGCAGAAGTCCAAGTCACGGGAATCCTTTCTTCTCCTCCCCCGGAGAAGAAAAATTTTTCCTCCCTCGCTAAACAGTTTTAGCCGGAGAGTCTCCTTTGTATGGAGACTGTTGATTTGGAGGCTGTTGTGGTTGATTTTTTGTGTTTGGGTATTTGTTTTGTTTTTTTTGAGTTCAACCTGTTTTTTTAGGAGACGAGTATGAAGAGGGCTCACCGGTCTTTTACGCTCATTGAGTTGTTGGTGGTGATTGCGATCATTGCGATTTTGGCGTCGATGTTGTTGCCTGCGTTGTCGAAGGCGCGTGCGAAGGCCCGTTGCATCAGCTGTGTGAACAACATGAAGCAGATTGCGTTGTTCTGGGCGATGTACGTTCAGGAGTCTGACGGCAAGTGTGTTGGCACGGGTGCGGAAGTCACCTACACTGCCACCTGGGAGGGTGGTGGTGAGTATCATCCCTTCTGGCCTGGTCTGTTGATTCGGTATGCTGCTGGCAGCCTGAATGGCGAGTCATTCCGTTGCACGGTGGACGAGGAGCAGGAGTTGCACAAGTATCAGAACAAGGAGTGGCTGGAGGACGGCACTGCCAGTGGTCGTTGGGCGGCGCTTCAGTGGAGCCGGTATGGCATGAACCGTTTTGCGGACAACGTTGCTGGTGACGGCAAGTATGGCTTTGGCTTCTATGTCGACGCCATCAAGCAGCCCAGCCGTGCGTTGCTCATCGGCGAGTCCACCTGCGCCTCTGTGACCAGCCGTGGATACTACATCACCTTCGAGAACTACTTGGCCCCCAACCAGGGTTTCTGGTTCGGCGAGTGGACGGGCATGCATGACGGCAAGGTGAACGCCATCTTCCCCGACGCGCACGTGGAGAGCATCGAGACCCACTGCGGCAACAAGTACGAGAACTACACCGAGGTACGCAACCCCTACAAGATGGTGCTGCTGGATACCTACACCTTCTACTTCGACCGGTAGGAGTTTCGAAAAAAACGTTTCTTCGTTCCTGGCGCGGGGGCGCCGCATTCCAGGAGGAATGCCGTGTTCCCGCGCTTTTTTTGCCCTTTTGACGACCCTCTTTCCGCCTCTTGCCCCATGCGCCACGCCTTTCTGCCTCTGTTGTCGTTCCTGTTTTTGACGATGTCCTTCGCGAGTCTTTGGGCGGTCCAGACCCTGGATTTGGACTTTTCCCGTGACAGGAGCGCGGTAGTGGCGAGTGTGGCGCACACTCCGGGTGCGGGCCGTGTGCAAGATGGTGCGTTGTTGGTCGGCGCGGAGGGCTTTTCGCTTCCCGCTCTGCCCCTGTTGGGTCAGAACGAGGGCACCATCCTTTTCCGGGCGCGCTTTGAGGAGCCCCGCGAGCCCCGGAATACCATGCGGACCCTGGTGACCCTGCGCACCGCCTCCCGCCTCTATGCGGGATACTACTTCTTTGGCGACAAGCGCTGGGCCTTCGTCTTTTCCGACCAGGACAAGACCTTCCGCATGGAGATGACGGACCTGCTGGAACCCGGCAGGGCCTATGACTTGGGCTTCTCCTGGGACGGACAGTGGCTGCGGCTCTTCCAGGACGGAAAGATCCTGGCGGAGACCGAGCAGCCCCTCCCGGTCGACAAGCTCACGCAAATCCATATTGGACCCTATGCGGACGGCTGGATTGGCACCAATCCCTGGTGTGACGACACCCGTCTGGAGACCCTGAAGGTCTTCAATACCGCGCTGACTCCCCAGGAGGTGGCGAAGTTCGCGGGCGTGGAGTTCCAGCCCCTGGCGAAGACCCACCCGCAGCGGCTTTCCGTGCCGCCGCTGTCTGCGGGCGTGTCGGCCCCGGTGAACGACGGCTTGTTGTCGGAGGAGGCCTGGAAGCACGCCGCCAGCGTCCCCCGCTTGATCCAGGGAAACTATCCCCAGGAATCCGGCAGCCTCCCGGACCACCACTTCTGGCTCACCTACGACCAGGAGAACCTCTATGTCGCCTTCGATACCCATTTTCCGCCCCACCAGCCCTTCGTGGAGGGCAATCTGCGCACTCCCGAGAGTGAGCCGGAGGTCTGGGGGAGCGAGTCCGTGGAGGTCTATCTCCAGACGGACGCCGTATACCGCTTTGCCGGAAACATCGCCGGCGGATACTGCGAGGGGCGCGGCATGGACACCGCGTGGAATGGTGCGTGGACCTACAATGTCTCCCGCTCCATGAAGATCGACGACTCCTACGTCTGGCAGGGCGAGATGACCATCCCCTGGAAGACCGTGGGGCTGGACGGCCCGCCCGCCGGGGACCTCCGCATCAACTGCTGCCGTTCCTGGAAGCTCCCCGATTTTGAGCAGCACTCCTCCTTGGATGTGACCGGCGAGGGCTATGCGGTGGACGCCATGGTGCCGGTTTCCTTTGGTCCCGCGCCCATTCTCCAGATTCCCCTCCAGGGCAATCCCAACAATGGCGACTTTCAGCAGGAGTATCTGGTGGAGAGTGCGCAGGGCGGCAAGGTGACCTACGATCTCTCCTTGGCGAAATTGGATGGCAGCGCGTTGCCGCTCTCCATTCTCCATCGTTCCTGGAATCTGAAGCCCGGCGAGAATGTGTCCGACAAGGCGTCGACGACCATCGGCCAGGCCGAATACGACTGCCTGATGTACACCCTGGACCAGGACGGGCAGGTGGCCACGCGCTTCCTCATCCCCTTCCGCCTGGACGAGACTCTCTTCACCATCACGCCGCTCTACCTCCAGGGAAAGATCCGCGTCACCCTCAAGGACGCTATCCTGAACCACAAGTTCGGCAAGGACTTCCGGGGACGGCTGGTCCTGAAGAATGCCGCTGGCGAGGAGCTCAGCGCGATTGCCTCCGACAGCGTGCCGGCGGAGCTGCCCTTCGACCGCGCCTGGGCGGCAGGGAACTACCAGATTGTGCTGGAAGACGGCGAGGGCAATGCGCTGGCCTCCGAGAATGCGGAGTATCCCGGCATTGGCGAATGGGAGTCCCAGGTCTTCCCCGAGGACATCATCATTCCGCCCTTCGCCCCCATGACCTCCCAGGCGGAGGAGGGGCGCCTCGCCTGCCAGGTCTCCCTGCGGGAATACCAGTGGGACAACCGCGCGCTGCCGACGCAGTTCGTCAGCCAGGGAGTGCCGCTGCTCTCCTCCCCCGTGGAGCTCCTCCTGGACGGACACGCCGCGGCGGCCGACGAATTCCGGACCGGTCTGCAGAAGCCGCACCGCGTGGAGTTCGCGGCCGCGGGACGCGGCTACCGGAATGACGGCTGGCTGGAGTACGATGGCGTCCAGTGGAATCGCATGACCGTGTCGCCCGATGCGGGCGCGGTGGCGATTCGCTTCACGATGCCTGCCGAACAGGCGAAGTATCTGCATGGCGCCACCACGGGCGGCGTCTGGGGCGCCAAGGCCACCCTGGCGCTTCCCGAGGGCACCACCACGGTGCGCTACTACTCCAGCATCTGGATTGGTGACGAGGAGCGCGGTCTCTGCTTCTTCTCCGAGAACCGCAAAGGCTGGACGGCCGATGCGCGGGACGCCCTCGTGGTGGAGAAGTCCGGCGACGTCGCCACCGTCACTTTCCGCATTTGCTCCGACGCCCGCAGGAATGCCCCCCTGGAGATCGGCATTGGATTCCTGGCGACGCCCATCCGGCCCTTTGCGAAGAACTATCCCTACGATACCTTCAACTGGAGCTACGCCTCCCCCATGAACCGGGATGTTCCCATCCCCGCCCAGGATGTGGAGATCATCGACCAGCCCTACGGCGTCTATCGCGGCGATCTGGGCAGCTTCTTCGCGGATACCAACGACCGCGACGGAAACTCCTGCGCGGAGTCCTACCGAATCTCCTTTGAGCGCCAGACCAATGGACACCACGTGCGCCCCGTCCCCTACCTCTGCGGACGCTACCTCTCCGCGAAGTATCCCGAGATGCGCGCCTTCAAGGCCGAGTGGTCCTTCCGTCCGGAACTGGCGCAGGACTACGACAACACCGGGCACTTCATCTACGACTGCTGCCCCGCCTCTCCCGCCTCCGCCTTCTTCGCCCACAAGGTCCGGACGCTCTTGACGCGCTTCCCGGAGATGAAGGGACTCTACTTCGACTTCGGCAATGCCCCCGAGTGCTCCAATGGGGAGCACGGCTGCCACGGTGGACAGCCGCTTTTGGCGCAGCGCGAGTTCTACCGCCGGATGTGCCTGGTGCAGATGGAGTGCGGCATCGAGAGCCCCGTCATCGTCCTGCACAATACCGACTGCGACCTCCTGCCTACCTACACCTTCGCCTCCCACCTCTTCAACGGCGAGCACATTCGCCAGGATTCCAGTCCGCTGCTCCACAACAAGAAGACCATCTTGGATACCTACGGCATCGAGATGTTCGCCAGCGAGCTAAGCTCCCTGCCCTTCGGCATCACCAACAGCGTATATTTCCCCGTGGATACCCTGCGCCCCGAAAATGGCGGTGACGAAGAGACCGACGACTACCAGTTCCGACTGGGAAAGGCGGAGCACGCAGCGACGCTGATCCACAACACCGTCATGTCTCCCATGCGGAATCACTACGGGATGTTCGACAAGATCATGCGCGCCTTCGCGAATTTCGGCGTCGGACAGCCCGACGAGCATTTCGTGGGATACTGGAAGAATGCGGTGCGGGTTGAGGGCGCGAAGGATATCTACGTGAGCTGCCATGTGCGGGGCGACAAGGTCCTGGCGGTGGTGGGGCACGTGGGAAAGTCCCACGACGACCAGACCTTCGATGTGGTTTTCGACTGGAATGCCCTCGGCGTCGCCAATCCCCCCTTCGAGGCAAAGGACTGCATGACTGCCCCGGATCCCGAATACCAGGAGCTCCAGGAACGACAGACGAAATTCGGCGTGCCCCCCGAACGCGCACCCCTCCGCCTGGGAGACTTCGGCAGCCAGATCCATTCCTTCCAGGGAAATACCCTCCACCTCTCCCTGGAACACCACTCCTTCGCCATCATCGAACTCCGATAAGCTAGTACCTAGCAGGATAGTGGCTAGCGGCTAGTGGCTAGCCTGCAAGGTCGCTGCGCGGCCCTTCCGCCTGCCGGCGGTGCCTAATTAGGTGGTAGGGAGAAGGTAGTAGGTAGTAGGTGAAAGCGGTGCCGCAGGCGCCCTTCCGCCTACCGGCGGTACCGATACTGGCCCCTTAGCCACCACCCTAAAGTTTTTGGGGGGTTCGGGGGGCAGAGCCCCTCCGTCCTTTGGAGATCTTCCTGCCACTCCCCATTTTAGGGCACGCCTTGCTTCCAAACACGCGGGGGAAAGCCGCCCCCCGTGCCCCCCGAATTAGTGGCTAGGTCCTAGTGCCTAGCGGCTAGTTGCAAGGTGCCGCAGGCGCCCTTCCGCCTACCGGCGGTACCGGTACTGGCCCCTTAGCCACCACCCTAAAGTTTTTGGGGGGTTCGGGGGGCAGAGCCCCTCCGTCCTTTGGAGATCTTCCTGCCACTCCCCATTTTAGGGCACGCCTTGCTTCCAAACACGCGGGGGAAAGCCGCCCCCCGTGCCCCCCGAATTAGTGGCTAGGTCCTAGTGCCTAG